>JANOCA010000504.1:0-14462 GCA_031411915.1 Opitutaceae bacterium
AGTTCGCCGAACCGAGCCCTTGTTCGTAGTTCCGGCTTAAGCCGGTCCGAACCTCTGCCCCTGACCGCCTGAAGGCGGAACTACCAACGAGTGAGTCACGTCGCTCGAAACAAGCGACGTGCTTCGCCCGAGCCGCCGCAGAAAAATTTCCTCGCCCTCGCCCCGCCACCGCCCCCATCACCACACGCGTCCGGCCGGGGTGGTCCACGCGCGCGATGCCGCACTGCCCTGCAAAGGCGGAACGCCGCGAGTGATTCGCGCGCCGCCGCCGGATCTGCGACCGCCGGATTTCCCCCGTCAGCCGCACCGCAATGTCCGAAAGCAAACCCACGCCTCCCCTTCCCG
Source organism: Opitutaceae bacterium (assembly GCA_031411915.1). Taxonomy (GTDB): domain Bacteria; phylum Verrucomicrobiota; class Verrucomicrobiia; order Opitutales; family Opitutaceae; genus ER46. Next base: position 346 of record JANOCA010000504.1, read on the forward strand.
GCCAGCATCCGCTCGGACCCGGCACCACCTTGCGGTGGGCGCCCGGCCTCGGCGTAGCCACCGACCCGGCGGCGGCCGCCCATTTCGCTTTCCTGCTCCCGGCCGCGCGCACCGCCCCCGGCGTGATGCAATTCCTGCCTGCGCTCGGCGCCGCCGCTCCCCCGCCTTCCGCGTTTTGCGTCTGCATCGCCCTCGACGCCGCCGCGCTGCGCGATCTTCTCACCGGCGACGCGACGCCCGGCGCCAAGCTCCTCCGGGCTCCCGCCGCACCCATCCTCTCCCTGCCGCTCACGCCCGCCGCGCGTTTCGCCGCCGAGTCGATCCAGAGCTGCCCCTTTGCCGGCTCTTTCCGCGCGATGGCGCTCACCGCGCGCGGCCACGATCTGCTGCTCGAGTTTCTCACCGCCCTCGCCAACTCCGCCTCGCCCCACGCCGGCCCGATCACCCGCGCGCTCGCGGACCGCATCCACGCCGCGGCCGACATCCTCAAGCGCCGCCTCGACCTCCCGCCCGCCCTGCCCGATCTCGCGCGCGAGGTGGGCCTCAGCGAGACGACCCTCAAGCGCGGCTTCCGCCAAGTCTTCGACACGACGCCCTTCGCCTACCTTCGCGCCCGCCGCCTTGAGCACGCCCACGCGTTGCTCGCCGCAGGTGAAGCCACGGTGCTCGAGGCCGCCACGATCGTCGGCTACAGCAACCCCAGCAATTTCGCCGCGGCGTTCCGCCTCCAGTTCGGCGTCAACCCGAAGACCTTTCAACTGACCGCCCGCAGGTAGAAACACGCCGCCGGCAGGTGGAATTTTTTGGGCGGGTTTTGGGATACTTTGGCTTCTCCATGAAAGCCGCCGCTCCCGCCATCGCCGCTCAACGCCGTTTCGCTTTCCGCGCCGCCTCGCTGCGCGCGATCGCCGCGTCGCAGGTCTTCGCCGCGGTCGCCTCCGCCCCGGCCCAAGCCGCCACGACGCCGAGCTACCTCCCGCCGAAGGAGGAGGCGGTGCAGCTGGAAAAATTCGAGGTGAACGGCCAGCGCGACGCGAAGACCTACGCCACGCCGCGCAGTGTCACCGCCACCAAGACCGACACCGCGCTCGTCAACGTCCCCCAGGCCATCAGCGTCGTCACCCGCGAGCTGATCGACGATCAGGCGATGCACAGCATCGGCGACGTGACGCGCTACGTGCCGGGCGCCGGCATCGCGCAGGGCGAGGGCAACCGCGACACGCCCGTGCTCCGCGGCAACAGCACGACGGCCGACTTCTTCGTCGATGGCATCCGCGACGACGTGCAATATTTCCGCGACCTCTACACCGTCGACCGCGTCGAGGTGCTCAAGGGTCCCAACGCGATGATCTTCGGCCGCGGCGGCTCCGGCGGCCTCGTCAATCGCGTGTCCAAGCAGGCCAACGGCGCGACCGCGCGCGAGCTGTCGCTCCAGTTCGGCTCGTGGAACCAACTCCGCGCGACCCTCGACCTCGGCGAAGCCGTCTCGCCCGCCCTCGCCTTCCGCGTCACCGCGCTGTTCGAGGACGCCGACAGCTACCGCGACGACGTCACGCTGCGGCGCTACGGCGTGAATCCCACCGTCGCCTGGCGCCTCGCGCCGCGCACCACGTTGCGCGCGGGCATCGAGCACTTCCACGACGAACGCGTGGCTGACCGCGGCGTATCCTCGTTCCAAGGCCGTCCGTTGAAGACCGCGGCCTCGACCTTCTTCGGCGATCCGGCGCAAAGCGGGAGCGACGCGACCGTGAACACCGCGTTCGTCGTGCTCGACCACGCCTTCGCCAACCGCATCACGCTGCGGAACCACACGCGCTTCGGCCGCTACGATAAATTCTACCAGAACGTCTTCCCCGGCGCCGTGAACGCCGCCGGCACCACCGTCGCGCTCTCCGCCTACAACCAGGCGACCGACCGCGACAACCTGTTCAACCAGACCGATGTCGTCCTCCCGTTCGCGACCGGCTCCGTGCAGCACCAGGTCCTCGCCGGCCTCGAGCTTGCGCGGCAGGAGACCGACAATCTGCGGCTCACGGGCTACTTCACCACGATTAGCCCCACGACCACGTCGATCAGCGTGCCGCTCGGCAATCCGCGCACCACCCTGCCGTTGACCTTTCAGCCCAACGCCACCGATGCCAGCAACCACGGCGTCGCCAAGACCGTGGCGGTCTACGCCCAGGACCAGGTCACGCTCCTCCCGCAGCTTCAGGCCATCGTCGGCGTGCGCTTGGAGAGATTCTCCGTGGATTTCCGCGACAACCGCACCGCTGCGGGCGTGGGCAGCCGCGACACCCTGGTCTCCCCGCGCGCCGGCCTGATCTTCAAGCCGGCCGGGCACGTCTCGTTCTACGCCAGCCACAGCATGGCGCATGTGCCGCGCGCCGGCGAGCAGTTGTCCTCGCTCAGCCTCAGCAACCGCTCGCTCGATCCGGAGGAATTCAAGAACTACGAGCTCGGCGCCAAGTGGGATCTACGGCCCGACCTCGCCTTCAGCGCCGCCGTCTATCGCCTCGACCGCAGCAACGTCGTAATCACCGATCCGGCCGATCCCACCAAGTCCCTGCTGGTCGACGGCCAGCGCGCCAGGGGCGTCGAGCTCGGCCTCACTGGCCGCCTCACCGCCAGCTGGAGCCTCGTCGGCGGCTACGCGTATCAGGACGGCACGATCCGCACGACTCAGTCCGCGGCCATCCTGGCCGGCGCCCGGCTCGCCCAGCTCCCGCGCCACACATTTTCCCTCTGGAACCGCTACGATGTGAACCGGCAGTGGGGCCTTGGACTCGGCACGATCTACCGCGACGAGATGTTCGCCTCCACGGACAACACCGTGCGCCTGCCCGGCTTCGTGCGCTTCGACGCCGCGGTTTTCTGGCGCGTGAGCGCCCGCCTGCGCGCCCAGCTCAACGTCGAGAACGTCCTGGACCGCGGTTACTCCGCGACCGCGCACAGCAACACCAACATCACCCCCGGCTCGCCCCGCGCCTTCCGCGTCGGGCTGACCACGCGGTTCTAGCCAGCGCGGCTTGGGCGCGTGGCGGCTTGGTTTTGCCACTTCTCCCCGCCGCGCGCGTCTGCCTCCCGATGTTTCGCAAAACCCTTTTCTGGCTCCACCTCGCCGCCGGCCTGATCGCCGGCCTCGCGATCGGCATCATGTGCTTCACGGGCACCGTGCTCGCGTTCGAGAAGGAACTGACTGCGTGGTCCGAGCGAGACGCCCGCCGAATCCCCGCGCCCCCGGCCGGCAGCGTGCGCCTGTCCGTCGCCGAACTTCAAGCACGGCTCCGCGAAGCCCGACCCGAGGCGCGTCCCGCCACCATCGTTTTCCAAAACGATCCGCGCGCCGCCGTCGCCTTCACCGCCGGCCGCAGCGGCGGCTTCCACGTCGACCCTTACACCGGTGCGGTCCGCCAGCCGCAGTCCGCCGCGATGGGCGAGTTCATGCAGACGATGGTCAACGTGCATCGCTACCTTGGTTTTTCCGGCCCGGAGAGCCGGCCGCGCGGCAAGTTAATCAACGGGGTCTGCAATCTCGCCTTCTTTGTCCTCGCCGTCACGGGCCTGTATCTCTGGATGCCGCGCGCGTGGTCGTGGCGCGCCGTGCGCCCCGCGATTTGGTTTCGCCAGAACTCGAACGCCAAGGCCCGCGATTTCAACTGGCACAACACGATCGGCTTCTGGTGCGCGCCCGTCCTGATCGGGCTCACGCTCACGGCCGTGCCCATCTCCTTCCGCTGGGGCGGAGAACTCCTCTACACGCTCACCGGCACGCCGCTGCCCGCCTCCGGACCGCAGAGCAGCGGCGCAGCGCCGGTCGCCGCGACCGTCCCACCCGCGCCCGCTGGCGCCACGCACGTCACCCCCGACCGCATGCTCGCCGAGGCCCAGCGCCTCCTGCCGGCGTGGCAGACGATCACGCTCCGACTCCCCGCCGCCGGGGCCGCGCAACCCGCGACACTCACCGTGCGCGAGCGCGACACCTGGCCGCGCACCGCGCTCACCACGCTCCAATACGATCCGTTCACCGCGCAGCTCCTGCGCCGCGACGGCTACGCCGAGCTCAACCCCGCCCGCCGCGCACGCGCGTGGACGCGCTACCTCCACACCGGCGAAGCGCTCGGCTGGTGGGCGCAGGCCCTCGCCGGCCTCGCGTGCCTCGGCGGCTGCTTCCTCGTCTACACCGGCTTCGCCCTGAGCTGGCGGCGGTTCTTCGCGCGCGCCAAAGCCGAAGGCTGAAAGGTGGGCGGGCGCGTCCGGCGCGGGGTGCGAATGGCATTTGGGCACCCGTTCTCCCGCCCCCGCAACCCGCCTGCCCGTTCGGGCGATGCCCGCAAGGAATTTCATGCTGGGATCGTCGCGGCATTCGCGCTCTCGTAGGCGGACTTTTCTCCATGAGCAAAAAATCCCGCGCCCACTTCGCCGGCATCCCCACCATCGCCTACGAAGGCCCGAAAACGGACAACGCCCTCGCGTTCCGCCACTACAACCCCGACGAGGTCGTCGGCGGCAAGACGATGGCCGAGCACATGCGCTTCTCCATCGCCTACTGGCACGCGTTCCGCGGCACGGGCTCGGACCCGTTTGGCCCCGGCACCATTGTGCGCCCGTGGGAGAGCGGCAAGGACCCGGTCTCCGTCGCCAAGGTCCGCATGGACGCCGCGTTTGAGTTTTTCCAAAAAATCCGCGCGCCCTTCTACGCGTTCCACGACCGCGACATCGCGCCCGAGGGCCGCACGCTCGCCGAGTCGAACAAGAACCTCGACGCGGTCGTCGCCCACGCCGCCGAGCTGCAAAAAACCACCGGCGTGAAGCTCCTCTGGGGCACCGCCAACCTCTTCTCCAACCCCCGCTACATGTGCGGCGCCTCGACGAATCCCGACGCCCACGTCTTCGCCTACGCCGCCGCACAGGTGAAGAAGGCGATGGACGTCACCAAGCAGCTCGGCGGCGAGAACTACGTCTTCTGGGGCGGCCGCGAAGGCTACGAGACGCTCCTCAACACCAACCTGAAGCGCGAGCAGGATCACCTCGCGGCCTTCCTCCACATGGCCGTGGACTACGCGCGCAGCATCAATTTCAAGGGCCAGTTCCTCATCGAGCCCAAGCCCAAGGAGCCGACGAAGCACCAGTATGATTTCGACGTCGCAAGCGGCATCGCCTTCCTCCGCACCTACGGCCTCGAGAAATACTTCAAGTTCAACATCGAGACCAACCACGCCACGCTCGCCGGCCACACCTTCCAGCACGAGATCGAGGTCGCCGCATCGCAGGACATGCTCGGCTCGATCGATGCCAACGCCGGCGATCTCCTCCTCGGCTGGGACACCGACCAGTTCAACACCGACGTGCGCGAACTCACCCTCGCCATGATTTCGATCCTCCGCGCCGGCGGCCTCGGCTCCGGTGGCTTCAACTTCGACGCCAAGCTGCGCCGCCCCAGCATCGACGCCGAGGATCTTTTCCACGCCCACGTCGGCGGCATGGATGCCTACGCCCTCGCCTTCAAGCTCGCGCGCCGCATCCTCGCCGACGGCAAGTTCGAGCAGTTCGTCGCCACGCGCTACGCGAGCTTCGACGCCGGCTTCGGCCGCGACATCGAGACCGGCAAGACCAACTTCCGCGCCCTCGAGAAACTCGTCCTCGGCAAACTCGGCGAGCCCACGCCGAAGTCCGGCAAGCAGGAATATCTGGAAAATCTGCTCACGAGCTACCTGCACGGCTGAGCCGGACGACATACGGCCGACGCACGACGCTTGAAGTAGGGCGGGTCTGTGACCCGCCCTTTTCGCGTGTTGAGTCTTCGCACCAATGGCGGGTCACAGACCCGCCCTACCGCCAGCCTCCGCCTACATCGCTCGCGCCAGCTCCGCGACCTTCTCCGCCGGCGCGCTCGCCGCGACGAGATAGACGAGGTCGTCGCGCGTCCACGCCTCGACATTCCACTCGCCGCCCGCCGCCATCCGCGCCCGCGCGGCGGGCGCCGGCGCATCGCGAAACGCCGCGCGCGGCGCGACCACGAGGTGCGCGAGCGGGCGCGTTTTTTTCATCATCGTTCCATCCGGCGCCGTCACGGTCATCTCTTGCTTGAGCGGCATCTCGCCCGGCGCGACGGGCGCCGACTCGAGGAAGAAGCAGATCAGGAAAACCTTTTGCCCGCGCGCCTCGAGCACTTGGCAGCCGAAGCTCTGCAAGCCCCGCATCGCCGCCGGCACCTCGATCCGCGCCGGCCCGCCGTGCTCCCGCAGCCAGCGCACCAGCTCCGCCGGATCGGCCGAGACTGCGGCCATCGTGTAGCCCGGCGTGGCAAAATGCGCCTGCACGGAAGCCACCGCGTCCTGCGCCGTGATGCGCTTGCGATCACTCCGCCACATCGCAGCCGCGCCGCCGCCTACGCCTACGACCACGACCGCCGCCGCCGCGCCCAGCAGCCAGCGTCGCCGCGTCGCACGCCTCGCCGCCGCCGCCCGCCCTGCCGCGAGGATCGCGCGCGCCCGCTCTTCCGGGAGCTGCTGGTCCTCGTAGTGGCGGCGTAGGTTGGATTCGAGGTCGGCCATGACGTTACTAAATGAGTGAGACGAAGGAGGGCGGCGTTGGATTGCGCTAAGGTGCGAGCCCGCGTGAGGTCGACGCCGCGTCGCGCAGTTTCTTGAACGCCCGGTGCAGCAGGCTCAACACCGTGCCACGCGGCTGACGCGTGAGCACGCCAATTTCCTCGGCCGTGTGCCCGTCGATGTGGTGCAGGTAGATCGCCTCGCGCTCGCCGGGCCGCAGCGTGCCGAGCAACCGCTCGAGGTCGTCGCTGGTCCCCGGCGCGGCCGACGCCGGCGCCGCAAGATCGGGCGGCGCTGCGTCGAGCGAATCGAATGCGACAACCCGCGCACGCCGGCAGCGATCGATGAAGAGATTCCGGATCGTCGTATAGAGCGCCGCACGAGAAGTCGCCCCGCCGTAGCGCTGGCAGAGGTTGAGCCACGCTTGCTGCGCGAGGTCCTCCGCGTCGGCGCGGTGGTGCGTCAGCGACAGCGCGTAGCGGTAGCCGCTTTGCAGCAGCTCCAGCTCCGACGACTGAACTTCGGGGTTTTCTCCGGCCTCGCGATCCACGCGCGGATGAGAGCCTGCGCGCTGGTGCGTTATTCCCGCGCTGGCGAAAATAATTTCCCGCGCGCGCTTCGCCCCCCGCAATCAAACGCCCGCGCCGTTCGTTTCCTTGGTGCGCACCGCCCCGTTTGGGCGGCACGCAGCAACCGCAATCATCCCAACATAACCCGTCCCATCATGACACTCCTCCGTCCTCTCGCCGGCCTCGCGCTGGCCTTTTTCGCAGCCCACGCGGCCCTCGCCAACGACTACACTTTCACCGTGGTCGCCACCGGCCTCGCCAAACCCACCGGCATCGCCGCCTGCCGCACCGGCCGGCTTTATTTCAGCGAGATCCCCACGCCCGGCGTCGGCGGCGGGCTCAACGCCGTCAAGGAGCTGCGCCTGCGCGACGGCACGACGCGCGTCATCCACCAAGGCGAGCCCGAGCCGCGCAACATCGTCGTCGACCGCCACGGCATCCTCTACTGGACCTGCAAGTCCGCCGGAGTGATCCTCGAGCAGGCGCCGCACGCCCCGGCCTCCACCGCCATGCCGCTCCTCACCGGCCTCGCCAAGCCCACCGGCATCGCGATCGACGACGATGGCCGCGTCTATTTCACGCAGGTCCCCACCCCCGGCGTCCCCGGCACCGCCGGCGGCACCAACACCGTCAACTCTGTCTCGACGCAGAACAGCTCGCCCGTCCGGCTCATCAGCCAGGGTGAGCCCGAGCCGACCGACATCGTCGCCTCCGACGACGGCGAACTCTACTGGACCTGCAAGAGCGCCAACGTGATTCTCACCCGCAACGAGCACGGCCAGATCTCGCCGCTCCTCACCGGCCTCAACAAACCCGTCGGCATCGCGCTCGACGAGCCGCGCAAGCTGCTTTTCTGGACGGAAGTCCCGACCCCCGGCATCTCCGGCGCCAACGGCGGCCAGAACAAAGTCTGGTCCTACGATCTGAAGCGGAAGGTGAAAACGCTGGTCAACAGCGGCGACCCCGAGCCCACCGACATCACCGTCGCCCGTAACGGCCGCGTCTACTGGACCTGCACGAGCGCCGGCGTGATCGTCGAGGTGCGGCGAAACTGAGCCGAAGTCGAATCGCCTGATTGAATGTAGGCGGGGTGCCCCCACCCCGCTTTTTCTTTCCGCTCGCCACACTACGGCGCAGCCACGCACCACGCCATGCGCTGCGCAAAGTCGCGTTGAAACTCCGGCCGCCAACGGCTCACCGCCGTGCGCGCATCCGTGCCGGCCGGCGGCGTCCAATCGCGCCACCACCCGTCCGCCTCCCGGCGAAACTGACCGCCCCAGCCGGGCTTCGCCGGGTCGTCCGGATCATTGCCGCCGCGCGGCAAAAAGAAAAACCACGCCGGCGTGTCGCCTTCCTTCAGGCACGCGTGCGGGTTGGGCGCCGTCCACGTCTTCGTGGGGTAAAGCGCACCCAGCGGCCCGCGACTCAGGACGTTAGCGTCGATCCACGCGCGGCTCGTCGTCGCCTCATCGCCGGTGAGATACATCCCGCGATAAACGCCCTCGCGCTTGTCGCGGCCCGGCGCCGCCTGCGCCAGGATGTAGCGCATCCCGGAAAACTCGCTCCGCATCCAGCCCGCGATGCCATCCTGGTCGTTGATGTCGTAGACGCGGAATTTCCGCACGAACGCCGCAAAGCCCTCCGCCCCGCGGTCGGTCTTCACGCGCCAGAGCGCCTGCGCGAGGTCCGTCTGCCCGCCCCAGATCGAGACATTGAGCGGCCGCGCCGACGTGCCCGCATCGATCCGCGTGACGAGCGCCCGCGAGCCAGCCGTGTCATGCCCCGCACCGATGTGCTCACGCCCGCGCTGGTGATTGCCCGCGACGATGCACGTGCGCAGGTGCTCGACCGTCGGCCAGCCCTGCGCGTGTCGCAGCAGATTGGGTCGCACTTGCCCATAAGCCTCCACCATCTGCCGGATCAAATCCGGCCGCGTGACCGCTTCCTTCAACTCCCCGCGCGTCCCCGACGCACTCGCGAGCAGCACCTCGATCTCAAACTCGTTCGCATACACCAACAGCCGCACCATCGACTGCTGATCATCCGGATCACCCCCGATGTCCGTCAACACCGCCAGCCGCGGCCGGTCAGCGGCGAATGCAAGTGACCAAGCAGCGAAGAAGACAGCAAACACACGGGGGAAAATACGAAAGCACATGGCCCGAACATGGGTATTTTCTCAGCAGTGGAAAGCCTGCGCCGCGACCGGAGCCCCCGGAACGCATCTCAGTTTTCTGGCGCAAGGAGTCGAAGCAGCGAGGCAGTCGCGAAGCGTTTGGAGCCGCGGCGCCCTCGCCGCGGTCGGGCCAACGCTCTGAGGGCGGCGCGCCCCCATCGCCAGAAATCCGAGCTGAGGCCCGCCGCCGGCTTCTCCGTTTGACCCTGCTCCCTTCATCGTTTGGTTTCCCGAAATGCACTACCGCGTCACGCTGTTCGAGTCCGACGAAGGCTGGTCAGTGAGCTGCCCCGATCTGCCCGGCTGCCATTCGCAAGGTGGCACGCGCGACGAGGCCTTGGTGAACATTAAGGACGCGATTCGTCTCTGGCTGGAGGTCGAAACCGAGGAGACCGGCCTCAAGCGCATCGAGCAAACCGAGGTCACGGTGTAAGGCGATGCCGCGGATCCCCGGAGTCAGTTAGCACGACGCTGTCCGGGTCTTCACCAAGCTCGGCTATCGTATCGTGCGCCAAAGCGGCCACATCGTCATGAGCAACGGCAAGGTCCGCTTGATCATCCCGCGCCACTCCCCGATCAACGCCATTACAATGGGCGCGATCGCCAAGGATGCCGGGCTGACGCCGGAGCAATTCCGAGCGCACGTGTAATCAGCCTATTCGATCTGTTTGTCGGAACAACTAGATGATCGGCGTCACCTGGCCCGTCCGATCGATCAATGGTCGTCGAAATATTTTCCTACGGTTTCGCTCCATCACAGGAACGTGAACAAAGCGGATGTCACGATCTGCGTTAGAGACCATCAACCCACACAAACCCCAGCCCGGCACCTCAAACACGCAGCAGCCCGCCAACGGACGCGCATCACCAATTCGCTGAAGCACCTTGTATTTAGTCTCGCCAAGTTCTTCCCGCCAACGAACGCCGCCTTCATAAACGAGTTCCTTAACGATAATTCGTCGGTCCCCGGCTCTCACGAACGGTGCATCCGCCACCTGCACCGCCACTCTAGCCCGCTTAACATCATTCGGGCTCACGACAGCCGGCTCCCACTGCTTCATCAGCTGATTTGCTGCCTGCTGTTGCAGACGTCGGACGAAAGTTAAGAAGTCCGGTGCAAGAGGGATTCGATCATCGTCCGCCCGCCAGATCGGTGGATTAGAGAGCAGTAGCGGTCTGTCGCTCTCCGCAATGCGAACGCGCGGGTTAACATGGACTGCGACCTCACCGATCCACTCCAAACGGCGCACCACAAACGGCACGCACTCTGCCTTAAAATGGTCGAACCCCTTGGCGCGCTGATCCCATTCCTTCAGTTCGAGCAAATCGACGCCATGCTTTTCCCCCTTTCGAACGGCAGGCTCATAGTAGCCACTGGCTGAAACAATCGCGCGATGAGAAAGTGACGGCATGTCGTTCAATTTGCAGGCCAGTTGCTCCACGTGAGTTGAATCCAAGGGCCTCGAGTGCGCCTTCACTTCGACACCGCCAACGCCGAATACGGATCGATCAGGATTTCGGGCAGTAACGGTGATGTCGACGTCCCGCTCCTCTTGCGCGGCAGTATCTGTCACCATCGAGCCGAGTTCGATTTCCACGCCGTCTGGCTCAGCGGACATGGTCAGAAGTCCGACAAGATAGTGGACGTCCGTTGGCGTGAGCATTTCCGAAATCCTCTTTGGTAGCCTCGCTCCGTCAAACGTTGGCAGGATTACGAGGACTCGAGGACTACAACTCTAAACTACCCCAAGGTAAGATCCGTCCGCTTCACTTCCTTGATCGCCCACTTCGTGATCGTGAGGCCCTTGGCGGTGCGGGTGCTCACGGGGACGGGCGTCATGTCGAAGTCGATCTCGCGCACTCTCGCGCCGCTGCGGCCGTCGAGGGAGATATGCAGGGTCTTGGGCATGTCCTTCTCCTTGGCGCTCACCTCGAGATACACGACCTTGGAGCCCTCGCTCTTCACGAGCGGGTAGAGCTTGTCGCGCGAGAGGCCGCCGATCTGGAATTTCTTGGCGAAGGCCTTTCCGCTCTCCTTGTCCTGGTAGACCATCGTGTAGAAGGCCGTGTCGCCGTCCTTGGGCCAGATGGCGATGTGCATGATCTCGCGGCCCATGAAAACCTTGTCGGCCACCTTCGCGACCTTCAGCGAACCGTCGCGCATGATCGTGAGCACGCTGTCGAGGATCGTGCACTCCTGCACGAACTCGTGCTGGCGCCAGTTGAGGCCGATGAAGCCATCCTCGCGGTTGACGTAGAGGCGCTGGTTGGCGGACACGACCTCCGAGGCGTCGATTTGCTCGATCTCGTCGTAGCTCGTGCGGCGCTTCAGGCCCTTGCCGTATTTCTCCTGCAGCATCTCGAACCACGCCACGGCGTAGGCGGTCAGGTTGCGGAGGTTGGCCTTCGTCTCCTTGATGCCCTCCTCGATCTTCTTGAGGGCTTCGTCGGCTTGGAAGCGATTGTAGGCGGAGATGCGCTTGATGCGGATCTCCGTCAGGCGCGTAATGTCGTCGTCGGTGACCGGGCGGCGGAGCTGCTTCAAGAACGGCTGCAACCCCTCGCGGATTTCCGCGAGCACGCTCTCCCACGTCTTCGATTTCTCGATGCGGCGGTAGATGCGCTCCTCGATGAAAATGCGCTCGAGCGAATCCCAGTGCCACTGCTGCTCCAGCTCGCCCAGCTTGATCTCCAGCTCCTGCTTGAGGAGGGCCTTGGTGCGCTCGACGGAGCGCTTGAGGATCTCGCGCACGCCGAGGAACTCGGGGCGATCGAGGCCCGTCTTCTCGTCGTTCACGATCACGCAGGCGGCGGGCGAGATGTTCTGCTGGCACCCGGTGAAGACGTAGAGCTGCTGAATCACCTGCTCGGGATCGGCACCCTGCGGGAGGTGGACGAGAATCTCGACGACGTCGGCGGTGTTGTCGTCCACGTGCTTGATCTTGATCTTGCCCTTGGCGTTGGCGGCGAGGATCGACTCGATGAGCGTCTCGGTCGTGGTGCCGTAGGGGAGCTCGGTGATGGCGAGGAGATACTTGGAGCGCTGCTCGATCTTGGCGCGGACCTTCACCTTGCCGCCGCGCTCGCCGTCGTTGTATTCCGCGAAATCGGCGGTGCCGCCCGAGGGGAAGTCGGGGAGGATGCGGAAGGTTTTTCCCTGGAGGTGGTTGATCGCCGCGCGGCAGAGGTCGTTGAAATTGTGCGGGAGGATTTTCGTCGCGAGGCCGACGGCGATGCCCTCGGCGCCATCAAGCAGGACGACGGGGAATTTCGCGGGCAGCGTGACGGGCTCCTTGGCGCGGCCGTCGTAGCTGAGCTGCCACGCGGTGGTCTTCGGGTTGAAGAGGACGTCCTTCGCGAAATTCGTGAGGCGCGCCTCGATGTAGCGCGGCGCCGCGGCATCGTCGCCGGTGAACGTGTTGCCGAAATTGCCCTGCGGCTCGATGAGGAACGCGCGCTGTCCGATCGCGACGAGCGCGGCGCCGATGGACGCGTCGCCGTGCGGGTGGAGCGACATCGTGCGGCCGACGACGTTGGCGACCTTGTGAAACCGGCCGTCGTCCATGTCCCAGAGCGTATGGAGAATCCGGCGCTGCACGGGCTTGAGGCCGTCGTCGAGGTGCGGCACGGCGCGGTCGAGGATGACGTAGCTCGCATACTCGAGGAACCAGGCGCGGTAGCTGTTGGCGAGCGGCGAGTCCTCGGTCTGGACGTTGTCGCCGCCGCGGCGCTTGGTCGGCGGCGGGGCGACGGGCGCGAGGATCTCGGCGGGCGCCTCGGGCGCAGGCGCAGCCGGCGATTTGGCGGCGGAAGGCGCCGATTTCTCCTCGGGCGCGGCCGGCGTGGGCGCGGCGTCGAGGGGCAACTCGGGTTGGTCGGAGTTTTTCGGAGTCTTTTTCTTGGGCATTGCGCGCGAGAGGGAGAAGAGAAAGTGCGCACGCTGGCACGCGCGGCGCGGGCGCGTCAAGGGGTGCGTGCGGCCGGCCAACCCCCGTGGAAATAATCCTGTTCAAATCCCGTCGCGTTCGCTGAATGGAAGCGCCCCGTCCGTCGCGCTGCCGTCCCCACGGCCCGCGCACAGTTTGGTTACCCCGCCGTTTCGCCAACCCCTGTTCGTTCACCCATGAAGATCCCCTTCCCGCACGTGCCGCTCGCGTGTCTGCTGGCGGCGCTCGCGTGCGCCACCGCCTCGGCCGCCGTTCCGCCCACCGGCACCATCGAGGGGCGCGTGCTGAACCCCGACAACGGCGAGTTCGTCGAAAACGCCCGCCTCACCATCGAGGGCACCGCGCTCGAGACGCTCACCGACGCCACAGGCGCCTTTCGCCTGTCGCGCGTGCCCACGGGCGCGGCGCGCGTCACGGCGTTTCGCACCGGTGCGCCGCCGCTCACGCACACCGTCACCGTCGCCGCCGGTGCGGTCGTCACGCGCGACTTCGCGCTGCCCGCGCGCGGCGACAGCGTGGTGCGGCTCGCGGAATTTGTCGTCGGCACGTCGAAGGAAATGAGCGGCGCCGCCATCGCCATCAACACGCAGCGCTTCGCGCCCAACGTCATGAACGTGATCACCGCCGACGAGTATGGCCCGGTCGCGAGCGGCAACATCGGCGAGGTGCTCAAGACCGTGCCGGGCGTCACCATCAACCCCGGCGGCCTCGGCGCGCCCTACACCATCTCACTCAACGGCGTGCCGCCGAACAACGTCCCCGTCACCGTCGGCGGCATCTCCATCGCCGACTCCGCGCAGGGCACGGGCCGCGCCTCCGGCATCCACCAGCTCTCGATCAACAACATGGCGCGCATCGAGGTCGCTTACACGCC
>JANOCA010000505.1:0-23856 GCA_031411915.1 Opitutaceae bacterium
GCGGGAGCCGCCGAAAGTGGCGCGCTTTCCTGCGTCGCGTCAACGCGATCAATTTTCTAGGCGGGTGCCCTCACCCCGCCTACCTCGCCACGCTCGCAGTCAAACGGCCGCGGCCGACAGCGCCGACGCCGCGATGAAACGTCCCGTCGCGGCATCAAGCCGCACTGCGAGGCCCGCAGCCGACTCCACCACCAGTTCGCCGCCCACTTCGTCCACAATCCGCGCGCACGGATCCCCGGTGAGCGGCCAATCGGCCATCCACATCAGGCGGTGCGCGCCATCGAGGCAGTAAAGATTGGGCAGGCCGGGCAGCAGGCCGTAGGGATGCTCGCGCACATACGTGCAGAGCGCGCCGCGCCGGAACTCCACCACCGCCGTCGCCAACGGCTCATACCGCACCGCGCGGCTCCCGAAGGGGCCGATGCAGCAGAGTGCTCCTTCGAGCACGGCGAAACAATCCTGAGGGGCAGTCACAAGCTGGAGGCGCGGATGACAACCATCCGCCCCGCGGGCCGCCACACTTTTTTTAGGCGGCGTTTCCATCTGCAAATCATTTGAGTCGTGGACGAGGCGTCCCGCCTCGCGGCGTTGCATCTCTGTGCTCCCACCGCGCGTCCAGCCAAACATCTGAACTGAGGCGGGACGCCTCAGCCACGACTGGCTCAGCGCACTTGCAGCGTGTCACCGGCATACTCAAGGCCCAGCGAGGGCACGACGACCGCCTTGCGCGTGCCGCTTTTCTTCACACGGCCCGCGAGCCACGCGTCGTAGCCCGTGGCCTTCGCGATCGCGAGCGCGGCGTCGGCTTGGTCCGTCGCGACGAAGGCGGCGAAGCCCACGCCCATGTTGAAGGTCGCATACATCTCGCGTCGCTCGATCGGGCCGGCCTCCCCGAGAAAACGAAACAGCGCGGGCGCCTCCCGCGGCGCGGTAATCTCGTAGACGAACGGCTCCTCGAGCCGCATGAGCTTACGCCAGCCGTGGCCGGTCACGTGCGCGACGTAGTTGAGCTTCAACCCGCGGCGCTGGCACTCGCGCACAAACGCCACGTAGATCACCGAGGGCGCGAGCAGCGCCTCGCCATACGAACGCAGATCGCCGTGGCCGATCGGCGTGAGATAACCCTGCGGGAGCTGCGCTGCCACGCGCCGGCAGAGCGAGAGGCCGTTGGTCTGCACGCCTGAGCTGGCGAAGAAAAGGATCGCGTCGCCGTCGCGCACGTCGCCCGTGATGCGGAGGTTTTTCGGGAAGATTTTTCCGATGGCCGATCCGGCGAGCACGATCGCCTCGGGCTCGACGACGCCGCCGAGCGTGGGCGTCTCGCCCCCACCCCACACCGCGCCCGCCGTGCGGCAGCCCTCGGCGAAGCCCGCGACGAGCGCGTTGGTGCGCGTCGCATCGGCAAACCACCCCGAGTCGCCCACCGCCGCGTGCATCGCCACCGAGATCGGCAGCGCGCCGCAGGTGATGAGGTCGTTGACGATCGTCGCGACGGTATCGATCGCGATCTCGCGGTAGAAGCACTTGCCGGTCGCGGCATACACGGCGTCGGCCACGAGGTTCTTGGTGCCGAGCCCCTCCTCGACGTGCGCGAGAAAATGATCCGCCGCCTCGATGAGATACGCGCTCTCGCCGCGCGTGCTCGCTGGCTCCGCGTAGCCGTGATCCTTCAGCAGGCCGGCGGTCGTCTTTGCGGCCTGCTGGCACGCGCGCTTGAACGCATCGAGCTGATCGTAACGGACGCCGGAGGATTCGTAGGAAAGGGCCATGAGGAAAAATGAAGGCGCGCGCGGCTAGCGGTTGCCCTGATGAAAACCAATCTTGGGCCGCTCGGACTCCTCGACCGGCGGGGCGTCGAGCAACGCCTGAAGATGCGTAACGACCTCGCGGAGCACGGAATCGTGCTCGATGAGCCGCTTGTCGATCTCGGCGAGTCGCTTAAGGATCGTGGTGTTTGCAAGGACGGCGTCGCGCATCGCGATGAAGGCGCGCACGAGGTAGAGGCTCATCTGCACGGCGCGTTCGCTGCGCAGGACGGTCGCCAACATCAACGCCCCGTGTTCGGTAAACAGGCGGGCTGGTTTTCTCCGCCCGCCACGCCCCTTTTTTAAGGTCGCAGATTGCGACCTTTGAGGTCCATGACGCTCTTCGTTTGATATCGCAGATTGCGATATCAAAGCCTCGGCTTCCTCGGCACTGATGGTGAAGGAAAACTCCACGGGGAATTTTTTCAGATTCCGCTTCACCGCCTCATTGAGCCGAAACGTCGGCACCCCATAGAGCCGCGCCAGATCGGCATCGAGCACGACCTTCATTTTTCGCACCGTGAAGATCCGCGGGATCGCCGGCTCCGGCTCTGTGCGTGCGCGCGCCATGCTCGCCCTTCAGTAGGCCCGGCGGCCCTCTTTCTTCTCGTGGAAATTCACGAACGCCTGGTTCACGACGCGATAGCCGCCGGGCGTGGGATACTTGCCGGTGAAATACCAGTCGCCGCGGTGTTGCGGGACGGCGAGGTGCAGGTTCTCGATCGTCTGGAAGATGATCTCGAACTCGCCCTTCCACTCGAGCTGCCTGGGCCGCACGAGCTCGACGATCTTGCGCGAGATCTCCTCGGGCCTGAACGGGTCGTAGAGACGGCGCACGTGGTTGACCGAGCCGCCGCGCACGATCTCGTCGCGGCAGAGCTCATAGACATCGTCGAGCAGCGCCGACTGCCCGCGCTCGTTGAGCAGCGCGATCGCCGCCTCGAAGGCGATGAATTTCCCCAGCTCCGCCATGTCGATGCCGTAGCAATCCGGGTAGCGGATCTGCGGCGCGGTGGAGACGATGACGATTTTCTTGGGCTGCAGCCGCGCGAGGATGCGCAGGATCGAACGCTTGAGCGTGGTGCCGCGCACGATCGAGTCGTCCACGACCACGAGGTTGTCCACGCCGGCGCGCACGGAGCCGTAAGTGATGTCGTAGACGTGGCTCGCGAGCTGGTTGCGCATCGACTCCTGGCCGATGAAGGTGCGCGCCTTGATGTCCTTGCTCACGACCTTCTCGCCGCGGGGCCAGTTGCGGAGGATAAGATCGTCGAGCAGCGCCTCGTCGAGCCGGCCCTCGCGGCTGGCCTGCAGGATCGCGGCCTTCACCTCGTCGCGCCGCTGCGTGCGAAGCGCGGACATCAGGCCGTAGAAGGCGGTCTCGGCGGTGTTGGGGATGAAGCTGAAGACGGTGTTGCCCCACTCGTGGTTGATCGACTTCAGCACCTGAGGGGCAAGCTGACCGCCGAGGGCCTGACGCTCGCGGTAGATGTCGAGGTCGTTGCCACGGGAAAAATAGATGCGCTCGAACGAGCACGAGGCGCGCGGGAGCGGCGCGGTGAACTGCGTCGAGGCCACGGTGCCGCGCTTCTTGATGACCACGACGTGGCCCGGCTCGACCTCGCGCACCTGCTCGACCGCGAGATCGAACACCGTCATGAGCGGCGCGCGCTCGGAGGCGAAGGCGACGACCTCGTCGTTCTGGAACCAGAAGCAGGGCCGGATGCCCGAGGGATCGCGGGCGACAAACGCGTCGCCGTTGCCGATGAGGCCGGCGAGCGTGTAGCCGCCGTCCCACTTCTGCGAGGCGCGCGTGAGCACCCGCGCGACATCGAGGTCTTCGCTGATGCGGTGCGAGAGGTCCTCGCCCGCAAGATCGCGGGTGCGGAGGAAACGGTAGATGTCCTCGTGCTCCGCATCGAGGAAGAAGCCGATTTTCTCCAGGATCGCCTGCGTGTCCGTCGCGAAGATCGGGTGCTGGCCCATCGCGATGAGCGACTGGTTGAGCTCCTCGGTGTTGGTGAGGTTGAAATTGCCGCAGAGGGCGAGATTCCGCGTGGGCCACGAGCTGCGCCGGAAATACGGGTGGCACGACGACAGCCCGTAGCCGCCGCTGGTGCCGTAGCGGAGGTGGCCCATGAGCAGCTCGCCGCCGAAGTCGAAGCGCTGCTTCACCGTGTCCGGAAACTCGGGGAAGATGTCGCCGGCCTTCACCTGCTCATCGTAGCCGGACATGATCGCGCGGAAGATGCGGTCGAGGGGATTGGGCTCGATGTTGCGCTCGCGGAACATGAACGGGGCGCCCGCCGGCATCCCGAGCTTCACGCAGGCCACGCCCGCGCCGTCCTGCCCCCGGTTGTGCTGCTTTTCCATCAGGAGGAAAAGCTTCGTGAAGCCCCAGAGCGGCGACCCGTATTTCTCCTGGTAGTAGGACAGCGGCTTGAGCAGCCGCACCAACGCGACGCCGCACTCGTGGGTGATCCGGTCGCTCATGCTGTCGTCCGCAGGAAAAAATTTGATGTCGTCACGCGCCGCAAGGCGCCGATTCCGCGGAGGGGTCGGCAATGGTCAACGGCTTTCTCCACGAAGCGCGTCCTAAGCGGCGCCCCGTGGAGGATCGGGGCATTTCCGCGTGCCGCCTCCCAAACGAATGGGGATGCTCGGGCCGCAAGGCCAATGGGCGTTTTCTAGTTCGTCTTCCGCGGCGGGATCCCGTCGTTGGGGCAGATCTGGCTGAAGCAGTCGCCCCCGCCCGCGGTGGCGTGGCCGTAGCGGGACTGCGGCCGGTGGCCGGCGGCATTGATGCCCGTGCCGGTGCCGGCGCGGCAAAGGTCGATCCCGATCCGCTCGGTGCCGGGGGTCACGATGTAGAGGGTGTTTTTTGCGCCTTTCGCCTCGTAGAATTTGGCGAAGTAGTAGCGCATCACGCAGTCCTGGTCGCCGGAGTGTTCGCCGTGCGCCATTCCCACCAGCCCGCGTTGCTCGTAAACCTGATCGATTGCGCCCCGCAGGCTGGCTTCGGCGCGTTCACGCGCCACCTTCGGGTCCGATGAGCCTGCCGGCCCCGTGCTCCAGAGGCTGATCAACATGTCCAGCATTGTCGGCCTGAGTTTCACCATCGTCTCCGCGTAATTCACGTAAACGGAGGCCGCCAGGTCGTGCCCGTTTTCCTGGAGCAAGGTGAAGGCCGTGCCGTCGCCCGTCTGGTAGTGCGGCCGCCCGATTTTGTTTTCCGGCACGTTCGGCGGGATGAATTTCAGAGCGTAACGCGTTTTGTCGGCCGGGCCATGATGCTCGACGCCGACGCTGTGCAGCAGCTCGTGCGCAATCGCGCGATCGTAGGCGAAGATCGTGTCGCGCGCCGGCAGGTTGAACGGCTGGTTGAAGATGCTCTCCTTGTCATTCCGCGCCAGGATGCCGACGCCCTTCGTGATGGATGGCCGGCCGGCCAGGCCCGCCTTGGTCATCGGCGTGTCGGCGCCATTGTCGCCGAGTTTTTCCCGCGTGAAGGTCTTCACCCACACGCCGTGCTGATCCACGCGGCGCGGCGCATCGCGGTGGTTGCCGTTCATGAGCCGCACGGTCTCCGACATCTCGCTGCGCCGCAATTTCGAATGCACGCGCAGCTGGGACAGGGCCTCGAACAGGTTGATGCCATTCTGCGCCTCGGCCTTCGCGGCGAAAAGATTCAGCACGAAGAAATCCTTCCGCTCCGGGTCGCCCTCGGTGTGTTTGCCGTTCACCGCCCAGCCGCGGTATTCCTCGTAGAGCGTGTAGCCGTCGCCGTTGTGCTGCTGGCCCTCGACCTTCTCGTCATCGGCGAGCGCCGAAAATTTTTCCAACTTCGTCTCCTTGCGCCACGCTTCGGCAATCCAGTCGGGGCCGGCCATCTTTGGCAGCCGCACCAAGTCCTCCCCGCCCTTCTCGCCTTTCATCAGGCCGGTGATTTCGCGGCCGTCCTGGAGTTCGCAGACGACCTTGAGCGTGGCTCTCCCGCCGAAATCATAGCTGTCGATCTGCGTCTCGGCGTAGGGCCGGCCCTGGCCGTCGTTCAGGGTGAGGGCGACCGCGGTGGCCTGGTCTTTGCCCGAGAGCTGCCCGGCGAACTGCGGCGCCGCGGCGAGCCGCAGGTCATAGTCAGTGTCCTTCGCCCCGAGCGGCCAGTTCAGGCACACGCCGGGCTCGCTCGAGGTGTCGAGCAGCTCGAAACGGAAGGTTTTTATCCGGGGCAGATCCTCCACCCGCGCGGAGCCTTTCGGCACCAGTGTCGCCCGCGCGATGAGGTGGTTGCCGGGCTGCGTGGGGCGGCCGATGGAACCCTCCGGCCGCCAAGTGGCGTAGCCCTCGATCGTCACCTCGACCTCGGGCGCTTCGGCATACTCCGGCCAGAGTTCGAGCCGCCCGATGCGCCAAGCCTTGAACGTCGGACTGCCGCCGGGTGACGGGCCCCATTCGACCTTCGACCGGCCTTGCACGAAGCCCGGCTTACCGGCGAGGGTGCCGTCGAAGACCGAATTTTCCACGCCATCGATCTCCGAGACCTCGTCGATGATCCTGGTGGTTTTTTGGGAGGTGTTGTTTTCCGCGCCCGAGGTCACGCGCCGATATTTCTCCCTCAGCCTGCCGGGCGTCGCCAACTGCCACACTCCGGTCTCGATCGTAAGCCCCAGGTGGAACTCAAAAAGCGGCTGACCGCTGAACTCCCCGCGGGTCGTGAAGCGTCCCTGATGCCACGGGTAGGAATAATCCGTGGTCTCGAAGGTCGTCCCCGTTATCTTGGCCGAGTCAGTCCGCCAGGAAATGTAATCGGTGGTCGCTTCGTCGTTGGGCAGGCTCGCGACAAGCGCGCGCATCATCTCCACCGCTTGCGGGGACGCCCCCGGCGGAAGGGGCGGCGCCTCCGGCGCTTTGCGGCGCTGCCGCTCCAGGATGAAATCCACCTGGACCTGCGTCACTCCATCGACGGTTCTGTGGCTGATCGCGTCGCGGTCGTTCTGGCCGTGACGATATTCGATCGAGGCCCGGCCGCGCACCCGGCTGACGCCGCGCCAAAGCTCGCCCTTGCCCGGCGGTTCCGCGGCATCGGCTTGGGCGCCGACAAGGAGCACGGAGAGCAGCGCCGCCCTTTTCGTCAGACGTCGCCCAGGCCACCCTCCAACCGTGAACCACATGAAGAAGGAGACGCGTTGCGGCATGGGATTCACGGCGTCGCGCCCACCAGCTGAACGGCGTCGATCTGCTTGTAGCCCGGGCCGGAGGCGAGGTTGAGCGTGAGCTTCACCCGCGCCACGAGATAGGGGGTCGTCGGCACGCGCACGGCGAACCACACGATGTCGCGCACCCCGGGCGCCCTGTGAGGATCAACGCCCTCCCACCACACGTGCGCGGTGCCGTTCGGCTCGATCGCCTCGACCTTCGCGAGGGCGCCCGCGGCGTCGTTTTGCCGCACGCGCAGTTCCGTGGCGCGAACCGGTTTTGCAAACGTCACCTCCAGCCAGTCGCCGCCCTTGTCGCGCACGGCCGGGCACCACGCATCGGGGCTGTTGCCGGCCACGGGGACATTGGGCGCGCCCGTGGCCTGGGCCGCCGAATATCCTGTCCGTCCGTATTGCGTCCCGGCCGTCGCGCTCGCCGCCCATTGGCCGGAGGGGTCGGCGCGGATTTTCGCGTCGGCGAGTTCGGCGGAGGCGACGATCGTCCCGATGGAGGGCTTGGACGATACGTTGGGATCCGTGGTGAGCGCGGAGAGACCGGCTTCTGGCGCCGTTTTCTGCGGTGCCGCGGATGAAACGCCTGGTGGGGGCGTGGGTCTCTGTTTCGAACTCTGGGGGGGCGCGGCCACCCGCGGGGATGCGCCCCCACCCGCCTGCACCGCTGCCGCAGCCACAACGGGAACCCCAGCGGCTTTCGCGAGCAGGTCGGTCGCCTCTTTCTCGGAGACTTTGAGCACGACAGCCGGCGGCCACGTCCACTCCGGCACGCCGCCGGGCGCCGCGTCGCGCGCGAGCTGCGCAGCAAACACGCGCTGCTGCACCTCGTGCAAAAAGTGCGGGGGCGGGCCCGAGGATTGCGGCGACAAAATGCGCGCGGCCCGGCTCACGCAAATCATCGCGGCCGTCGGGTTGCGCCCTGCCAAGGCGACATCCGCGCGCAGGCACAGCAGCTCGAAATCGTCCGGCGATTTCGCGAGCACGGCGTCCAGCAGGCGCGCCGCTTCCTGAAATTGTCCCTGCGAAAATGCAATCTGCGCCCGCGCCAACGTGCGCGCGCTCACGCGTTCCGGCGCGTCCGACACCGCCACGAGGCTGAACGGCGCATCGTCCGAGGAGACCTCGCCCGTCCACCCCGCGCCGCCTTTCAAGTCTAGCCGCGCGCGCACGATGTAGTCCCCACGCGGCAGACTCTGCGTGGCGCTCCCTGCAAACAGCCACATGCCGCCCGCCACGTGCTCACGATCGAGCGTGGCGCGCGAAGACGCCGGGGCACCCACGGCGGTGCCCCGCGCGATGACCGCGCCCCCGCTGGCGGCCCGCAACTCCACCGCCACCGCATCGACCCACGTGCCCGCAGCCGGCGCGAGTTCCACGCGGCCGTGGCCCGCCCCCGAGGATTCAAGGCGCACGGTGACGCGCAGCGGCTCACCTTGCTCCAACGCGTCCTCAAACAATCCGCGCAACGCGAGCGAGATTTCCGGAGCGGGCGAATCCGTGGCCGCGGCTGAGTTCGCCGTGGCACCGAAGCCAGCCGTGCCGCTCGCAGCGACGGCCGCCCCCGCCAACAAGGAACAGAGAAACGGAATCGTGGTTTTCATTTTTTCACTTTCCGCGGCGGGATCGCGTCGTTGGGACAGATTTGACTGAAGCAATCGCCCTCGCCGGCCGCAGCATTGCCGTAGCGGGACTGCGGCTTGTGGCCGGCGGCGTTGATGCCCGTGCCGGTGCCTGCGTGGCAGATATCGATGCCGATCCGCTCCGTGCCAGGAGTGGCGGCGTAAAGGGTATCCTTGCGACCCGTCGCCTCGTAGAATTTCGCGAAGTAATAGCGCATCACGCAGTCCTGATCTCCGGCGTGCTCGCCGTGCTCGACCCCCACGTTCCCGTTGAGGTGCATGAAGCAATAGATGATCAACAGCTCGATGTGCGTGTCGGCATACTGCTGTGCGGAATTGATCCCGTTATAGCCGACTCCGTTCCTGGTGATCCATTGCCGCCCTTCCCCAAGCAGCCGCTCCTGCAACACCGCGTCCGCAAATGCGCGCATCTTCACGTAGTCCGCGTAATCCTTGGCGGCGAGATCGTGACCGGCCTCATCCAGCACCACGGTGGGAGGCTTATCCGGGGACGAAGCGTAGTAGGGCCGGCCGACTTTGTTGAAAGGATTGCGCGGCGAAACATAGCCCAGAATCTGCCGGTAATCCCCGCTGCCGTGATGCTCCACGCCCACGCTGTGCAGCAGCTCGTGCGCGATCGCGCGATCGTAGGCGAAGATCGTGTCGCGCGCGGGCAGGTTGAACGGCTGGTTGAAGATGCTCTCGGCATCCCCGCGCGCGAGAATGCCCACGCCCTTGGTGATGGATGGCCGGCCAGCCACGCCGGCCTTCGTCATCGGCGTGTCCGCGCCGTTGTCCCCGAGCCCTGCCCGCGTGAAGGTCTTCACCCACACGCCGTGCTGATCCACCCGGCGCGGCGCGTCGCGGTGGTTGCCGTTCATCAGCCGCGCCGTCTGCGACATCTCGCTGCGCTTGAGTTTGGAATGCACGCGCAACTTCGACAGAGCCTCGAACAGGTTGATGCCCTTTTGCCCGTCGGCACCGATCAGATTCAGCACGAAGAAATCCTTCTTCTCCGGATCGCCCTCGGTGTGTTTGCCGTTCACGGCCCAGCCGCGGTATTCCTCGTAGAGCGTGTAGCCATCGCCGTTGTGCTTCTGGCCCTCGACCTTCTCGTCGTCGTGACTGGCGGCGACCTTCTCGACCTTCTTCTCCTTGCGCCACACCTCCGCGATCCAGTCCGGCCCCTGCATCTTGGGGAGGCGCACGAGATCCTGTTTCCCGCCCTCCTCCTTCATCAGGCCGATGATTTCGCGGCCATCCTCGAGCTCGCAGACGACCAGCAGCGACGCCCGCGCGCCGAAGTCGTAAGACTCCACCGTCGCCTCCGCGAACGGCCGCTGCTCGGCGTCCACGGGCGGGACGGTGACCGTCAATTTTTGATCCCGCGCGGAGAGGTCGCCTGCGGTGCTCGCGACGGCGAGGCGCAGATCGTAGTCGTCGTCCTTTGCGTTGAGCGGCCAGTTCAGACAAACGCCGGGCTCGCGCGACGTGTCCAGCAGCTGGAAGCGAAACGCCTTCACCGCGGGAAACGCCTTCGGCTTACCGCTCTTGTTTTTCAGGATGGCCCGCGCGACGAGCGTGTTGCCCGGCTTCTTCGGATCCGCGATCGAGCCCAGCGGCCGCCACTTGGCGTAGTCCGCAATCGTGACTTCGACCTCCAGCTCTTCGTAAACCGGAAACAGGATGACCCGGCTCCGCTGAACGACACCCGCACCCGACACCTCGAATCTCTGCGACCGCCCCGCCACCGGCCCCTCGTAGGTGAATGCGAGGACGCCAGGCCCGTTGCTCACCACCTGCCAGCGGCGCGCGTCATCCCTCTCGCCCGATCCCAGATACCAGACGTCGATCGGGGCAGGAAACGTCGTCGCGATCGGCGAAACCTGGGAGCCTCCGCCGCTTTGCGCGGAAACCATCCGCCCCGTGCGCCGCATCGTCGGCGCCGTGCCCCGGCGTGGGACGCCCGGATACAAGGTCGCGAACTTCCGGTTCAACGACAGCGAGAACTCGATCCGCTCCTGTTCGGCCGCGCCGCCGAATTCCTGCGACCACTCCTCCCCGAGTCCCCGCTGGTCCCAGTCGGAAAATGTCCCCACGCCGCCGCCGCGGGCTTCGCCTTTCCCCCGCCACGTGAAGACCCCGCGCGCCGCATCCTCGCCGTCGTCCGCGACCCGCTCCAGCGTGAACGCGCCGTGCCCGGTGGCCTCATACCGGCTTTCCAGATGGAAGCCGTTGGCGCCGGACCTCGAGGCGGCTCCGTTAACTGCGACGTCGTAAATCCCCTGCCACTGCATCACCGCGGCGAATTTTTTCGCCAGCTCGGCCTCCGCCGGCGTGAGCGCCGCCGCCCCACTCGCGGGCAGCGCCGCGAGCATCGCGCCCGCAGCGACGAGCGTCCGCAGCACCCACAGTTCCTTTGGTTTTGGCACAGGCATCAAGCAGCGAGGCCATGCGCTTCAGCCGCGACGGTGTGCGATGCCCGTCGAGGGCGCCGCGGTCAACGGCTTTCTCCGCGCGACTCGGCGGCGAGCGTGTCATGCGCCGGCGCAGCCGGGTCGCGGTCTCGACTCCCGCCTTCGTTTCGCCGCGGAAAATTTCGATTATTCCCGCCGATCCCGCCGCGGCTGCTTCGCCGGTGGGCACGGGGCCGCCGTCTTCCCGCGGAGGCCCGGCCAAAGCCCGCCCACCGCCATCAGCAGCACGCCAAAAGCCGCGAACACCCCGCCAACAATCTTCGGCACCAAGATTCCGGCCCGCGTGGACTTCACGTAGGCCTCCGCCCCGCCGCCGAAAAGCACCGTGGCCTCGAGACGTCGCGCCCCGGGCCGCTCCCCCGTCCCCTCGACCACGCGCCCGTCCGCCGTCACTCGATCGCCGGCCTTGAAACCGAGAAACCGTTCCGGCCCCTCGAACATCGCATAACGGCGCGGCACCTCATCGGTGCGCACGCTATGGGGCCACCTGTCGAGCCGGTAGTCGCGGTTCGCCACGTCCGCCTCCGCGCCACCGGACTTGATCGCGATCACGGGCCGCACGGTCTCGACGCGGCTCCACCTTTCCTTCCTCTCGTCCGAATCGGAACTCTCAAAGCCGCTGAATCTTTCCCGGTGGAAGGCCACGAGCCCGCTCGGGCCCACGGGCTCGCGCGCGACGAGATCGCCTTCGAGCAGCAGCGCCGTCCCGGGCGGTTGCTGCTGCAGGCCTGCTGCGTCCACCCGGGGCAGCGCAGCCACGCGCGCGGCGTCGCGGGCCGCAAAATCCGACTGGAACAACCATCCGCCGCCGAGAGACAGCGCCACGCCGGCGACGCCAATCGCGCGCGAGACCCATCGGCCTGGCGGTTTCGGCTTCAGCATGCGCTCATGCAGTCACTCCACCGCGCGGGTCCGGGCCCACGGCCGCGCGTCGCAGCGCAGCACTCATTTCTCGACCCACCAGTCCATCACGCCCGGGTAGTAATCCCAGTTGGCCATGAGCTGCGGCGAGAGAAACGCACCGGCGTTGTTCGCGCCGATCGTGACGAGGATCCGCTTCGGGCCTTGCGGGGTCTGCCGCGTGCCGATGCCGACCGCGCAGCACGTGAACTTGTAGCCGATGGGCTTCGAGGGTTCGATGAGCACGATGTCGCCATCGAGCCGGTAGCGCCCCGAGTGTTTCTCCGACCCGCCGCGATTCCCGAACTGCGGATGACTTGAAGCAAAGGCGAACGAGTAGTCGTAGGTTCCCTCCGTCCCGAGCCGGAATGATCCGCCCGACGAACACACCGCCACGCCCGCGCTCGCCCCCGTCATCGTGTTCACGTAGGAGCCGCCGTAGGCGCTGCTCGTCGTGCCCCAGTTGCCCTGCAACTCGGACGCCGCGAAAAATCCGCCCGCTGGATAGGGCGCGCGCCCTCCCTCCGGTTGAATCGATTCCAACATCAGCAGCAGCGGCCGCCAGAGCGCGTTGAACGCCGACGACTCCTTGAACGAGGCCATGCCCATGCTCGGATCGAACGGCTCGACCAGCGCCGTGACCGGTTGCACGCGGCCGCCCCCAAGATCGATCAGGTAGAGCACCGCGTAGTTTTTCAGCGCGCCCTCGACCCGCGCCTTCCGGGTGAAAAACCGCCCCATGTAGTGGACCACAAGGCCGCTCTTTATCCGCGCGCGATAGTGCACGACCGTGTCGCCGAGGTCGAACGCATCGAACTGCTGGCGCCAGACCTCGTCGAACGTCGCATGCACGCTGCCCGTGATCCCGCGCGCAGGCATCACGAAGATGGCAGCCTGATGCCGGCCCTCGCTCCGCATGTCGCGCGAGCCGTCGTTGTTCACGTCGAAGAGCGTGGCGCGGAAGATCGTCGCCCAGTTCGCGTTTTCACGCGACCAGCCCGCGGGCGGCGTGTAGGTGATGCCCGAAACGCCCGGTCCGCCGGCTGCGGCTGCAGGCGGCGGATTCGCCGGCGCGCGCACGACCGTGACCGGAGCCGGCGCGGGATTCGCCGCGGCAGCCTCTTCCGCCCTCACCTGCCGCGCCGCCTCCTCGACACCCGCGCGGATCACCATCCCCTGCGGCCCGAGATCGACGAGGTGGGGATTCACGCCGATGAGCGACTCGAAGCCCGCCGCCGCGATCTTGCGCAGGTCCTCCTGCGCGGACGGATCGGTCGCGACCTCCTTCATGCCGATCACGAAGATCGGAAAGCCGAGGCAGAACTCCCAATACTTCTGCTTGTCCGCATCGCTCATCCGCGCGACCTCCGGCCCAGCCAACACACCGACAATCTGCGCGTGCAGCGCATCGCCCGCCTCCTCGCTCGGCTCCACCTGCCGCACGACGGCCCAGAGCTGCGAGATGAAGAGCGAGGTCGCCGCGGCCACATCGCGGTCGGCGCCCTCGGCCTCGGCGGCGAGGAGCTTGCGCGCCTCGCGCGCGCCCACGTCCATCAGGTTGAAGATGGCCTCGCGCTCGGTGTCGTTGCTCGTGAGCTGTTTCGCGAGATCGGGCAGGAGCAGCCAGCTGGGCGCGGCCCTGAAGCGGAACTCCGGCCGCAGGAGCTGCTCCTTGGTGAGCTTGGCGGCGGATTGCGCGGCGCGTTTCTCGGTGAGTTTCTTGACGAGGCCGCTGAGCGCCGACGCTGGCGGCGGCGGAGTGTCGGAGGCCGGGAGAGGTGCGAACGGCAACGCGAGCGCGAGGAACAGGCGCAAAGCGACGCGAGGCGCGCCATTCGAGGGGCGAGAGGAGGGCATGGTGGGAAATGGGGTGGAGGCGATGCTGCGGGGGTATTCTGCGTTGGCGTTTCCTATCCTCGTTTCTTGCCCGTGCTGCCGCCCTTTTTGCCCGCTGGGGGCGACGAGGGCGGCGGAGTCGCATACCGGAGATCCGGCACCCACGGTCCGGTGTAGTCGCTGATCTCAGCGGCCGTCATCGGGAGACGCTCGATCTGGAGGACGGCGGTGTAGTCCGACGCGTCACGCTGGTTGGGATCGTCCCACGCGGCGACCGGGCTGCGCCGCATGGAGGAAAGCGGGGCGTTAATCACGGCGGCGGCGGCGTTGCCCAGGAGACTCTCGACGTTGCGGAGCGTGAGCACGATCCCAAGGGGCACGCAATCCCAGGTGCCGGGTCCCGCCATCAGTCCGCCCAGCGGGCGCGTGCCTCCCCGGGTGGAACTCGCACCGTAAAACTGGCGCACATCCGGCGCGGAGAGCGGCTGGTAGCGAATCTCGTCCGGCGTGTCGATGGCCGCGGACGAGGCGATGTCGAAAAGGCGATCTTTCGTCCACTGCTGGTCCCACCGGCTGCTCCACGCATCGGCGGGCACCGCGGGCGAGACGTCCCACTCCCAGCCGGTCAACGCCACGACGGTGGCGTTGTATTCCCGGTCCAGTTTCCCCTCCCACAAAATCATGGGAAGCCGATCACGATTCGCGGCGATGCCGGGCTGCGCAGCCAGTGCGGACTCCGAGGGGACCGCGTCGCCGGAGCGCACGCCGCCAGTCGGGCCAGCGTTGCCTCCGCGCTGGCGCGAGGGGAAATTGTTGGTGTCACCGATCACGGCCGATTGCACGATTCCGAGCGGCGCGACGCCCGCCGGCCGGTTGCGCAGCGGGATATTCGCCCGATAGGCCGTGAAGTAGACTTCGTCACCGCGCCCGTCGCCGTCGAAGATGTCGTCGTCGGTCGTCTTCCGGCCGACGCGAAAGCCGAGGAGGACGACGCGAATCCGGTTGCCCATGACGGGCAGCACCTCCGCCACGCCGCGGGCGTCGTTGGGCAGCAGCCTCGTCATGCCGTGAAAGGCGACGTGGATCGGGTGACGCCCCTCGGGCACGTTGCTGATGTCGATATACACATCCGGAGAATCGGTGGCCAGCGGCGATACGCTTCCTTGCGGAAGTCCGGCGGCAAACAAGGTCCCGCCAGCGCCACGTCCTCTGTCTTCGATGGGCAGCGGCCGCTTCCACGTCACCCGAATCTTGCGATAGCCCGTTTGCACCGCCCGCAGATCGGTGGCCACCCGGAGCAGCATCTCCGGATTGTTGTAAGTGATCTCGGCCTCGCCCTCGCGGCCATCCTGATAATCGATCAAGACCTTGAACTGAGTGCCAGGATAGATCCACCGCCCTTCCAGAAAGAGGCCGTATCGGAACGTCGCCCCGAAGCCGTCGGAAATGTAGGCGCCGTCGGCAGGATTCCGATCAACCACGTTCCAAGCGTCCCCGTCCTTGCGAAAAAGGAAATGCCTTTGCGGCTCACTGTTGCCGTCCCACCGGAAAAGGTGGCCCGGTGACCCGGTGATGGCATTGGGGCGAGCTTCTAAGCTTAGATTTTGCGGCGGCGGACCCGCCGGACGCTTGCTGAGAGTCGCCGGCCCCGTGCCGCCGGGCGGGAGCTGCGTGATCGTTCGTCCCCCGGGAGACGCGGACGGCGCGGGATTCGCGGCGACCGGCCGGCCCGCAGTCGGGCCGGTCGCCGCCTCGAGCAGCAACGCAAACGCCCGGGCCCGGTCCTGCGCCGGAATGTTCTCGAACGTGAAGCCCAGATATACGATGCGCCCGGTCCCGTAAGCGTTGGCCACGGCGACCGGCAAGCCGCCGCCGGCTTCCGCCTTCGCGTAGGTCGTCTCCAATGGCGAGGTGAACACGAGCGCCGCGCCGTCGGGGTTCACGACGCTGAACTGCGTCTCGGCGGCGCCGGGATGCTCGATCGGAAATTCCGTCCCGTTGTGCGCCCGCACCGTGCCGCGGGTCGCGCGCTGCACGAGGCCGTAGCAGCCGTTCACCGCGAGCACTTCCTTGAGAAACGGATGCTCCGCCGCCTCCCACGATTGCCCGTAGACGAGGTTGTTCAGGTAGCCGGGCGAAACTAGGATCACCGCGCCGCCCGTCTCCTCGAGATAACGGCGCAGGGTCTTCTCGTCCTCGCGCCCGATCGTGTCGTTGTTCGCCCCGTAGGACGCGCCCGTATACCAGAGCACGACGTTGAACCCGCGCAGGCGCTCGAACGCCGGGCCGTTGTCCCGGTTCTTCACGACCTCGACCGACCACGCGTCGGCGCTGCCGCCGACGGCCTTCGCGACGAGGTCGCGGAAAATTCCGTCGGAACGCTGCGCCGCGCCGGTGTCCCCGCCGGCGTTGTTCGAGGAAGCGTCGTCATCGACGAGCAAAATGCGCAGCGGCCCGGAAGCCTTCGGCGCGGGCAGGCTCGCGAGGGGCGGCGAAGGCTTTCGGCCGCCGGTCTTCGCCGGTTCGGGTCCGAGTTTGGCCGGTGGAGCGACCGTCTGCGCGGCGGTCTGTCCGATGGGCTGCGCGGCCGGGAGCGGGGCGGCCTGCGCGGCGCGCTTCTCGGTGAATTTTTGAACGAGGCTGCTGAGCGCCGAGTCAGCGGCAGCGAGCGACGAAAGCGAAAACGCCAACACGAGGACGGGCAGCCTAGCGAAGACTGGGAGGCGGAGTGGCGTCATGGGGTGAGAGGAAAAAGCGGAGTTGGTCTTAAAAACACCTCACGGCGCGGCGACAAGTTGCACCGCGTCGATCTGTTTCCAACCAGGGACGGCAGCGAGATTGAGCGTGAGCTTGATCTTCGCGACGGGGTAACTCGTCGGCGGAACGTTCACCGCGAACCACGCGATCTCGCGAGTCGCCGGCCGCCGGTAGGGATCAGTCCCCTGCCACCAGAGATGCGTCGTGCCGTCGGGCGCGATGGCTTCGACCTTCACGATCGCACCGGGATTGAAGGTCTGGCGGACGCGCACTTCGGTCGCGCGGGCCGGCTTGGCAAACATGACCTCGAGCCAGTCGGTGCCGGCGTTCTGCTGGCCGGGACACCAAGCGTCGATGCTGTCGCCGGCGACGCCGACATCGGGCGCGCCTGTGGCCTTGGCCGGGCCGTAGTTGGGATTGCTGTAGGAAGATTTCGCCTTGGCGCTCGCGGCCCATTGGCCCGCGGCATCGGCGCGGATTTTCGCGTCATCGAGTTCGGCTGCGGTCACGACTTTTCCAGCGGGCGGCCCGGCCGGCGTCGCGGGCGACGGTGGTGGCGGAGAAAGCGGTCCTGTTTCAAGCGCCCGACGCGAATCGACCTGCGGTGCAGGCGTGTTGGGTTGCGCTTCGCCCGCACCCGGCGAGGCCGCGACTTTTCGCGCGCCGGGCGGTTGCGCGCGCACTAGCTTCGCGAGCGCCCTCGACTGCACCTCCAGGATCGACAGCGGCGGATGATCCGCTTCAGGCGCTTCGCGCTCGAAAATCTCCAGCGCCTGCTGCGCCGCCGCCAGCATCGCCACCGCATCGCCGAGCCGCTCCTGCACGCGGGCCCGCTGCAGGAGCAAGGTCACGGAGCCGGCCCCCGCCGCATCCGCGCCGTCAATCGCCGCCAACGCGCCCGCGGTGTCGCCAAGCAGCAGGGCGGCGTCGCTTTGAAGGCGCACCTTGCGAACCATTTCCCGCGCTTCCAGCACGCTTGGCTCATCCGCTACCGTGAAACGAATGGATGGCGACTTTTGCCCGCCCCATTCCAGCCTCGCCGTGTAGTCACTGGCCGCGAGCCGACGAGTCTCTTCCGCGCTGAGGATCCAAGAGACTCTTGCCACGCTGTTCTGCGGCCGGAGCGCAACCGGCTCCGCCGGCTCGGCCGCGCGGCGCACGGGCCAGTCGGCCGCAGCGCCGCCGCTCGACTCGATGACGAGCCGCAGCACCGCGGGATCGACCGTGAGCGTGGCCGTGGCGCCGGCCTTCAGGTAAACCTGCCCGCCGAGCACGAGCGGCCAGCCGCGGAAGACGATCGCGGATGCGCTGTCATTGAGGGACAGCGTCAGGCCGGCGGGTGGCGGGTCGGCCGCGACCGCCAGCCGCGCAACAAGCATCGCGGAAAACAGTGCTCCTCGCACGAAGCTCGCCCTCATGGCTTGACCGGCCCGGTCCGGTTCGGCGCCTGCACCGCGTCGGTGACATGAATCTGGTGCAAACAATCGCCCCGGCCGCCGGCCGCGTCGCCGTAGCGCGCGAGGGGAGTGTCGCGATCCTTGTCGTTGACCCCCGTGCCGGTCGGGCTGGTGCAAAGCCCGAGACCGTAGTTCTCGGGGTCGTAGAGCGTGATTCGGTTGTTCCGCGCAAACGGCGAAACATAGGCGACCGCGCAGTCGTAACGCATGAAGCAAGCCTCGTCCCCGGAGTGCTGGCCCTGCGGCTGCCCGATCCAAGGGGCTGCACGCGACCCGGGCCTGAGCTTCAGTGCCGCGATCACGGCCGGCGTGTGATCCGTGATCGTCTCGTCGACGATGTAAATCTCGCCGGTCGCCCGAGACCGGGGGTTGGTCTCGTAGAGACGCTCATCCTTCACAAACCAGATGACGCGCGGGTCGGCCTCGCCGTGGTGCGCGATATTGACGCAGTGGCCGAGTTCGTGGGCGATTTTCGTCTTCACCCGCTCTGGGTTCCCCACGGTGTCCGCGCCGGGGCACAGCTCCACCGCCCTGATGCGACCGGGCCGGCCCGGCCCGCCGACGGTGGTGAAACGATCCGCGAGCGCGGGGTTGATACGGACCACGATGCCGTGCTGGCTGACAAGGTGCGGGCCTTGGCGGTGGTTGGCGTTGATGATGCGGCTCGCGGGAAACTCCTCCGCCGTAAGGCCGTGGCGGACCTTCAGCCCCGTGACCGCGGCAAAATGCTCGGCCGCGGGCGCCGCGAACTCCGTGCCCTCGAGACGCACGAATAGATCCTTCACCTTGGGATCGCCCGAGAGGTGCTCACCGCGCTCGTAGAAGCCGCGGTATTCCTCGTAGAGCGTGAGCCCGTCGCCTTTCACCCCGCTGCCGACGGGCGCGTTTTCGTCGTCTGCCCCGTCGGCGCCGCTCGCCTGCGTGCTGGCCTTCCAGGCATCGGCAATTTTCGAGCCCGGCGCGCGCTTCGGCAGGCGCAGGCCGGTTTCGGCCGTGCCACGCAGTTTTCCCACGAGCCGGCGCTCGTTGGTGAGGATCGCGGTGACTTGCAGCGTGGACCAGCCGCCCCAGTCGTAGGGCACGACTTTCACGGTGTCGCTGAACCCGCTGCGCACGGCGCGCACGATGCGCTGGTTCTCGTTTTCCCGCACGAAGAACTCCCCCGCCGCATCCAGCTCGAGATCGAGACGACGATCCGTGGCGCTCACCGGATAGTTCATCGCCACACCCGGCTCGCGGGAAGTCTGCACCAATTCCCACTCAAAGCTCTTCACGGCGACCCGCGGCGCGGCGCCACTGGCCGTGACGACGCGCGCGGTCACCTCCAGCGCCTTGCCCGGCTGCGCGTCAGCCGTCGTCTCGGGCCGCCACTCGCGATACGCCGGCGTCTCCTCGATCTCGAGGCGCAGATCCTCGGGCAATTCCGTGCGCGCCGTCCACTCTATGGAGTAGTGCATCTTCCACGTGCCGGTGACGTCGGCCGGGCGAGCCACCTCGTAGTCAACCTTTCCGGTGGCCAGCGTGCCCTCGAATTTTGCCGGCACGTTGTTCCTCACGGAATCGGGGAATCTAATCGCGGCGCTGGACATCGTGTTGCGATTATAGCCCGTCTCGATTTGCTTTTCCTCGCCCGCCAATTTCCGGGCCGGATCGTTGGTTGCGTAGGCCCACGGTTTGCCAAATCCGGCGGCCGGGGAAGATGGTTCAAAACGCGCTTCCCCGTGATAGTTCATCCGCGACCCGTAGTCGCCGATCCAGCCCTTCGGCTCCAACATCGTGAGCCAGACTTTGCTCGTTTCATCCAGCTCGATGCGGAAACCACGTGGTTCGACCGTCCCCTGCCATTTGGCCTCCTCGCTCGCCGTGTAGTCCGCGTAGATCGTCGGCCCAAATCCTTCGCCGAACCACCGCTCATAGTTCCTCGCCCGTTGGATCACCGATCCGACAATATGGTGCCGGCCCCCGCGCTTTACGCCGAATTCGGTTGTTTCGATGAACCCGGCTTTCATCTCCATGCCGCTTGGCATGGTGACTTTCATGGCCTTCATGGCGGCCTCCATCACCTTGAGATCCTCCTCGCTGATTCCGCTGCGCCGCCGCCCTACCTCGACCTCAAACCACCCCTCAAGCGTCTCCTCGTAGGTCCACTCATGCTCGGAGCGCGCCAGTCCCGTGTTGATCGTGGATTTCGGAGAACTGCCGAAACCGGAGATGTGCATCCTGAAAGCAATCGCTTTGGGCACCGGCTCGACCTTTGCCGGCGCGGCGGCCGCCCATAGCAGTGGGCAGCCGCCCACAAACAAAGCTCCGCCGAGCAGCGACCGAACAAATACAGCCGGCGAAAGGCGCAAGGATTTCTTCATGGTGAATGCTCGGTTGGAAAACCGGAGCGACAACCGCGTGGAGAGAAAAGCGTGTAGCGGTCGGGCAACGAAACGGCTGGAACCGATTTCACAACGACGAGCATGGGCGACCATTCGACGGAGCCGAATTCACTTCTTTGAGTCGAGGAAAAATCCCGCCCCGATCTCCGACTAATGCCCATCGCGCGCAACGAGTGCCTGGGCAAAGCAGGCCAATACGCCGCCACACTTTCCCATCGCCACCACACGTGTTCCCCTTTTCGAGTAACCCTTCGCACCGACCATGCTGATCCTCCGCGGCTCCTCCGCCCTCTCGCCTTTCCGCCTGCAAAAGCTCTTCGCCGATCTCACTGCCGCTGGCGTGCCGGCGCAGGCGGTCGGCGCGGAGTTTGTGCACGTGGTCGATCTCGCGGGTGAGCTGGATGGGACGCAACACGGCGTGTTGGCGAAGCTCCTCACCTACGGGCCCACGCGGGCTACGGAAAAAATCTCCGGCCTCGTGCAAGTCGTCGCCCCGCGCCCCGGCACCATCTCGCCGTGGGCCTCGAAGGCCACCGACATTGCCCACATCTGCGGCCTCGCCGCCGTGCGGCGCATCGAGCGCGTGGTCGCGTTCACCCTCGATTGCGGTGACGCCGTGCTCTCGGACGTCCAGCGCACCGCGCTCGCCGCCAAGCTCCACGATCGCATGACGCAGATCGTGCTCCCCTCGGTCGAGGCCTGCGACGTTCTGTTCCGCCGCGAGACGCCGCGTCCGATGGCGAGCGTGCCCCTGCTCGCGCAGGGCCGCGCCGCGCTCGAAGCCGCCAACACCTCCCTCGGCCTCGCGCTCGCCGCCGACGAGATCGACTACCTCGCCGCCGCGTTCACCAAGCTCGGCCGCGATCCCAACGACATCGAGCTGATGATGTTTGCGCAGGCCAACTCCGAGCACTGCCGCCACAAGATTTTCAACGCCACCTGGGACATCGACGGCGCGCCGCGCGACCGCTCGCTGTTCCAGATGATCAAGAACACCTACGCGCTCCACAGCGAAGGCATCCTCTCCGCCTACAAGGACAACGCCGCCGTCCTCGCCGGCACGCGCGGCGGCCGTTTCTTCGCCGACCCGCGCACGCACGACTACGTGACGAGCGACGAGGACATCAACATCCTCTGCAAGGTCGAGACCCACAACCACCCCACCGCCATCTCGCCCTTCCCCGGCGCCGCCACCGGCTCCGGCGGCGAGATCCGCGACGAGGGCGCCACGGGCCGCGGTGCGAAGCCAAAGGCCGGCCTCGTGGGCTTCACCGTTTCCAACTTGAAACTCCCTGGTGCCGTGCAGCCCTGGGAAAAAGGCTTCGGCAAACCCGGCCGCATCGTGAGCGCGCTCGACATCATGATCGAGGGCCCGCTCGGCGGCGCGGCGTTCAACAACGAATTCGGCCGCCCCGCGATCAACGGCTACTTCCGCACGTTCGAGGCGGCAGTTCCCGCCGCAGTTGAGAGCTTGGAGTCTAGAGCTGAGAGCAAGACCTCCGGCAGCTCCAATTCTGGCTCTCAGCTCTCAGCTCTCAACTCTCAGCTCCCCGCAGCGGAGCTGCGGGGC
Source organism: Opitutaceae bacterium (assembly GCA_031411915.1). Lineage (GTDB taxonomy): Bacteria > Verrucomicrobiota > Verrucomicrobiia > Opitutales > Opitutaceae > ER46. The sequence continues at coordinate 22,016 of JANOCA010000505.1, forward strand.
TACCACAAACCCATCATGCTCGCCGGCGGCCTCGGCAACATCCGCGCCGATCATGTGCAGAAGGCCGCGATCAATCCCGGCGACAAACTCATCGTGCTCGGCGGACCCGCGATGCTCATCGGCCTCGGCGGCGGCGCGGCCAGCTCGATCGCCAGCGGCCACGGCAGCGAGGATCTCGATTTCGCGAGCGTGCAGCGCGACAACGCCGAGATGGAGCGCCGCTGCCAGGAAGTCATCGACCGCTGCTGGGCGCTCGGTGACGAGAACCCCATTTCGTTCATCCACGATGTCGGCGCCGGCGGCGTCTCCAACGCCCTGCCCGAGCTCGTCAACGACGGCGGACGCGGCGGCAAGTTCAACCTGCGCGCCATCCCCAATGACGAACCGGGCATGAGCCCGCTCGAGATCTGGTGCAACGAGTCCCAGGAGCGCTACGTGCTCGCCGTGCCCGCGGCCCGCATCGACGTTTTTCAAAAGCTCTGCGCGCGCGAGCGCTGCCCGTTCGCGATCGTCGGCGAGGCCACCGAGGAGAAGCGGCTCGTCGTCGAGGATCCGCATTTCAAGAACACGCCCATCGATCTTCCCCTCGAGGTGCTGCTCGGCAAGCCGCCGCGCATGCACCGTTCGGAGACGTCGCTGCGCCGTCCGACGCAACCGCTCGATCTCGCGGACCTCACGCTCGCCGAGGCCGTGCGCCGCGTGCTCGCGCACCCCGCTGTCGCCGACAAGACGTTCCTCATCGCCATCGGCGATCGCACGCTCGGCGGCCTGATCGTGCGCGACCAGATGGTCGGCCCCTGGCAGGTGCCCGTGGCGGACTGTGCCGTGACCGCCGCGGCGTTCGACGTCTACACCGGCGAGGCCATGGCCATGGGCGAGCGCACACCCGTCGCGATCAACAACGCCGCCGCTTCCGCGCGGCTCGCCGTCGGCGAGGCGCTCACGAACCTCGCCGCTGCGCAAATCGGCGCCATCGGCAAGGTCAACCTCTCCGCCAACTGGATGGCCGCGCCCGCCGTGCCCGGCGACGCCGCCGATCTCTACGCCGCTGTGCAGGCCGTGGGCATGGAGCTGTGCCCCGCCCTCGGCATCACGATCCCGGTCGGCAAGGACTCGATGAGCATGAGCACCGTCTGGCAGCAGGACGGAAAACAAAAGCGCATGACCGCGCCCGTCTCGCTCATCGTCTCGGCCTTCGCGCCCGTCGCGGACATCCGCCTCTCGCTCACGCCGCAGCTCAGTCGTGGCGGAGGCGTCCCGCCTCCGGGCTTGGACGCTCCCGAAACGAGGCGAGACGCCTCGTCCACGACTGACGACACCGTCCTCCTCCTCATCGATCTCGGCCGCGGGAAAAACCGCCTCGGCGGCTCCATCCTCGCGCAGGTGGTCTCGCAGATGGGCGAGGCGACGCCCGATGTCGACAACCCGACTGATCTGAAAAATTTCTGGAACGCGATCCAACGGCTCGGGCGTGAGAACAAGCTCCTCGCCTATCACGACCGCAGCGATGGCGGCCTGCTCGCCACCGTCGTGGAGATGGCCTTCGCCGGCCACACCGGCGTCGATCTCACGATTCCCAACGGCCACGAGGCCTTCTCGTCCCTCTTCAGCGAGGAACTCGGCGCGGTCATCCAAATCCGTCTCGATGATCTCGACGACGTCTACCTCACGCTGCGCGAGCACGGTTTCAAGAACTGCACCACGCGCATCGGCACGCTCAACCGCACGCAGACGCTCCGCGTGAGCCGCGGCGGGAAAATTCTCTTCGAGGACGATCTCTTCGCCCTTCGCGCCATCTGGTCCGATGTCACGCGCCGCATCGCTACGCTCCGCGACAACCC
>JANOCA010000506.1:0-1845 GCA_031411915.1 Opitutaceae bacterium
TTTGGCCTGCCGGCCGATGCGAAGGACTTCGCCGTCGAGATCCGCACGAAGACCAAAGGCCGCGAAGATCGCTGGCTGCTGCGCCCGTCATGCGAGCGGTGAAGAACATCACCGCGGGCCAGTTCGCGCTCTTCCGCGTGATCTTCGGCGCCTATTTGCTGCAGCATTTTCTGTGGCTGCTGCCGAGCGGCGCAGAGTTGCTTGGCAATGCGGGCGTGCTGGCGGACCCGCGGCTCAACCCGACCCACGGCCTGCTCCCCAATCCGCTCGCGACCGCGTGGGGCGGCTCGCCTGCGGGTGTCGCGGTTTTTCTCTGGGTGATGGCGGGACTGAGCTTCACCTTCATGATCGGGTGGTGGCGGCGCACGGCGGCGGTGCTGCTGTGGTTCGGGTGGGCGTGCCTCTTCAACCGCAACAACCTGATCAGCAATCCGTCGCTGCCCTATGTGGGCCTGATGCTGCTGTTCTGCGCGCTGGTGCCGGCGGGTGAACCGCTGAGCGCATCGGGCGCGCGCGGACGGCGGCCGGGCGAATGGTTTTTTCCCGCGATGATTTTTTGGGGCGCGTGGTTCCTGATGGCCGGCGGCTACACGTTCAGCGGCATCGTCAAGCTGTGGAGCCCGAGTTGGGTGGACGGCACGGCTTTCCGACACTTGCTGGAGAACCCGCTCGCGCGGCCCGGCCTGATCCGCGACCTGACGCTGGCGCTGCCGGCCTGGGGGATCGCGGTGTTCACGTGGAGCGTGCTCGCGGCGGAGATTTTGTTTCTGCCCCTGTGCCTGTGGCGGCGCGGCCGGCTGATCGCGTGGGCGACGATGCTGGTGATGCACCTGGGCATCGTGCTGATGGTGGACTTTGCCGATCTGAGCTTCGGCATGGTGATGCTGCACCTTTTCACCTTCGATCCCGACTGGCTGCCGGCGCGGAATGATGCGCGGCGGCCGGTGCTGCTCTACGACGGCGAATGCGGCCTGTGCAACTGCATCGTGCGGTTCCTCCTGCGCGAGGATGCAGGCGGCCGGATGCGATTCGCGCCGCTGCAGAGTCCCGGGGCGCAGGCGTATCTCCGCGCCCAGGGTTTGCCGACGGAGGATTTCGACAGCCTGGTCTTTGTGCCCGACTGGGAGCGCGCGGAGAACGGCGGCCCCCGCCTGCGCACCGATGGTGCGCTCTCCGCGGCGGACGAGATTGGCGGGGTGTGGCGCGTGCTGGCGTGGACGCGCGTGCTGCCGGGGGCGGTGCGTGATCCGTTCTACAAGATCATCGCGCGATCGCGTTACGCGCTGTTTGGCGAGTATCGGCCGAGCCCGCTGCCGGAGGCGGAGTGGGAGCGGAGGTTTCTTGGATGATCCGCGCGCAGACGCGAGGAGGACCTCGCGTCTGCGGGTGCTGGATCAGAACGTCCCCTTCACGCCAAACGACCACAGCGAGGAGTAGTCGTCGAGCTGACGGAAACGGGCGTAGCGCGGTGTGTTCGGGCCGTAGATCTTCTGGTCCTCCGTCGCCCCGCCGATGTTGCGGACCGAGATGAACACGCCCAGGGAACGCTTCAGGTAATACTCGCCGCTCACGTCGATGTAGAGCCGCTTCGGGCGGTAGTTGTAGGTGCCCGGCTCGATGCCGCGGGCGGTCGCCACGGCGCCGCGACGCTGGATGCCGCGGTAGTTTTCGTTTATGCGCAGGTTGAATTTCGGGCGGCTCAGGCTCAGGCCCCAGTTCACGTTGAACGGGATCATGTTTTGGAAGTAGTCGAACGTGTTCTTCCCGCGCTGGGAGCTGTAATTCGCGGTGAAGTGCAGGCCGCGCGCCCAGTGGGGCAGGAAGGTGAGCGCCTGCTTGTAGTCG
>JANOCA010000507.1:0-1740 GCA_031411915.1 Opitutaceae bacterium
CGTCGTCGATCTCGGAGCGGGCGGCATCATCTTTGCCAACAGCACGAGCCTGCGGCGCGTGGCGGTGCCGTCCTACATGTCTTGGGACACCTCGGTTTCCTACGCCTTCAAAAACATCGGCCTCCCGTTCGGGAAGAAGACGCTCTCCGGCCTCAAGCTCACGCTCGGCGTCAACAACCTCGCGGACAAAATGCCGCCCGCCGCCCCGCAGGCCTTCGGGGGCGACGTCGGCGCCGACCTCGCGACCTACAATCCGATCGGTCGACTTTGGTATGTCAGCGCGGCGCTGAAGTTCTAAAGATGAAGTTGTGATGAAGCACTCCGCACGGTTTCTCGTCCCAGCGTTGGCCGCTCTCTGTCTAGCTTTGTCGGCCCTCGCCGCGGAGCCGCGGCCCAACATCCTGCTCGTCGTCGTCGATGACCTCCGCTTCGACGATTTCGGCGCCGCCGGCCATCCGTTCGCGCGCACGCCGCATCTCGACCGCGTCGCGCGCGAGGGCGCGCAGTTCAAAAACTTCTTTGCGGTCACACCGCTCTGTTCACCGAGCCGCGCGAATATCCTCACCGGCCTCGAAACCCGCCACCACGGCATCCTCGACAACACCGACCGCAGTCCGCTCAGCCATCGGTTGCCGACGTTCGCGCGAACCCTGCAAGCGGCCGGTTACAACACCGGCTTCATCGGCAAATGGCACATGGGAAACGATCCCACGCCGCGGCCGGGCTTCGATTACTGGGTTTCGATGAAGGGGCAGGGCGAGGTGGCGGACCCGGAACTATTTGAAAATGGTCGGCTGGCCCGCGCACCCGGTTACGTGACGGATATTTTCACCCAACGCGCCGTGAGCTTCATCGAGCAGCGTCGCACCGCGCCCTTCATGCTGATGCTGTCCCACAAGGCGCTTCACCCCAACAAAGTTCAGCGGGCGGATGGCACCACGGAGGCGATCGGCGAGGGCGGATTCATTCCCGCCGAGCGACACAAGACCCTCTACGCCGAAGGTCGGCCCCCGCGTCGGAAGAACTACGCCGTCCCGCCCAAGGGCAAGCCCGCGCTCGAGCGTCCGATCCCCGGCTTGAAACCGCTCGGCCCGGACACCGTGACGCCCGACGAAACCATCCGCGACCGCCTGCGCATGTTGGCGGCCGTGGACGAAGGCCTCGGCCAGATTTTAGCCGCGCTGGAAAAACAGGGCGCCCTCGACCGCACGGTCGTGATGGTGGTCGGCGACAACGGCTACTTCTACGGCGAACACGGACTCAGCGAAGAGCGCCGTCTCGCCTACGAGGAGTCCATCCGCCTGCCGCTGCTCGTGCGTTATCCGCCGCTCGTGAAAGCGGGCGCCGAGCCCGCCGCCATGTCGCTCACCACCGATCTCGCGCCGACGATTGTGGGACTCGCAGGTGCGCCCGCGATGGCCGGCATCGACGGCCGCTCGCTCGTGCCGCTCTTCACCCGCCCGCCGGCGGACTGGCGCAGCTCCTTCCTGATCGAGTATTCGAGCGACATCGTGTTTCCGCGAATGCTGAAGATGGGCTACGACGCCGTGCGGACCGAGCGCTACAAATACATCCGCTACCGCGAACTCGAAGGCATGAACGAACTCTACGATCTGCGCGACGATCCCTTCGAGCTCACCAACCTCATCGCTACGCCGCCGGCTGCCGCCATGCGCCGGCAAATGGAAGCCGAACTGAATCGGGTTCTCTCTGCGCGGCGCGCCCCTCTGCGATAAGTCC
>JANOCA010000508.1:0-3327 GCA_031411915.1 Opitutaceae bacterium
AAGGAAATCGAGGCCATCGCCGTCGATGCCGAGCTCGGCTACGTCTATTGCTCCGACGAGACCGTCGGCGTCCGCAAATACCACGCCGATCCCGATGCGCCCGACGCCAACCAGGAGCTGGCGCTCTTCGCCACGAGCGGCTTCGCGATGGACCACGAGGGCATCTCGATCCGCAAGCATGCCGACGGCTCCGGCTACCTCATCGTCTCCGATCAGCAGGCGAACAAGTTCTGGTTCTTCCCCCGCGAAGGCGCGCCCGGCCAGCCCCACCGCCACGAAGTCATCAAGCAGATCGACGTCTCCGCGATCGAGAGCGACGGGAGCGAGGTCTCGAGCGTGGGCCTTGGCCCGAAATTTCCCCACGGTCTCTTCGTGGCGATGAGCAACGGCCGCGTCTTCCACTACTACGCGTGGGAAGACCTTGCCGGCTCCGAGCTGAGGCGTTGATTTGCGACCATGCGCTGTCTTCGCCGGCCAGTTTTTTCCCTGCTAATCCTGCTCGCGGGCGTGCGCAGCCTCGGCGCCGCCGAACCTGCTGCGGCGCCTCCGGCCCTCGTGGTCGTCCTCACCATCGATCAGTTTCGGGGCGACTACCTCGCCCGCTTTGCGCCGCACTTCGTCGAGGGCGGCTTCCGGCGGTTGCTTGAGCAGGGGGCCAACTTCACCGACTGCCGCTACCGGCATGCGGTGACCAAGACGGCGTGCGGCCACGCGGTCGTGCTGACGGGCGTGCACGCCAACGAACACGGGATCGTGAACAACGCGTGGACGGACCGCGAGACGCTGAAGCGCGGCAATTGCGTGGAAGACACCGGCGTGCAGCTGATCGGCCAGCCCGAGAGCCGCGGGGGCGTGAAGTTGCCGGGCACCGCCGTGGGCTCATCCCCGCGCCGGCTGCTGGCGTCCACCGTCGGCGACGAGCTCAAGCTGCGCCGCGGCGAGTCCAAGGTGATCGGCATCTCGAGCAAGGATCGCTCGGCCATTTTGCTGGCGGGGAAGCTCGCCGACGCCGCCTACTGGATGGATAAGGGCACGATCGTGTCGTCGACGCACTACATGAAGGAACTGCCCGCGTGGGTGAAGGCGTTCAACGCCACAGGTCGCGTCGAATCCTACTTCGGAAAAACCTGGGATCGCCTGCTCCCCGTCGCGGCCTACGACAAGTTGCAGGGACCCGACAACATGCCAGGTGAATTCGGCGACTACGGGATGGGCCAGACCTTTCCCAAGGTGGTGAACGGCGGCTCAGCCCAGATCACCGCTGCATTTTACGAGGCGTTCGAGGGCGCGCCGGGGAAGAACGAGGTGCTGCTCGATTTCGCGCGCGCCGCCGTGGAAAACGAAAACCTTGGGCGCCGGGGCGTCACCGATCTGCTGTGCCTCAGCTTTTCCACGAATGATGTCATCGGCCACAATTACGGCCCCGACAGCCACGAGGTGATGGACATCACCCTGCGCACCGACCGCATGCTCGCGGAATTCCTCACGTTTCTCGACCAGCGCGTGGGGCTGAAGAACCGCACGATCGTGTTCACCGCGGACCACGGCATCGCGCCGTTGCCGGAGCGGGTGAAGGCCTTGAATGCGAACCTGAGCGCGGGTCGGGTCGATAGCGTGGCGCTGCTGAAGACCTGCGAGGACGCGCTGAGCGCGGCCTTCGGCCCGCTCGCCGCCGGGCGCCGCTGGCTGCTCGTCGATGAAAACTGGCTGTTCTTCCAGCGGGACGTGTTGAAGGAAAAAGGCGTCGCGTCCCCCGCGGCCGAGAAGGTCGTGCGCGATGCGCTGCTGACGCTGGAATTTGTCGAGGCGGCCTATACGCGCACGGACCTCGACGCCGGCACGATCACGGGGACGTATGCCGAGGCGGTGCTGCTCAGCCACTTCGGGCCGCGGAGCGGCGACGTGTATTACCACATGAAACCCTTTTGGGTGGAGCGAAAGACCGGCACCAACCACGGGACGCCCTACACCTACGATGTGCACGTGCCGCTGGTGTGGTTCGGCGTCGGGGTGAAGCCGGGCGTCTATCCCCAGCGCGTGGGCGTCGACGACATCGCCCCCACGCTTTCGAAAATCCTCGGCCTGCTCGCGCCGCCGCGCGCGACGGGAAGCAATCTTTTCTGAGGTCGCGGGGGTGCGATCGCGTCGAGGCGCCTGCCTCGCGCAGCTCCATAACTTCGTGGCCAACCTCCGCTCCCACCGCGCGCCGCCGATCACGGCCGACGACGGGATCGCCGCGAAGACGATCGCGATCGCGGCCACACGCTCAGTGCAGGAAGCGCGGAGCGTGGCGGGTGTAGGCAGGGAGCAGCGTGGTAGGGCGGGCACTCCGTTGCCCGCCGCACCGCAACAAACCCTCGCGGCGGTGAGCGGAGTCCTCCGCCCGAGGATTTTTCATAGCCATCGACCAAACACTGCACCGGCGACGAGGTAAGGCATGATCAGCAGGATTTTTCCCATCGCGAGAATGTAGGGTATCGCGATGAAAACTCGGATGAGCCAAGAGAATTTCGACATCAGGACGCATATGACACCCGTGCCGAGGACGCTCAGTAGCACGGCCCAATGAGTCCAAAGAAAATTCGGGGCCAGCTTCAAACCGCAATCCGTGACCACCAGCCATAGCGTGAATACAACGGGTGGAATCGCCAATGCGGCTGCTATCCAATCGAGTCGCTTGATAGTTTCGTCGGTCACAGTTTTGCCTAACAGTAGTCGGCTTACTCCCCATGTCCGATCACATCCGTCGCCACGTGCCGGTAGCGGCAGTAGGCCCAGTAGCCGATGCCCGTCGCGGCGGTGATGGCGGCGGGGATGTAGAGCGTGCCGTAGCCGAGGTGGTCAAACGCGAGCGCGCCCGCCGCGCCGCCGCCGGCGAAGGCTGCGATGAGAATCGACCACAGCTTGAACTTCAGGCCATCGGCGGGCAGGCCGCGCAGCATCGTGCCGAGGGCGATGCCGATGTCGGTGAACATGCCGGAGACGTGCGTCGTGCGCAGCGCCGCACCGCTGTAGGTGCTGACCATCGCGTTTTGCAGGCCGCACGCGGCGGAGGCGAGGTGGTCACCCCACACGTTTTGCGCGCGGAGCAGCACCGCCGCCGCGCAGAGCAGCACCGCCTCGATGATCAACGCCACCCCGTAGCGCCGGCCGAGCTGCAGCGAGCGATCCCGGATGATGAGGCCGCTGAGCATCGCCCCGGCCACAAACGATCCGATGAGGATGAGCAGGTAGCCGGCTTCGCGCAGCCGTCCGCCGCCCACCGCCAGGCCGAAGAGAGTGGTCGTGCCCGTGAGATGGGTGACGCCCTGCTTGGTGAAGCTCAGG
>JANOCA010000509.1:0-2661 GCA_031411915.1 Opitutaceae bacterium
CCGAGGCCGCGGCACTCGGCTGCGATCTGGAGCTGGCGGTGCGGGGCGCCACGGCCAACGCCCCCGCGAAGCTGCCACCGCGCTGCGTGGTGCTCCTCTTCGATCACGAGGGCGGCGCGGTGCCGACGGCCACCCTCGCCGCATGGCGTGCTGCCGGAGCGACCGCGCTCGGCACCGGCTCGCGGCATCATTTTACCGAGCTCAACCGCCAGCGGCCCCCACTCGACGGCGCGCACTCGTTGACGACCTTCGGCCTCAACGCGCAGGTGCATGCCTTCGACGACACCTCGATCCTCGAGACCACCACGCAGCACGCCGCGCTCGTCGCCCACGCGCGCACTCTCGGCGGTGGACGGGCGGTCGCGGTCGGCCCGATCGTGTTTGGACCGGCGGCCGACACCGACGACCCGCGGCTTCACGCGGAGTTTGCCGTTGAGTGGACGCGGGCGAGCTTGGGTGCGCTGGCCCGAGCCGGCGCGGCGCGCGCGACGTATTTTCGCACCCACGGACCGGGCGGTTTCATGCGCGAGGATCGGGCGACGCCCTTGGAGAAATTCTTCTTCAGCCTCGCGCGCGATCCGGCCGGTTTTTCAACCACAATTTGACGCGGAACTCACGCCAGAGTTCACGTTTGACGGCACCCGATCATCTGCCAGCGGTCAATAATCGCATGTCACCCCGCGCCTTTTTCTCCACCCTCGCACTCCTGACGCTGACTGCCGGCGCCGCCGATGCGCCGACGGAGCCGTTTTCGGCGACCGACCGCATGCGGGAGAACATTCTGCGCATGACGGACTTCCTAGACACCATGCTGCCCGGCGTGCTCGAGGAGAACAATGTGACGCTGCACTTCCGGCCCAAGTTCAGCGATCTGCGAGACAATGAATACATGCGCTTCCCCTTCGAAATGCGCTACGGCCTCACCAGTCGCTGGGAACTCCGGGGCGGGCTGGTGCCGTTTACCCCCAATCCCTTTAACCGCGGCCGGGAGCACCGCTGGGGCCCCGGCGAGATCAAGCTCGGCGCGCGCTACGATCTCCCGCGCCCGGTGGGATTTTTCGACGAAGCGACCGCGGGCGTCGAGTTGCGGATACCGCTCGGCCATCCCCCCGTGGAACTCAACGATCACTACACGCACGTGAAGCCCTCGATCTCCGCTGCCCGCACGCTGCGCACCTGGCCCTCGACGACCTTCTACGCCAACGTCTCCTACGATCGCAGCTTCGATCTCACGCACCGCGATCCCACTGCGCCAGGCGCCGTGGAGCGGCGCGACGTCCTCGAGACCGTGCCCGGCCTCCTCTACAAGCCGGGCCAGCTCGGCTGGTTCGCCGAATACCGTCTGCGCCGAATCCACAACGATTGGGGCAATCATCTCGGACACGAGGTGCAAGTCGGCTCGATCTGGGATGTGCCGCTCACCCGCAGCGCGAAGTGGAATCTGCCAGGCAAGTGGCAGGTCGAGCTGGCCTACCGGGTTGATCTCGAGGAGGGCCGCGAGCGCGATCACGGCATCTCCGCGCGCGTCAACTGGCGCACCACCCTGCGTGAAGTGCTGAACCACGGCCGCTCGACCAACATCCCCAATACCCGCTGAGTCCCGCGGGGCTGAGCAGGCTTGCGCCGCGGCGCATGAGGGCCGTTGCTCGCAGGGTGAAAATCGCCGGTGCGCTCTTCGGGTTGGTCGCTGTGCTGCTCGCGGCCGGCTGCACGACGGATTTCTCGACCCGCAAGGTCATGCCGCTGGATCGCTTCCAGCGGGTTTACGTCGAACGACGCCTCAACGATAACAACCGCCTCGACGAACTCCTCGTGGCCGAACTGCGCCGCCACGGGCGCGAGGCCACGTCGGGGCCGTTGACCATGATGCCCGCGAAGATCGATGCCGTGCTGACCTACGACGCGCGCTGGGAGTGGGACTTCAAGTCCTACCTCATCGAGCTGACGGTCGAGCTGCACACCGTGCACCCGCGGAAAAAAATCGCCGACGGCCGTTGCTACCAACCGAACATCCGGGCGAAGGCGCCCGAGGCGGTCATTCGCGATCTGCTGGAGCCGCTGTTCGCGAAACCGTAACGGGCTGCTCAGGTTTCCAGGGGCCGCACGGTCGGCCCCTCGACCCACCGGGCGGGAATCGTGGTGGTCGTCGGCCAAGCCGGAACCCCAAGCTCGTTGCGCTGCAGCTGCGCGATCAAATGCTCGACCGCACGTGCGCCCAGCTCGCGCGGCTGCTGATCGAGGCCGGCGCACGGCCGGGTGTTGTAAACGGCATTGAGGCTCACGAAGCCGTGGGTCTTCGGCACTTTTGCGCCGCACGCCTCCATCCAGGTGACCGTCTCCGTGTTGTGACCGATGACGACATCGGGCTTGTGCCGGCGAAACCACGTTTGGAAATCCGCCCGCGTGTGCGTATCGGCCACGAGCGGCGGCACCATGCTCTCGCTGCCATCGTGCCACGCGCGGAACGCCGCGCTGAATCGTCGCTGCATGCGCTCGTCGCGTCCGCGCTCGATGGCGAGGCCGGGCTTGCGGTAGCCGCGTTCCGCGAGCCGCGTGAGCAGCGCGGTCATCGACCGGTAATGGTTGCAGCACACGCAGTGCAGCGGCGGCCGATCGATCACGTAGTCGCAATAGACCGCCGCGTAGCGCGACCAGTTGAGC
>JANOCA010000510.1:0-2416 GCA_031411915.1 Opitutaceae bacterium
CCTCGAAGTGAACGTGCTTCAACCGGAAATCCTGCCGGCGGCCCTCACCGCCCCGCTCACCGAGGAGCAGCGCCAGTCCGTCGCGGAGGCCCCGCGCGAGAAGCGCCTCACGGCCCTCGCCGCCGCGCTCGGCCGGCCCGAGGCCGAGGTGCTCACGCGGCTCGCCGCCGAGTCCGGCCTTGGCGTCGCCAGCAACCTTGAGACCGATCCCGAAGCCCGCGGCCTGCTGCCCGCGCGTCTCGTGCACGAGTATCAAATCATCCCGATCCGGCTCGCAGCTGACCGAACCGAGCCCGCCGACAACCCTCCGCTGCATCTCGCCTCCGCCTGGCTCCCGGATGCCGCGATGACGGATTGGCTGCGGACGTTCACCCCGCGCCCGCTTGAGTGGCATCTCGCCGTGCCCGAGCGCATCCATCAGCTGATCATCGAGAATTTCGGCGTGGGCTCGGGCTCGCTCGAGGATGGCGACGACGGCTACGTCGCGCCCGAAACCCCGAAGGAATCCGACGAGGTCGTCGATGAGGAGGCCGCCGTCGTGCGCTTTGTCACCGATGTCATTTCCCAGGCCATCGAGGATCAGGCGACCGACATCCACTTTGAGCCGCAGGAAGGCCAGCTCCGCATCCGCTATCGTGTCGATGGCCTGCTCGTGCCCGTGCCCGTGCCGGAAAATCTGCTACGCTTCCAGGACGCGATCATTTCGCGCCTGAAAATCATGGCGCGGATGAACATCTCCGAGAAACGCCTCCCGCAGGACGGCCGCATCAACTTCAAGGCCGGCAGCATCGTCCTCGACATCCGCGTCTCGACCGTCCCGACCATCTACGCCGAGTCGATTTCGCTCCGCCTGCTTAACCAGAAAAAGGAAGCCTACACGATGGAGCGCCTCGGCATGAGCGCCGAGGAGCAGGCCCAGATCACCGGCATCCTCGACTACCCGCACGGCATCATCCTCGTCACCGGCCCCACCGGCTCCGGCAAGAGCACCTCGCTCAACGCTTTTTTGCGGAAAATCAACTCCACCGATCTCCGCATCATCACGATCGAGGATCCGATCGAGTATGAGGTGCCCGGCGTGAACCAGATGCAGGTCCGCCCCGAGATCGGGCTCACGTTTGCCGACGCCCTCCGCCACGTGCTCCGCCAGGACCCCGACGTCATCATGGTCGGCGAAATCCGCGACAAGGACACCGCCGAGATCGCGATCCGCGCCTCGCTCACGGGCCACTTGGTTTTCTCGACGCTGCACACCAACGACGCGCCCGGCGCCATCACGCGCCTCGTGGACATGGGCATCGAGCCCTTCCTCGTTGCCAGCGCCATCGAGCTCGTCATCGCCCAGCGCCTCGTGCGCCGGCTCTGCCCCGAGTGCTCGCGCCCCGCGCCCGTCTCGAAGGTGAAGCTCCTCGAGAATCTCGCGATCCTCGGCTGCGACGCGGCGGAGGCGGAGACCGTCACGACGCTGCGCGCGCCGGTCGGCTGCGACCGTTGCCGCGGCACGGGCTATCGCGGGCGCATCGGCCTCTTCGAGATTTTCCGCCTCAACGAGGAGATGCACCAGCTCGTGCTCTCGCGCGAAAGCACGCGCACCCTCGCCGACTGCGCCCGCAAGAACGGCATGAGGACGCTCGGCCAGAGCGGCTGGGAAAAAGTGAAGGCCGGCCACACGACCTTCGACGAGGTGCTGCGCGTGATCACCGTGACGGAGAAGTAGCGCATGCCCCGCTTTGCCTACACCGCCCGCGATCGCGCCGGCCAGATGGTGTCCGCCGATCTCGAGGCGCCCGCGCGCAAGGATGCGCTCCGGCTTCTCGCCGCGCGCGGCCTGCAGATCCACTCGATCACCGAATCAGTCGCGGCCGCGGGCAAGAAGGGCGCCGCCCCCAGCCCCGGCGCCGCGCAGGCCGCCCGCGCCATCGCGGCGCAGCCGCCGACGCGCAAGGAGTGCCTGCCTTTCCTCGAGTCCCTGCATGATCTCGCGACGAGCGGCCTCTCGGCGGGCGAGGCGGTGCGGCTGCTTTCGGTGCGCATCAAGGAGCCGCGGATGCGCACGCTCTGCGCCGGCATCTGGGAGCGAATCAGCGAGGGTGCGCCGCTCTCGCGCGCGATGGCCGCCGTCCCGCAGGTCTTCGACCCGTCGATCACCAATCTCATCCAGGCCGGCGAGGCCACGGGCTCGCTCAACGACACGCTCGCGCGCCTCATCGCCCACCTCACCGAACAGCGCGAGCTGCGCCGCCAGTTGATGGCTTCGCTCGCCTACCCGATCTTCATGGTCGTCGTCGCCGGCGGCGTGATCCTGTTTTTCCTTTTTTTCCTGCTGCCGCGCCTCCAAGGCTTGCTCGCCTCGCTCGGCTGCAAGATGCCGACGTCGACCAAGATTCTCATCGGCACCGCCGACTTCGCGCTCCAC
>JANOCA010000511.1:0-3940 GCA_031411915.1 Opitutaceae bacterium
GTCCGCGCGGGCACCGAGACGCACGAGGTCGCGGTCGGCGATGTCGTGCTGCACCCGCCGGGCGAGGCGCACCAAATCACGGCGGCGCCCGATTCGCCGCTGGAGTTTCTGCTCGTCGCGGACAACCCGCCCGTGGACTACTGGCACTACCCCGACTCCGGCAAATGGGGCCTGCGCGAGCCCAAGAAATTCTTCCGCATGACCGAGGCCGACTATTGGGACGGCGAGGAGTGACGCGGCAGGCGGGGCTCATCCGTGAGCGCCCGAAGGAATGCCACGAGCGCGCGCTGATCCTCCGCGCTCAGGCCGAGGCCTGCGGGGGGGTGCTTGGCTAGGTTCGGATCCAGCGTCGCGGCGCGCTGCACGCCGTGGTCATAATGCGCGATCACTTCCTCGAGCGTCGCAAGCCGGCCATCGTGCATGTAGGGCGCAGTCAGCGCCACGTTGCGCAGCGAGGGAGTCTTGAACTTGCCATAATCCGAGGCGCGCTGCGTGACACCGGCGAAGCCGGCGTCGGCGCTCTCGCGGTCGAGGCCGTTGTGCTTGAAGCCGTAGTCCGAAAACAGCGCGCCGCCGTGGCAGTGGAAGCAATCCGCGCCGCGCCGGCCCCGCGCCGGATCGGATTCCATCATGAAGAGTTCAAAGCCGCGCTTCTCCTCGGCGCTCAGCTCGCCCGCGCCGCGCAGCGCACGGTCGAAGCGCGAGTCGGCGGCCACCTGCACGAGGAGAAATTGCTCGAGCGCGAGCGTCACGCGCTCCGGCGTGATCGCAGCGGAGCCGAAGGTGGAGCGGAATTTCTCCGCGAGCGCCGCGTCGTGCGCGAGCGCAGCGGTGACGCGCGCGGTGTCGGCGGCCATCTCGATCGCGCTCGTCCAGGCCGCGAGCGCCTGATCACGGATGCGCATGCGGCCGCCGTCCCAGGCGAACGCCGGGTTCCACGCGAGGTTGAAGAGCGGCATGGCGTTGCGCGTCCCCAGCAGGCCCCCGGCGCCGCGGCTCAGCGCGACGGAATCGCTGAAGGCCCGCGCGGGCGCATGGCACGAGGCGCACGACTGCGCGCCATTGCCGGAGAGGCGTGGATCGAGAAAGAGCGCCTCGCCGAGCGCGACGCCCGCGGCCGTGGGCAGGTTGTCGGCCGGCAAGTCGGGCTGCGGGAAACCGGCGGGGACGGTGAACGGCAGCGGCGTCCCGTAGCCGCGAGCGCGAGCGAGTGGAGTGTTCGCCGCGTCCGCTCGCTCACGCTCGCCGCTACCAGCCGAGGCGGTCACCTCCAGCCAGAACCACGCGCGCTCCAGCGCGGCGGCGAGGCGCGGCGCGAGCGTGTCGCCGTCGCCGCTGTGCGTGCTCTCGCTGCCGTCGTCGGGCGCTAGCCGGTGCGCCGCGAGCGCGCGCGAGAGATCGAGCGCGAGGGCGACGTTGGTGTCGCCGGAGATTTTCCAATCGGCGTGGAAACCCACGGCCATGAGCTGCGCGGCGTTCGCCACGTGAAACGAAAAACCACGCTCGGCTTCCGCCGACGAATCGGCGGCCGGCCGGTAGTGGCCCTCAAGCGCGGCGAAAACATAGCCCCCCTGCCAGCTCCAGTGCAGGCCGTTCACGACCGGGTTGAGCGCGTGGCCCGCCGGCCAGCGCCCCGGATCGCCGAGGTTGGCCCCCGCGGGAACGCCCACGCGAAACTCCAGTCCCACGAAGTCGCCCTCAGGCACCCCGCGCACGGTGAAGCTTTTCCGCTCGTTCCCGAGATCCACGAAGCCAAACTGGCCTTCGAGCCGCACGGTGCCGCCATCGGCGCGCCGCAGCGCCACATCGGAAATCAGCAGCGCCACGCGCGTGAGCCGGACCGATTGCCCGGCGTCGTTGGCGAGCGCGGCCGATGGCACCGCGATCTCCGCCCCGCGCCAGCGCGGCGCGATCGCGATCGTGAGATCGGCTGCGTTCACCCCGAAGACGGACGCGAGCCAGACGAGCGCGAGTTGTAGGCGGGGTGCCCCCACCCCGCGGGATATCGGCATCGCACGCCGCAGGGCGCGGGATGCGGCCACCCCGCCTACAATCTCCCCGCCCGCACCGCTGTTGCGCCCCGCCCGGGATTTTCCCACAACCTCCCCATGCCCGACCGCCCCGAAGGCCGCACGCGCCTCCTCATGATCGACGACGACCGCAAGCTCTGCCGGCTCGTCGCGACCTACCTGCAGCCGCTCGGCTTCGATGTGACCGCCGTCCACACCGGCCCGGACGGGGTCGAGCGCGCCACCACCGCCGAGGAGCCGTGGCACGCCATCATCCTCGATGTGATGCTGCCGGGCATCGACGGCTTCGAGGTGTTGAAAAAAATCCGCGCCAAGTCCGCCGTGCCCGTGCTCATGCTCACCGCGCGCGGCGACGAGACCGATCGCATCGTGGGCCTCGAAGTCGGCGCCGACGACTACCTGCCGAAAACCTTTTCCACGCGCGAACTCCTCGCGCGCCTCCGCGCTGTGCTGCGTCGCAGCGCGGCCACGGCCGCCGCCACCGGCGCCGCGGAAAAACCGCCGACCGAGCTCGTCGTCGGCCTGCTCCGCGTGAACCTCGACGCCCGCTCCGCCGTGATGGACACCGCGCCGCTCACGCTCACGCCCGTGGAGTTCGATCTCCTCGCGAGCCTCGCCAAGGCCAAGGGCCGCGTGAAGTCGCGCGAGGCCCTCCTCGACGAGTGCCGCGACCGCAACTACGACGTGTTTGATCGATCGATCGACGTGCATATTTCCTCGCTGCGAAAAAAACTGGGCGACGACGCCAAGGAGCCAAGGTATATCCGCACGGTGCGCTCGGCGGGCTACATGATGGTCGGGCCGGAGTAGGTGGGCAAACGTGGCCCTCAGTTGACCACATAGATTTCAACCAACGCCGTGCCGGTGGTGGCGCCGACGCCGCTGACGCTCGCCGTGTAGGAACCGGCGGAGAGATCGACGAGCAGCGCCGCGTCGCGGCTGCCGTTCGCCAAGGCAAAGGCGCCCGCTTCCGCCGCGGCCGCGGCGATGGCGGAGGCGTTGGTCGCGGAGGACCAGTTGTCGTTGGTCGCGAGGGCGGTCGTCGACGCGGAGCTGAAAAGCGAGAGCTGCGGATCGGCGAGCGTGCCGGTGACGCCGAAGGCTGCGAGCGCGGGGCCGGCGGCGCGGAGGAGGAGTTTCACGGTGCCGGTGCCGCTGATCACGAACCCCGGGATGAGCACGCTCTCGCCGGTGCCGACGAAGGCGCGCGTGCTGGCGTTGATGAGGCGCGCAGTCGGCGCGGCCGATGAATCGGCATCGTAGACTTCGAGGAGAGCGACACCACTACCAGTGCCGGCGCCGACGGGCGTCGTGTAGCTCGCGGGCGAAAGCGTCGCGACGATCGCGGCGTCGCGGCTGCCGGCGGTGAGCGCGAAGGCGCCGACGGACGTGAACGTCGCGGCGTCGGTGGCGAGCCAGTTGTCGTTGGTCGCGAGAGTCGTGCTGCCCGAGACGAGCGTGAGCGACGGATCGGCGAGCGCGCCGGTGACGCCGAAAGTCGTCAGCCCCGGGCCGACGGCGCGTGTGAGCACGCGTTTGCTGCCCGCGCCGGCGATCACGAAGCCCGCGATCGGCGTGCCGGCCGCGCCGCCGATCTGCGCACGCGTCGCGAGGTTGATCAGGCGCGCGGTGCCGCTCGCGCCTACGGTGGAGTATGGCGCGGTGCCGTTGCCATTCACGCCGCTCAATCCGCCGGTGCCGCGGGTGTCGTAGGTCGCGACGGCGGTGAGGGTGACGCGGTAGTAATTCGCGACGGTGGTGGCGTTGTAGGTGGTCGTGAGCCCGGCGCTCGTCAGGCCGGTGGCGGCGGACGTGAAGTTCGTGCCGTCGGCGGAAGTCGCGACGGAATACGTGCCGCCCTCGACGGAGGTCCAGCTCACGAGCACGCCGCTGCCGGCGGCGACGGCGGT
>JANOCA010000512.1:0-14697 GCA_031411915.1 Opitutaceae bacterium
GACCGGCGAACTCGCGGTCGTCGGCTGCGAGAGCTACCCGCGCGGGCGCGAACGCGAAGTCATGCAGCTCGCGTTCACGCTCGAGGCCAAGTCGCAGCACCCGATCGCCCGCGCCATCGTGCGGCACGCCAAGGCCGAGGGACTCGCCGAGCTGGCGCTCGAGGATTTCCAGTCGCTCACCGGCAAGGGCGTGCGCGGCAAGGTCGGCGGCGCGACGCTCCTGCTGGGTCGGCGCGAGTTGCTTGAGAGCGGCCCGCTCGCGGCCTGGGCCAAGGAGCTGCCACCCGCCGCCGCCGAATTGAGCGAGGTCTGGGTGATCGGCAAGGACCTCGTCGGCCGCGTGCTCCTGAAGGATCAGATCCGCGCCGAGTCGCGCGGCGTGCTCGCGCAGCTCAAGGCGCGCGGCATCAAGACCGTGATGCTCACCGGCGATCGCCGGCATACGGCGGAGGCTGTCGCCCGCGAACTGGGGCTCGACGAGGTGCGCGCGGGCCTTTCGCCCGAAGACAAAGTCGCGGCCATCCAGACGCTGCGGGCCGAAGGCCGGCGCGTCGCGATGGTCGGCGACGGCGTGAACGACGCTCCCTCGCTCGCCGCCGCCGACGTGAGCGTGGCGATGGGCGCACGCGGCAGCGACGCCGCCTTGGAGCAAGCCGAGGTCATCCTCATGCACGATCGCATCGAGAACTTCCTCGCGGCGTTGCGCTTAAGCTGGAAGGCGCGGGCGGTGATTCGCCAGAACCTCGCCCTCTCGCTCGGCGTGGTGGTGGTGATGGTGATTGCGACGGCCGTGGGCGCGGTGCCGCTGGCGGTCGGCGTGGCGGCGCATGAGGGCAGCACGCTGGTGGTTTGCCTGAATTCCCTGCGCCTGCTGTTCGGTCGAAACGGGTGACGTTCGTTGAAACTTTCAGGTCGCTCCGGGCGTCGGAATCACGCATCTCTCTTCCCATGAAATCGAAGTCGCCCCTCTTCGCGGTTCTCGTCGGCGCGGTCGTCCTTTCCGCCGGCTGCACGTTTCCCTCCAGCACTTCGATTTACGACCGCCGCACGGCCGGGACTTCGATGACGGTGGAGACCGGCGACATCCAGAGCATCCGTGACGTGCAGGTCAGCGGTCGCCAGACGATCGTCGGGACCGGCGGCGGCGCGCTCGTCGGCTCGGCGGCAGCCTCAGGTGGCAGCGGCGTCGGTGGGGCGGTCGTCCAAGCGGCTGGCGCCGTGGGCGGCGCGGTCCTTGGCGAAGCGGTCGAGGAAGCGGCCACCCGCCGCAACGCGCAGGAACTCACGATCAAGATGAAGAATGGCGATCTCATCGCGGTGGTGCAGGAAGTCCGGCACGAGGGCCGTTTCCGGGTTGGCCAGCACGTGCAGGTGCTCCATGGCGGCGGCGGCACCACGGTGCGCCGGCTGGATTGAGCGAATGCGAACGGCTTGGAGGAGTCTTGCGGTGGCGGCGCTCACCGCGGCGCTTGCGGGCTGCGGCGGTGTGAACCTCGCACAGTCACGGCCTCCGCCGCGCAAACCCGTCACGGACATCGCCCGCGAGGAGCGCGGCGAAATCATCACCGTGCGCGACACTCAGCTCGATCTTTCGACCGGACGGGGCCGGGCGGTCGGGGCCAGTTCGCCGGCCATCCCCGTCGGGCCCGTGGGCATCCGCGTGCCCGTGACCATCGGCGGCGAGAAGCGCGTGGACGTGGCCGCCGAGGAAATCACCGTGCGGCTCGCCGACGGGAAGCTCATCGCGATCGTGCAGGAACTCAGCTCCCCGCCCCTCGCCCCCGGCGAGCGGGTGCGCGTGTTGCACGAACGGACCGACGATGGCCGCGGCCAGGGCCGCATCCAAATTGTGCGCGTGCAACCGTAGCGCCGCACATGGCGCGGAGCTGCGGATTCCGGTAGCCCTGCTCGGAAGAGCAGGGAAAGATGGCAGCTTGGCGGCGAACGTTCCCGCTTCTGCCGAAGCGGGCTACGGCAGGCCACTCAGTCCGCGATCCAAACAAGATCGCCGACGCGGACCTCCTCGTAGAGCTGCACGATCTCGATGTTGCGCATGAGGACGCAGCCGGCGCTCAGCGGCTCGCCGATGCGGTCCTCGTGGTTGGTGCCGTGGATGTAGACGTAGCGCTCGTAGGTATCGACATCGCCGCCGCGGTTCACGCCGGGCTCGAGGCCGCGAAGCCAGAGAATACGTCCCGTGATGAGGTTGTCGCCGGCGTCGGGATGGCGGTCGAGATACTCATGGAAGTCCCGCCCCGTGGGCACACGGGACTTGAAGACCATGCCGGGCGGCTGCCCGGCGCCGATGCGTTCGGCGATCTCGTGCAGGCCGCGCGGGGTGCCGAGGGAGTTCTTCACGTTGCAGGGCGGGCGCTTGGAGGTGGAAACCCCGTAGCTGCGCGCCAGCTCACCTTTGCGGAAAAATTGCATCGTCGCTGTGCCGATCCGCACCGCGAGCACGCGTTCTCCGGGCTTGATGCCGAGGCGCGCGCAAGCTTGGTTGACCTGCTCCATGGGAGACAAACTCGTGAACAACGCATCCATCACAGTCGGTATCGTCGGCGCCACCGGCGCGGTCGGTCAAGAGCTGCTGCAGCTCCTGCACGCGCGCAACTTCCCCATGTCGTCGCTGCGGCTCTACGCCTCCGCGCGCTCGGCGGGCAAGGTGATTGAGCATGCGGGCAAGAAATACACCGTCGAGGAAGCCAAGCTCGGCGCGTTTGCCGGTGTGGATGTGGCGTTCTTCGCCGCCGGCGGCAAAGCCACGCGCGAACTCGCGCCCGACGCGGTGAAGTCCGGCTGCCTCGTCATCGACAAGAGCTCGCACTACCGCATGGACCCGGAAGTCCCGCTCGTCATCCCCGAAATCAATCCCGAGGGCCTGCGCCGCCACAAAGGGATCATCGCCAACCCGAATTGCTCGACGGCCGTCACGCTCATGGCGCTGTGGCCCCTGCACAAAGCCTTTGGCCTGAAGCGCTATTTCGCCAGCACCTACCAGTCCGTCTCCGGCACCGGCGCCGAGGCCGTCCGCGAACTCGAGGATCAAATTCAGAGCTACGTGAAGGGCGCGCCGATGGCGAAGAAGGTCTATGCCTACCAGATCGCGTTCAACGTGATCCCGCAGGTCGATTCGTTCGGACCCAACGGCTACACGGGCGAGGAGACGAAGATGATGCTCGAGAGCCGCAAGATCATGGGCCTGCCGAACCTCAAGGTCTCGGCCACGACGGTGCGCGTGCCGGTCGTGCGCGCGCACTCGGTCGCCGTCAACGCGGAGTTCGAGCGTCCCGTCAGCGTCGAGGCCGCACGCGCCGCGATCGCGGCGTTCGAGGGCGCGCAGCTCGTCGACGATCCCGCGAAGCAGGGCTACCCGACGCCGCTCGATTTCAGCAAGAAGGTGAAGTGCGGCGTCGGCCGCATCCGCATCGACACCGCGCTCGACAACGGCCTCGCCCTCTGGGTGAGCGGCGACAACCTTTGGAAAGGCGCCGCGCTGAATGCGATTCAGAACGCCGAGCTGATGGTGCGCGATGGGCTGCTCAAGCCCCGGGCGATGGCGCACGCGTGAGCCCGGTCCCGCTTCTGCCGAAGCGGGCCACCGCAGAAACGTAGCCCGGCTCGGAAGAGCCGGGACGGAATCGCGTCAGGCGATCGCCCGCACATCCGCCAGCAGCGCCGCGACGTCCGTGTCCTTCGTTTCCCACGAGCACATGAAGCGGTAGCCGTGCTCGCCGACAAATTTGTAGAAATGCCAGCCGCGGGCCTCAAGTGCTGTCACGACGCGCGGCGGCAGCTCGACAAACACGCCGTTAGCCTCCGTCGGCGTCACGAGCGCGAAGCCCTGCTCTCGCAGGCCAGCGGATACTTTCTGCGCCTGCCGGTTGGCGTGGGCCGCGTGCCGCAGCCACGTGCCGTCGCGCAGCACCGCGACCCATTGCGCGGCCGCGAAGCGCATCTTCGACGCGAGCTGGCCGGACTGCTTCACCCGATAATCAAACTCCGACGCAAGCGCCCGGTTGAAAAACACGACCGCCTCCGTCCCGAGCAGGCCGTTCTTTGTGCCGCCGAGGCACAGCACATCGACCCCCGCCCGCCACGTGAGATCCGCCGGCGTGGAGCCGCGTGGCGCGAGCGCGGCGGCGGCATTCGCGAAGCGCGCGCCGTCCACGTGCACCGCAAGACCGCGCGCGCGCGCGAAGTCCGCGAGCGCCCGCAGCTCCGCCGGCGCGTAGATTGTGCCGAGCTCGGTCGCCTGCGTGAGCGAGAGCGCGCGGACTTTCGGGAAATGCACACCCTGTCCCCGATGCAGCGCCGGCTCCAAGTCCGCGGGGCGGAGCTTGGCGTTTTCACCCGCCACCGCGAGGAGCTTGGCACCGCCGGTGAAAAATTCCGGCGCGCCGCACTCGTCCGTCTCGATGTGCGCGAGTTCGTGGCAGAGCACCGCGTGATGGCGCTGGCAGAGCGCAGCGAGCACGAGCGCATTGGCCGCGGTGCCGTTGAAGACAAAGAAAACCTCGCACTCCGCCTCGAAGATCTGGGCGAGCAGGCGCTTCGCCTCGGCGCTGTGCGCGTCGTCGCCGTAGCTCGGCACGCGACCGGCGTTGGCGGATTGGATCGCGGCGAGGGCTTCGGGGCAGACGCCCGCGGTGTTGTCGCTCGCGAAGGCGTGGTTCGCGCCGCGCGTCATGGAAATTTTGGGGTCTGGCAATTTGCGACGCGCACGTTTCTGCTCGAAACGCACGCGATGAATCCTGCGGACGTCAACCTCTACCTCGTGGGCTTCATGGGCACCGGCAAGACCACGGTCGGCCGCGCCGTCGCGCAGCGGATGGGCTTTCATGTCCTCGACAGCGACCACGAGATCGAGCGGCAGCAGCGGAAGACGATCCCGGAGATTTTCGCGCAGGACGGGGAGCCGGCGTTCCGCGCGATGGAGCGGGAGTTCATCGAGCGCGGTCATCCGACGGAGCGCACGCTCGTCGCCTGCGGCGGCGGGCTCGTCGTGCAACCCGGCATGCTGGCGCTCCTGAAAACCAAGGGCGTCGTCGTCTGCCTGCACGCCTCACTCGACACGATCCTCACGCGCACGGCGCGCCAGCGCAACCGCCCGCTGCTCGAGGTCGAGAATCCCGAGGAGCGCATCCGCACGCTCTACGCCGCCCGCGAGCCGATCTACAAGCAGTCGGGCACGGTCATCCTCACGGACGCCCGGCCGCTCGCCGACATCGCGGCGCACGTCCTGCGCGCGTGGCGCCGCGACGCGGGGGACTTCGTCCGCGCTCACCCGTGAGCGCGGACGAACGGCAGGAGGAGTTGCGCCGTCGCCTGATTGCGCTGGGTTTCGACGACGTCCGTTTCACCACGATCGAAGGCCACGCGCCCGCACCGCTCCGCGCGTGGCTCGCCGCCGGCCAGCACGCCGACATGCACTGGATGGAGCGCACCGCGGAAAAGCGCCTCGATCCTCAGCTCGTGGTGCCGGGCGCAAAATCGATCGTCATGCTCGGCGTGAACTACTGGTCGCAAAAAATCGCGGTGCCCGCGCAGCCGACGTGGGCGCGCTACGCGCTGCACGAAGACTACCACGACACGATCGCACCCGCCCTCGACGCAGCCGGTTGCATCCTCGGCGAACTCTACGGCGCCACGCGCGAAGACTTCCGCGCCTACGTCGACACCGGCCCGGTGCTCGAGCGTTCGTGGGCAGCGCGCGCCGGCCTCGGGTTCACAGGGAAAAACGCGATGCTGATCTCGCGGCGGCACGGCAACTGGCTGTTTCTCGCGGCGATTCTCACCCGCATCCCGTTCGCGCCCGATGCGCCGGTGAAGAGTGATTTTCACACGCGGGACGTCGGCACGCTGTGCGGCCGGTGCACGCGGTGCCTCGACGCCTGCCCGACCGACGCCTTTCCCGCACCCGGCGTCGTCGACGCCCGCCGCTGCATCTCCTACCAGACAATCGAGAACAAAGGCGTGATCCCGCGCGAGCTGCGCGCCGGCATCGGCCACCGCATCTACGGCTGCGACGTGTGTCTTGAGGTCTGCCCGTGGAACCGTTTCGCGCAGGAAGGCCGGCGCCTGCTCCTCGTCGCGCGCCATGATCTCGCGGAGCTAGCGCTCGCGGAAATTCTGGCGCTCTCGCCGGAAAAATTCACGGAGGTGTTTCGCCGCACGCCCATGAAGCGCCTCAAGCTCACCGGCCTCCTCCGCAACGCCTGCATCGTCGCCGGCAACAGCGGCGACGCCTCGCTGCTCCCGCTGCTCACGACACTCGCCACCACCCACGTCGCGCCGCTCGTGCGCGCGCACGCGGTGTGGGCGATTTTCCGTCTCGGCGGCGGCTCTGCCCTTGCCACGCCCGCCTCCACGGAGACCGATCCAATCGTCCTCGCGGAATACGCTGCGGAGCGCGCCGCTACTTGAACGCCGCGGCAAAGACCGCCACCGCCGAAGCCGGCGGCCGCACCGGCTTCCCTTCGCGATCGATGAAGGCGTGGACGGTGTGGCCGGTCGCGAGCAGCTCGTGACCGCGCCGCGCCTCATACTCCAGCCGGATGCGAAGCAGCGGTTTTTCGCGCAGGGTCGTCACAATCGTCACCGTGTCGTCGTAGAGCGCGGGGCGCTGGTATTTCACCCCGACCTCGAGCACCGGCAGCCGGAAACCCTCGGCCTCGAGCTGGCGGTAGGGCAGGCCCAGTTCCTTGAGCAGCGTGGTGCGGCCGACCTCGAACCACGGCAGAAAATTGCCATGGTAGACGACGCCCATCATATCGGTCTCCGCATAGCGAACGACGATCTGCGTGCGCGAGACGATCATGGCGCGGTCCATTGGGGGTTGAACAGCGCTTCGGCGGATTCCTTCCAGCAGTTCCGCTGCGCCCAGTCACGGCCGGCGGCGCCGAGTTTTTTGCGCAAGGCTTCGTCATGGATCAGGCGCTCGAATGCCGCCGCCAGCTGCACGGGCCGATCGGGCGGCACGAGGAAACCGGTCACACCGTTCACGACCGCCTCGGCCACGCCGCCAACATCGTGCGCGACCACCGGCAGCCCATGCGCCGCGGCCTCCAGGTAAACCAAACCGAAACCCTCGATGCTACGGTCGAGGTTCACGCTCGTCATCGCAAAGATGTCCGCGCCTTCGTAGACGCCCGCAAGCTCCTCGTCCGGCAGATTGCCAAAGAACCGCACCGCAAGATCCGGCCGCGTCGCGGCGGCGGCCCGGAGCTGGCTCTCATAGTTGCCTTTGGTCTGCCCGCCTACGATCCAGTATTCCAGCCGCGCCCGCACCGCGGGCGGGAGCATCTGGAGCGCCTGCAGAGTGAGGAGCTGGCCCTTGCGGGGATGGAGCCGGCCGACCGTGAGGACGACGATCTTGTCCTTCGGGACCGTCGGTCGCGCGGGCACGACCGCAAAGTCCGAACGCAGCGCCCCGGGGGTGAGGTAGGTCTTCTCGGCCGCCTCGGGAAAATGGCTGATGAGGAGTTCCTGCGTGTAGGTGCTCAGCGTGCTGACCCGCGTGGCCCGCCCGATCAGGCGGCGGGCGAGCCACCGGCGCCACGGGCTGCCGGCGAACTTCAGGATTTCCGAGCCATGAAATGTCAGGACGAGCCGCTTTGGCCGGAAGGCGTGGAAGAATTGCAGCAGCATCATAGCCAGCATCGGCCCGGGCTCGGGCAGATAGACGGTCGCGTGCCGCAGGCCCCGCCGATGCCGGATAAGCTCCCGCGCCAGCCGGAACTGGCAGGCCAGATCATGGGTGCCCTTGAGGGGAAGGCGGCGGAGCCGGAACGGCCAGTCGTTCTTCTCCGCCCCGCTCGGCGCCGACTGCGCCCAGACCTCGACATCGTAACCCAGCGCCGCCGAGGCCCGCGCGATTTCTTCCGTAAACGTGGCGATGCCCCCGCGTTTCGGAAAAAACTCGTGCGTGATCAGGAAGACCGGCTGGTCCCCGAGGCTGGCGGAAGCGACGGCGCTCATACGCGATGTTGGAAGTGGGCATACCGCCCGCCATCGTCGAGCGTGAAACAGGAAGGACCCGCTATCGCCTGCGAAACGGAACATGATCCCCGGTTTCGCTGACCTCTGAGTTGCGCTACGCTCCGAAATAAGGGGTTTACATTACTCCTCTCGGTTACATACAACGAACGAACAATGCCAGATGCAGTTTCAACCAGTGCGGGCGCACATAAGCCGGCCCCAATCACGCCGAAGCCGTTCGCCCCTGAGGATGAAGTGGCGTTGCGTGAGGCGCTAAAACGCTGCTCTCCATCCACCTTTGAGGCTGCGGTGCAGTTTCGCAAGACCGCCAATCCGGAGCATGTCCCCGCCGTTGTCATCGGCGTGATCGAGCGGTTCGTGGAGCCGGACCTGCGCATCAAGCTCAAGGATGCCGACGATGACCTCCGCCTCATCGAGGACCTCGGCATCGATTCGCTGACCATGATGGAGATCGTCATCCTCGTCGAAGACGTGCTGACGATGACGATCAACAACGACGAGCTGCGCAACCTGCGCACGGTGGGCGACGTGAAGACCTTCATCGACTGCAAGATTCGCGGCCTGCCCCTGCCCAAGCCCACGAAGTTCATCCCGATCGAGCACGTGGCGGCGGTGATGCCGATTCAGCCGCCTTTTCTGTTTCTCAACGAGGCCTCGGTCAGCTCCACCTCGGCCAACGGCAAATACAAGATTTCGGGCCAGGAGTTTTTCCTCCAAGGCCACTTCAAGGACAACCCGGTGATGCCCGCCTCCATCATGCTCGAGGCGCTGGGCCAGCTCGCGGTGCTCTACCTGCTCGAGGGTGCTCCCACCGAGCCCGGCAAAGTCGTGAGTGCCCAGATGATTTTTTTCACCGGCTGCGAGGGCGTGCGCGCCCATCGGATCTGCAGGCCGGGCGATATCCTCACCCTCTCCATCAAGCCGAAGCGCATGAAAATGCCCCTGGCCACCTTCGAAGGCTCGATTCGCGTGGGACAGGAGAAGGCCGTCATCGCCGAGGAAATCACGCTCACCTTCGGTTTTGTCGAAGCCGCCGATGCACCCGTGCCGATCAACGGCATGGCGCACGCGCCGAGCGTCAACGGCAACACCGCCGCGGCCACTCCGCCCTTGCGTGTGGCAATGAACGCCTGAGGTCCGCGCCGTGCGCGGATGGGGCCGGCATATCCATTCCGCCTCCCGCGTTGACCGTCCGGGTGCAAAGGCTTCACTGCGGTGCTTAATCGCCGCATGCCCAGAGTTTTCATCACCGGCCTAGGATTTGTCACGAGCATCGGCAACGACGCGCCCACCGTCATCCGCAACCTCAAAGAGCTGCGCCACGGTTTCGAGGTCTACCCGCCCTTCCAGAAGCCCGACATCCCGGTCAAGGTCGTCGGCACGATCAAGGGGTTCACCACCGATTCGGCCGATCCCGAGGACTGGACCTTTCCCAGCGCCTATAAGATCAAGCGCGAGCTGTTGCGCACGATGGCGCCCAACGGCCTCTTCGCTCACTGCGCCATGCTCCAGGCGATCGCGGATGCACGATTGGCGGAGGCTGATATCTCGAACCCCCTGACCGGCCTCTACGCCGCGTCAGCCGGCTCGCCCTACCTCCTGCACTATCACCACGACCGGCTGACCAAGCTCGGCGTGATGCGTTGCTCTCCGCTCGGGATCGTCGCGTCGATCGCGGGCACGCTGAATTTCAACCTCATCGCCGCCTTCAAGATTCAGGGCGCCTCGTGCGGGTTCTCCTCGGCCTGCGCGTCCTCGGCCCATGCCCTCGGCTACGCCTACGACGACCTCGTGCTCGGGCGCCAGAAGCGGATGTTCGTGGTCGGGGCGGAAGACGGCAACGTGGACGCCATCTTGCCTTTCGCGGGCATGCGCACGCTCTCGCTGCAAACGGACCCGAATCTCGCCTCGCGCCCCTTCGATGCCGCCCGCGATGGTTTCGTCGGCACCGGTGGCTCGGTCGTGCTGGTGCTCGAAACCGAGGATGAGGTTGCCCGCCGCGGCGTCACGCCCTACGCCGAGGTGCTCGGCTGGGGCCAAGCCTCCGACGGCTGGAACGTCGCCATCTCGCACCCCGAGGGCAACGGTTCCGCCGCCTCGATGACCAACGCCCTTCGCGCCGCGCGCGTTGCGCCCGATCAAGTGGACTACGTCAACGCCCACGCCACCTCGACCCTGATCGGTGACGTGTCGGAGGCGCGCGCCCTCCGCGCGGTTTTCAAGGACTCGCTCGCCCGCGTCGCCGTCAGCAGCACCAAGGCCCTGACCGGCCACGGCCTCTCGCTCGCCGGCGCGATGGAGAGTGCCTTCTGCGCTCTCGCGCTCCGCGAGGGTTTCATCCCCGGCAACGCCCATCTCACCCAAGTCGATCCGGAGTGTGCGGATCTCAACCTCCCGCGCGTCACCGAACACCGGCCGCCCGGCATCGTGGTGAAAAACAGCAGCGGCTTCGGGGGCGCCAACGTCGCGCTCGTTTACAAGCGGGTCGCCTGAAGCCGTGGCCGCCCGCGTCTCCGATCACTACCGCACGGCGTTCATCACGGGTGCGAGCACCGGCCTGGGCCGGGCGTTCGCCGAGATGCTGCTCGCGGAGGGCGTGCGCGTCTGGGGCACCTCGCGCGACGCCGCGCGGCTCGCCGCGATTTCCGGCCTTGTGCCCGTGACGCTCGATTTGCGCGACGGCGCGACGGCACTTAAAATCTTCCAAGACGCGGACCGCGCCGCAGGCGGCTTCGATCTCGTGATCAACAATGCGGGGTTCGGCGTCTTCGCGGAATTCACGGGCGCGGAGTTTTCCATTTGGGAGGAGCAACTGCAGGTGATGCTGATCAACCCGGCGCGGCTCGCGCACACCGCCCTGCCCGGCATGCTCGCGCGCAAACGCGGCGCCCTCGTGAACATCTCCTCGCTCGCCGCCGAGTTTCCCCTGCCCTTTCAAAGCGCCTACAACATCGTGAAATCCGGCCTCTCCGCGCTGAGCGAAAGCCTCATCATCGAGACCGCGGGCACGGGCGTCGTCGTGCTCGATGTGCGGCCGGGCGACTACCGCACCGACATCGAGGGCTCCGTCCGCCACCCGCAGAAATCACCCCCGCCGCGCATGCGGCGCGCGTGGGCGGCCTTCGAGAAGATGATGCACGCGGCGCCTCCGCCCGCGCACGCCGCCCTGGCCTTGCGCCGCGCGCTGCTGCGCCGCCGCAGCGGCACGGTGCGCATCGGTCCGTTGTTCCAGGCCACGGCCGCTCCCTTCCTCGCGCGCTTCGGCTCGCTCGCGCTGCGCCGTCGCGTGCAGGCGCGCTATTTTGACGCCCACTGACCCGCGCCATGCCCAAGCTTCGCATCCTTGTCCTCACTTCCAGCACGGGCGGCGGCCACGACGCCCGCGCCGAGGCGTTTGTCGAATGGTGCTTCCAGCTCTATCGCCACGACGTCGACGTGCGGATCGAGCAGATGCTCGAGAAATCGTCCGTCGTGAACCGCGCCGGCGTGAATCTCTACAACCGCATCCAGCGCGCGGCGCCATGGCTGCACAAGGTCTTCTACGCGTTCGTCGAGCTGCTCAGCTACGTGAACCGCCGCCGCGTGACCTTCGGCGCGGGCTACTACCTCTACGTGCTGCGCGACTACCGGCCGCACCTCGTGTTCAGCGTGCATGACTGCCTCAACCGCGGCTATTTTCAGCTCGCGCGCAAAACCCTCGGCGCGGATCAGGTGCGCTGCGCCACCTACTGCGGCGAGTTCTCCGGCGGCTGGGGCTACTCGCGCAACTGGATTGAACCCACCGCCGATCTCTACGTTTCCCGCACGCCGACGGCGCGAGACTACGCGGTGAAGTGCGGCATCCCGCCGGAAAAAGCCCGCGTGCGCGGCTACCTGATGCTTCCGCGCGCACACCTCGAGACGCTCAACGCCGCCGATCGCCGCGTGTTTCGCACGCGCCGCCTTGGCCTCGATCCGGAGCGATTCACCGTCTTCCTCGCGACCGGGGGCAATGGCGCCAACAACCACTTCGCCCTCCTTCCCGCGCTGCTGCGGCACGCGGATCGCATCCAGGCGATCATCATCTGCGGCAAAAACAAGGAGACCTACAACGAGCTCGTCCACTGGCGAACCGAGCATCCTGAGTTTCTCTGCTACATCGAGGGCTACTCCGAGATTGTCCATCTGCACATGCAGGCGAGCGACGTCATCATCACGCGCGGCGGCACCACCACCTGCGCCAAGGCCCTGCACTTCCGCTGCCCGATCATCTTCAATGCCTTCGGGGGCATCATGCCGCAGGAGGCGCTCACGTGGAAATTTTTCCGCAACGGCGCCGCCTCGGAGAAAATCGAGGACGCCGCCGATTTCGTCCGCATCATCGACAAGTGGATGGGCGAGCCCGCCGCCTACGCCGCGACGCGCGAGAACTTCCTCAAGCTGCGCTACGAGGAGGATCCCACCGTGCTGATCGACGAGATGGTCGCGCTGGGCAACGAGGCCGCGGGCGCCACGCTCCGCCGCCGCCCGTTCCCGCCCGAGCGCACCGCGGGCGGCCCGAGTTCGCGCGCGCCGTTCATCGACGGCCCGGCTGCGCCGTAGCACTCGGATCGTGTGGCCCTGCTCGTGAGAGCAGGGACCGCCGGAGGCTTGCGTGCCGTCCATCCCGCCTCTCACGAGGCGGGCTACAACGAACGGAACCCGCCCCATCAATCCGCTTGGCCGCGGCGCACGGGCCGCTCTAGCTTCGCGCCACCTTGTCCGCCGCGCCGCCCGTCATCGCCTATCTCTTCACCACGTTTCCCAAAAGCACGGAGACGTTTCTCCAGCGAGAAATCATCGCGATGAAGCAGCACGGGGTGAACCTCCGCATCTATTCGCTCTGGGGCGGCGGCGGCACATTCCGCGGGCTGCCCGTGGCGTCGTTCAACAAGTGGCGGCTGCTCACGCTGCTCTGGATGATCCCCGCCGAGTCGTGGCGCCGGCCCGAGGTGCTGCGCCAAGTGCTGCGCGGGCTCTTCACGCGGCGCGCGCCGTCGTGGCTGAACTTCTGGGAAAACATGCTCGGGGCCGGCTTCGCGTGCCTTTATGCGCGGGAGTTCCGCCGCCATCCACCCGCACTCATCCACGGTGCATGGGGCGGCGCGCCGGCGACCGCCGCCTGGCTGCTGTGGCGCCTCGACGGTCATCGCTACAGCGCCGCCGCCCACGCCTACGACATCTACGAACACGGCGGCGACTGGTGGCTCGACGAGAAGCTCGCGCCCGCGGCCTTTGTCCACACCTCCACCGAGATGGGCCGCTTCAGCCTGCTCGATCGCGGTCTGCCCGCCGATCGCGTGATGTGCATCCGCCGCGGCCTCGACCGCTTGCCGGCTCACAAACCGCTCCGCGCCTCGCGCGAGCCGCTGCACCTGATCTGCGTCGCTCGCCTCGTCGAAAAGAAAGGCCTCGATCACCAGCTGCGCATCTACGCGGCGTTGCAGGCGGCCGGCGTGCCGTTCGCCGCCCGCATCGTGGGTGACGGACCGTTGCGCTCGGAACTCGAGCGCCTCGCCGGCGGCCTCGGCATCGCGGCCAATGTCACGTTCACGGGCCACCTGCCGCAGCATGACGTGTGGAACCAACTCGCCTGGGCGGATGTGCTCCTGCACACGGGCGTCATCGCGCCCAGCGGCGATCGCGACGGGCTGCCCAACGTGATCCCGGAGGCGATGGCCGCCGGAGTGCTCGTCGTCACCTCCCCCGCCGCCGCCACCACCGAGGCGATCACGCAGGGCATCACGGGGTTTGTCGTGCCCGTGACGCAGACCGCCGACTGGGTCTCGGCCTTGCGCCGCCTCTCTCACGACGATGCGTTTGCCGAGAAACTCCGCACCGCCGCCCGCCGCTGGGTCGAGGAAAATTTCGACGCCCACAAGAACGCCCGCCGCCTGCTCGGCCACTTCGAGCGCACGATCGCCGGGCCGTCGCCGGAACCGGCGGCCCCCGTCGCCACGACGGCGCCATGATTTTTTTCGAGACGACGAAGACGGGCGCGGCCGGCCATCGCTCCGGCCTCACGCGCGTGAGCGCGCGCCTGCGCGACGAACTCGGCGCGCGCGCCACCGCGGGCCCATGGGATGGAGTCGCGCGCCAGGCGAAACCCGGCGACTGGTTTCTCACGACCGAGCTTTTCTCCGAGGCGGAGCGGCCGGGATTCTCCGCTTTCCTCGCCGCGCGCCCCTGCAGGCTCGCCGCGGTTTTTCACGACGCGATCCCGCTCAAGCACCCGCACATCACCTGGCCGCAAAGCGTCGCGCGTCATCCGGGCTACATGAAACTCCTCGCCCAATTCGATCGGGTGTGGGCCGTCTCGGACGCGAGCCGCGCGGAACTGCTGGGCTATTGGCGCTGGGCTGGCATCGAGCGGTCCCCGCCGGTCGAGGTGCTCGCCCTCGGCGCGGACTTCAACCGCCAGCCGCGGACGTCTGCCCGCGCCGTCGCCAAAAAGCCGCTGCTGCTCTGCGTCGGCATCCTTGAGCCGCGGAAGAACCAGCTGCTCCTGCTCGAAACCTGCGAGGAGCTGTGGGCCGCAGGCCTGGATTTCGAGCTGCATCTGGTCGGCCGGGTGAACCCGCACTTCGGCCGGCCGGTTGCGAACCGCATGAAACGACCAAATTCAGATCGAGGATCGCCGGGCTACGCCAGCACCGCGCAGGTCTCCCGCGCCCTCGG
>JANOCA010000513.1:0-4384 GCA_031411915.1 Opitutaceae bacterium
CAACGTCGAGAAACGCACCGTGCTCCGCCTCTCGCCGCGCATCGCGCCGGTGAAGGTCGCCGTGCTGCCGCTGCTGAAAAACAAGGAGGCGCTCACGAAGCGCGCCCACGATCTCTACAAGAAACTCCAGCGCCGCTACGCGGTGTTCTACGACGACGGCGGCAACATCGGGAAACGCTACCGCCGCAGGACGAGATCGGCACGCCGTGGTGCGTGACAATCGACTTCGACACGATCGAGAAGCCGGGCGACACGTTCACGCTCCGCGAGCGCGACTCGATGGCGCAGAAGCGCATCACCGAGGCCGAGCTATTTGCTCTGCTCGAGGAGCAGGTTTACTGAGATCGTGCGCGTCGCTCCCGGCGCGTCCCTTCTCACCCCGCCCACCGTGGCCGCCAAAATCCGCCCGCTCATCGTGCGCAGTGTCCAGACGCCCGAGGCGCTGGCTACGCTGCGCGCGTGGCTGGCTGCGTTGCCGCCGCACGCGCGCGAGCGCGGCGCGGCCTACTTCGAGAGCAAGCACGTGCGCAAGGTGTGGGCCGGCGCGGATCACTATGTCGAGGCGCGCGTCATCGGCTCCGAACTCTACGGCGTCACGCTCTTCCTCACGCGCGGGCGCTGGAGCTCGCGTTGCACGTGCCCGCGCAAGGCGGACTGCAAGCACGCCTACGCCGCCGGCCTCGCGTGGGTCGCGGAGGTCGAGTCGCCGTCGGCCGCCGCGGTGGCCGCGCTGCCGGTTGAAACCGTCGCGGCCCAACCCGTCGCCTTGCCGCCGCCGGAGAAGCACGCGTTTGTGGACAAGTGGGCCCCGGTGCTCGCGAAGAAACTCGGCCGCGTGATCACGCCCGGCGAGCTGAACCTGCTCGGCAACCTCGCGGCGCTGTTCGCGGAATTCTCCGCGTCGCACGGCATGCTCTACCCCGGGACGATTTTGCGGCACGGCTTCGAGCACACGCCGCCGCCGGGCGCGCCGCTCTACGCGCCGGCCTTCGCCGGCTGGTGGGACCACGCGAGCGCGCCCGCCGATCCGTGGGCGCTGTGGCAGTTCATGGCCTACGATTACGAGCTCGCGGGCCGCCCGATCCCGGAGGTTTTTCGCCCGGTCACCGACACCTCCGCGATCCCTGCGACCATCGAGCACCATCTCGTGCAGAAGGAACTCGCCGCATGGCAGCGCGCGCTCGCGGACACCGCGGAGCCGGGCGCACCCGCGCCGGCGCCCACGCATCCCGCGCTCGTGGACGTCGCCGGCCTGCGCGCCCGCGTGCGCCCCGAGGGCGGGCTCGCGATCGAGGTGCGCGCCATCGCGGGCGGGCGGTGGCGTTCGCCGCCGCAGCGGTGGTTCACCACGCTGGCCGGGGCGCGGCCCGCGGATTTCGAGCACCTCGCGCCCGCCGAGGCGGCGCTCGGCCTGGCGCTCGCCGCGGAATGCAGTCCGTCGTTCCAGGCCCCCACGCTGCGTCAAGCCCTGCCGGCCGATGCCACGGCCAATCTCTTCCGCACGCGCGCCGCGCGCGACGCCATCGTCTTGCCCGACGGGCAGCCGCTCGACATCGAGCCCCACGCCCTCGCGCTCGAAGCGAGCGTGTCCACCTCCGCGCGCGATCGGCTGGAGCTGCGGCTCGTGACGCCCGATGGGCGCCCCGCCGCGCGCGCCGTGCTCATCACGCTGAAGCCCGAGCCGCTCTACTTTTTCGAGAACCGCGCCTGGCGCGGTCCGCCGCCCACGCCCGATGCGCCGCTGCCCACCGCCGCGCTCGGCGACTCGCGGCTGATG
Source organism: Opitutaceae bacterium (assembly GCA_031411915.1). Classification (GTDB taxonomy): domain Bacteria; phylum Verrucomicrobiota; class Verrucomicrobiia; order Opitutales; family Opitutaceae; genus ER46. The sequence continues at coordinate 1,778 of JANOCA010000513.1, forward strand.
ACGCGCCTCCGCGCAGCCGGCCTGCGCCTGCCCGCCGCCCTGGAGAGCAACGTCCGCCGCATCTTGCTCCGCCCGGTGCTCAAGTGCTGGCTCGCCGCCGCGCCCGACGATCCCGACACGCTCGGTTTCCGCGCACAGCTCCTCGCCCGCGCCGACGATCTCCCCGTCGAGCAGCACTGGATCGCCACGGGCTGGCACTGGACGCCGCGCGGCGCCCCGCCGCTGCGCAGCGCCAGCGAGCCTCTGTTGGAATTCGATCTCACGGCGGCGCAAGGCGCCAGCGCGCGCCTCTCGGCCTTCGAGCTCGAATGGCGCGACGGCGAGAGCGCGTGGGGGCGCGAGACCGGCCCGGATTTTCCGGACGAGTTCATCGCGTGGCACGCCACGCTCCCGCCCGGGCTGAAGGTCGAGACTTCGCCGAGCCTCGCGAACCTCCTCGGTCCTCCGCTCACGGCGCACGTGGAAATCTCCGCGACGCAGGCCGAGGCCGCGGGCCGCGACTGGTTCAACCTCACCGTCAAGCTCCGCGTCTCCGACACCAAGCTCACCGCCGACGAGATCGCGCTGCTCATGAAGGCGCGCGGCAAGTGGGTGAATCTGCCGCGCCACGGCTGGCGCCGCATCGAGCTCGAGACCGGCGAGTCCCGCGACGCCGCGGACGCCGCGCTCGATCGCCTCGGCCTCGACGCCGCGGAAATCCTCGCCGATGGCCGGCCGCGCACGCACCGCCTCCACGCGATGCAGCTCGCGGCGCAGGCGGATTTCTTCGAGGCGCGCGACGCCAAGTTTGCCGCCACGCTGCGCGAACGCGCCGCGGCCTTCGCCTCGCAACCAGCGCCGCCGCTCCCCGCCGGCCTGCGCGCCACGCTGCGACCCTACCAGCAGGAAGGGTTTCATTTTCTCACGCACCACTCCGCGCTCGGGCTCGGCGGCATCCTCGCCGACGACATGGGTCTCGGCAAAACCGTGCAGACCCTCGCGTGGTTTCTCCATCTCGCGGAAACGCGCGCGGCCGATGCGCCTCCGCTCCGCCTGCTCGTCGTCTGCCCGAAGAGCGTCACGCACGGCTGGCTCGTCGAGACCGAGCGCTTCGCGCCCTCGCTGCAGGCGACCGCCTTCGATCCGCTCCGCCTCGGCTCGGCCTCCGCGCCCGCCGCGCTCAACTCCCAGCTGCTGATCGCCAACTACACCCAGCTCCGCCTCAACGCCGTGTGGTTCCAGGCGCAGCCGTGGGACGCCGTCGTGCTCGACGAAGGCCAGTTCATCAAGAATCCCGGCAGCCAGGTCGCGACCGTCGCGCGCGGCCTGCCGAGCAAGCACCGCCTCGTCCTCACCGGCACGCCGATCGAGAATCGCCTCACGGATCTGTGGAGCCTCTTCGCCTTTGCGCAGCCCGGCCTGCTCGGGCCGCAGGCGGCGTTTCGCCGGCACTACACGGACGTCAACCCCGAGACCCACGCGCGCCTGCACCGCCGCGTGCGCCACTTCCTCCTCCGCCGCACCAAGGCCCAGGCCGCGCCCGAGCTGCCCTCCCGCACCGAGGACGATCTCGTCGTCGAGCTCGAGGGCGAGCAGCGCACGCTTTACGACGCCGAGCTCAAGCGCGCCCGCGCGCAGCTCCTCGGCGTCGATTCGCCCCACGCGCTCGCCGCCGTTCGCTTCAACGTTCTCTCGAGCCTACTCCGCCTCCGCCAGATTTGCTGCCATCCTGCGCTCGTCGATCCCGCGCACCGCGATCTGCCGAGCGCCAAGCTCGAGGCGCTGCTGGAGCGGCTCGAGGAGCTGCGTGACGAGGGGCACCAGGTGCTCGTCTTCAGCCAGTTCGTCGAGATGCTCGAGATCATCCGCCACCGTCTCATCGCGGAAAACATCGGCCACCTGATCCTCACCGGCAAGACGGAGAACCGCGCCGAACTCGTGGAGGAATTCCAGCGCGACGAAACCAAGACCGTTTTCCTCCTCTCGCTGAAAGCCGCCGGCTTCGGCCTCAACCTCACCGCCGCGAGCTACGTGATCCTCTACGACCCGTGGTGGAACCCCGCCGCCGAGGCGCAGGCCATCGACCGCACGCACCGCATCGGCCAGACGGAGCCGGTGGTCGCCTACCGCCTGCTCGCCGAAAACACCGTCGAGGAAAAGATCCGCGCGATGCAACGCGACAAGGCCGCGCTCGCCGCCGCCGTCGTGCAGGAAGAGTCGCTCGCCAACATCCTCGACCTCGACAGCCTCAGGAAAATTCTGGAGTAGGCTGGCGCGCGATTCTCTCAGGCTAAAGCGCAGGCGGAGCCTCGGGCTTCGCGTTCGGGATGTGCGCGACCTGCCGGAGGAACTCACTCTTCGACACGCCGAGCCGGTGCGCGAGACGGTTGAGCTGCGTCGCCTCGGCGGGATTGAGCGCCGTCAGCCGATCGGTGCCGTCGCGATCGACCCACTTCACGTGGTGGATGCGCTGGCGTGATGTCTTCACGAGATCGCGCGCAAAGGTCATTTCTTCCGGGGAGAGGTTCATGCGTGGGTGGCGTCGCCAGCGTGCGGGCCGCGCCGGCAGCGTCGAGCGAGGAGTCGGGTTGCATGACGCCGCGAAGTCCTCTGGTGTGCGGGCGTCGG
>JANOCA010000514.1:0-3342 GCA_031411915.1 Opitutaceae bacterium
GACGATGTCACCGTCTACGAAAGCGCGGGCGACTTGCGCCGCGACATACCGAACATCGCGCGCGATCCGCAGTGGCGGCGATTGACCGAACGAACCCCCGTCACCACCCAGAAGAGCATCATCGTGCATCCCACCGGCTGGGCCTCGGCTTTCTACACCGAGTCGAACAGCGAGCAGGTGCCCAGCCTCGTCCGGCTGAATCCGGGCGGGACGATTGCGCAGATGGGCATAGGCGAAGGAAAAGAATACGGCTTCTCGCTCCAACTGTTGGGCGACCGGCTGAGCTTCCGGCTCTCGAAATACGAGAACACCGGCCAGGGGAATGTCTCCAATATGCGGGTGCCCAATCCGCTTCCGAGTTCCGCCGGCTTCGGCAACCAAATCCGGCAGGATTCGATGAATCTCGAGCACAACGCGCTGCGTCAGGCGGCAGCCCGCGGCCGCAACATCTCTGTCGATAAATACCGCGTGCTTCAAGACAGCCTGCTGGCGACGACCGAACCCGACGGGCGCGCCACAGCCGAGATTCTCGACCGCTACGACGTGATCTCGGACAGCCGCGCGCAGGGCTACGAACTCACGCTGGTGGGCAATCCCACCCCGAATTGGCGAATCTCCGTCAGCGGGGCGAAGAACGAAGCCAGCGAGTCCAATATCGCCACCGAGTATTTCAGCTTCATCCGGGATCGTCTGCCCGTTTGGTTGGATCCGGCCTGGCGCAACGAGTTCACCGTCGCTCCCGCTACCGGCGCGCGCATCACCGCCCTCGATGCCGCCCGTTTTGTCATCCAGAATTACGACTTCATCCTCAAGCAGAACGGCCGGGCAGCGCAGAATCTGCGGAAATACCGCACGAACCTCACTGTGCGCTACGGCTTTTCCGAAGGGCCTCTGAAGGGGGCTTTCGTCGGCGCCAACTACAACTGGCGCAGCGCGCTGGTCGCCGGCTACAAGTGGACCAACCAGGGCGGAACCAACTCTTTCGCGATCCCCGGTGTGCTGGAGCCCGCCACCTTGCTGGTGCCCGATCTCAATCAGCCCATCTTCGGATCGCCGCTCGTGACGTTTGACGGGTTTCTCGGCTACAGCCGCAAAATCGAGCGGCTCAAGACGACCTGGCGCGTGCAGTTGAATATTCGCAATCTGCTAAACAACACCGATCTGATTCACCAGCGCGCGAATCCCGACGGGGTATTTGTCAGCAGCGCCGCCAAGGAACCCCGGGCCTTCGTGCTCACCAACACGTTCAGTTTCTGAGGACACGATTTACTGCCGCATTGTAGTCGGATCGAATCCCTAACCCGCCGCGCCGTGCCCTCCCCGCGCTGAGCACCGTTCTCGACGCGTGGATGAAACAACAAGACAACGCTCAAACCCTCTTCGGCCAACCGCTCCTCCGCGGCGAACCGATATCAGATCTCGCACCGGTAACGCACAAAAAAAGCGCCAGCCGTAGCCCAAATTATTTCCAGCATCGATTTACCCCTATGGCCCACTACAACCCAACTCCGCGTCCGATCAGTTCCTCCCCACCTCCACTCGCCGGCTTGTTCTTGGTCGCTGTGATGGCGAGTGCCGGACTGCACGCTCAAATCGCCCCCGTCGCACCTGCGACGTCCCCCGCCACCACGAAGGCCACCGCGCAGGAGGAGGCGCTCGTCCTCAGCCCCTTCACCGTCAGCACCAATTCCGACACCGGCTACGCCGCCACGAGCACGCTCGGCGGCACTCGCCTGAAGAGCGAGCTGCGCGACGTGGCGTCGCAGATCGACGTGATGACGTCCGAGTTTCTCGAGGACATCGGCGCGCTCACCCTCGATGAGGCTGTGCGCTACTCGATGAACATCGAGTCGAACGACGAGAATTTTTCACCCGGCACCGACGCGAACACCAACGGCGTTTTTTCCTCTGCCTACGGCAGCCGCACCCGCGGGCTGAGCCGCTCGAACAACACGCACGATTTCTTCGAGACCAACGTTCCGCTCGACACCTATAACACCGGCAAGCGCTTCACTCTCGTCTCCGGTTCCAACGCGATTCTCTTCGGCGCCGGTTTCGCCGGCGGCACCAACGACGTCGCCTTCGACCGGCCCGACCTGCGGAAATTTTCCGGCAACACCACCATCCGCGCCGACTCGAACGGCAGCTTGCGCGCCTCGCTCAACCTGAGTCAGCCCCTGATCAAAAATCTCCTCGGCTTGCGCGTCGCCGGCCTGCGCGCCGACGAGCGTGACTACCGCGAGGGCGTCGGCTCGAAGACCGAACGATTCTACACGTCGTTGATGTTTCAACCTACGAAGCGCATCGCGGTGCGCGGCTGGCTTGAAAAATACGAGTCCCGGCAGCGCAACGCCGCCAATACCCTCGTCGCCGACCGCGTAAGCCCGTGGCTGGCGACCTCCTCGCGGCCTTATTTCAACAACGCCGGCCTGACGCCCGCGAGCACGGCCGCACAGTTCAACACCGCCTTTAACGCGCAGGGGGCAGACCTCGCGGGCTCCGCCGAGCGCTTCAACAACGTCGCCTCCGCCGGCACGGTGGTCTTCAACGTCGATGGCACGCAGCCCACGGCGATTCGCAACTGGACCAACACCGTCACGTCGCGCCGTCCGCTCGACGGCACCCAGGACCCGAGCATCGTCGATCCCGCCATCTATCCGCTGGATCGGAACGTGGTCGGCAATGCCATGCAACGCCGCTGGCGCGGCAGTATCCACGGCTTCGTCTTCGAACTGAATCCCTGGCGCGATATCTACGTCGAGGGCGGCTACAACCGCGAGGTCTTCGACACCCGCTCGCTCAGTTTCGTTTCCGGCAACAACACCGATCTGCGCGTCGACCTGAACCGGTTTCTGCCCGATGGCGTCACCGCAAATCCGAATCTCGGAAAATATTACGTCGAGGACGACATCACGGGCAGCATGTGGCGGAACCACCGCACCGAGCGCCGCCTTCAAGTCGCCTTCGCCCACAACCTCGAGAAGCGCGGCGGTCTCTGGCGGTGGCTTGGCACGCACCAGGGCGCCGTGATGTATACCGGTGGCGTGAACATGCGCGTCCAGCAAAACAACAACAACGCCCGCATCATCTCCGACAATACGTTTGACGGCATCACCTATCCCGCCGGGACCAACGCCGCGAACGACACCGCCCGCAACACGCGCCGACTCCGCGCGCGCTTCTATCTGGATACGCCGCAGAACAACAGCGGCCGGGGCCAGTTTGAACTGAATGCGCCCTTTAATCTCTGGGACGCCGAGACCCGCGTGATCGGTAAGGACTCCGCCGGCCGCGACGTCGTGATCAATTCCGGGATGAGCAGTCCCTACGGCGCGCAAGTTC
>JANOCA010000515.1:0-27278 GCA_031411915.1 Opitutaceae bacterium
CTACGCCGTGCACCAAGGCTTCGGCGCCTCCCCGGTCGTCCACGAGTCCGTGGTCCTCGTCGCCGCCGACAGCCGTGCCGGCGGCACGATCGCCGGCCTCGATCGGCGCACGGGGAAAATCCTCTGGTCGCAGTCCCGCCCGAAAATCGCGAATTATCCCTCGGTCGCCGTCGTGCGCGCGGCGGGGCGCACCCAAGCGGTCCTCGGCGGCTGCAACCTCGTCTCGAGCTTCGATCCGCTCACGGGCAAAAAGCTCTGGGAGCTCGAGGGCTCCACGGAGGAGACGGTCGTCACCGCCGTCACGGATGGCCTGCGAGTGTTTGTCAGCGGCGGCTACCCGAAAAGCCACACTATGGCGGTCGAGGCCGATGGCTCCGGCAAGATTGCGTGGCAGAATCCCACGCGCGTGTATGTGCCGGCGATGCTCGTGCGCGACGGGCATGTCTATGCGACGCTCGATGCCGGCCATGCGGTCTGCTGGAAATCCGATACCGGCGAAGAACTCTGGCGCGAAAAGGTGGACAAGGATTTCTACGCCTCGCCCGTGATGGCCGGCACGCGCGTCTACGCCACGAGCCTGCGCGGCGTCACGTCGGTGTTCGAGGCGACGCCGCAGAAGTTCACGCTCCTCGCGCAAAACCAGCTCGGTGACGAGTCCTTCGCCACACCCGCCCTCTGCGGCGGCCGCATCTACCTGCGCGGGTCGAAAAAGGGCGAGACGCGGCAGGAGTTTCTCTGGTGCATCGGCGAGAAATGAAGGACGCGCCGCGCTGGATTGGTAGCCCGCCTCGTGAGAGGCGGGACAGACGGCACGATGACTTCGCGCGAGTCCCGCTTCTCAAGAAGCGGGCTACCACGCTGTCATCGCTCCTCCTGATTTTTCTAACCGGCGTCATCTCATTCGCCGCGCCTGCGCCCGCCGTCGCCACGCTCATCGCCTCCCCTGAGGCGGGCTGGCCACAGTTCCGCGGGCCGCGGCGCGATGGCATCAGCGATGCTCGCGGCCTGTTGCAGACGTGGCCCGCCGAAGGCCCCAAGCTCCTGTGGTCGGCCAAAGGCGCCGGCCGCGGCTTCTCCTCCACCATCATCGGTGGCGGGCGACTCTATGTGACCGGCGATTTTGGCGAGGAAGTCCGGATCCTCGCCTACTCGCTCGAAGGCCAGCCACTCTGGTCCGCGCGCAACGGCGACGCGTGGCTCAACCAATACCAGGGCGCGCGTGCGTCCGTCACCTTCAGCGCCGGCCGCCTCTACCACCAGAACGCCCACGGCCGCCTCGCTTGCCTCGACGCCGCGACCGGCCGCGAACTCTGGGCCGCCGATCTGCTCACGCGCTTCCGCGGGGAAAATATCACGTGGGGCCTCAGCGAGTGCCTGGTCGTGGACGAGCGCGCCGTCTATTCGACAGCGGGCGGACGCGACGCACTCGTCGTCGCCTTCGACAAGGCCACCGGCGCCCTCCTCTGGAAAAGCGATCCGGTGCCCTCGGAGAAAAATGCCGGCACCAGCGAGACCGCCTCCTACGTCGCGCCGATCCTCGTGCAGTTTGCGGGGCGGCGGCTGCTCATCGGCTGCGGCACGCACACGCTATACTGCGCCGACGCTGACACGGGCAAACTCCAGTGGACCCGCCCGCGCCCCACGACCTACGGTGTGCTCGCGATGTCGCCCGTGCTCGTGGGCGACGGGGTGTTCATGGCCGCGCCGCACGGCGTGCCCGGCCAGCTCTACCGCCTCGTCGCGCCCGCCCGCCCCGGCGATCCCGTGGGCGTCGCCAACGACTGGACCAATGCGATCGACACCTGCCAAGGCGGGGTCGTGCATGTCGGCGGCCACCTCTACGGCTCGACCTACCCGCGCCGCGGCGGCTGGGCCGCGATCGATGCGCGCGACGGCACGACACTCTACGAGACCGACGCGTTTGCGAAAGGCGCGACGCTGTTTGCCGACGGCCGGCTCCACACCTTCGCCGAGGACGGCTGGATGCTGCTGATCGAACCCACGGCTACCAAGTTCGAGGTGCATGGCCGCTTCCGCGTCGGCGGCACTTCCGAGCGCACCCGCGACGCATGGGCGCATCCGGTGATCCACGACGGCCGACTCTACCTCCGCTACCACGACACGATTTTCTGCCACGAGATCCGCGCCGCCTCGCCATGACCCTTCCCGCCGCCCTGCCCGCCAAGGTGCCCGCCGTGCTCGCGCGGTCTCGTTTCTACTACGGCTGGGTGATTGTTGGACTCGCCGCGCTCGCGATGGTCGGCACCCTGCCCGGTCGCACTCAGGGACTCGGCCTCATCACCGAATCGCTGCTCAAGGATCTGAGGCTCGACCGCGTGGGCTTCGCGCAGATGAACCTGTGGGCGACGCTCATCGGCTCGCTCTGCTGCATCGGGGTCGGCCGCCTCCAGGATCGGCTGGGCAGCCGCGTGGTGCTCGCGGTCGTCGCGGCGTTGCTCGGCGCCGTGGTGCTGGCGATGAGCATCACGACCAGCGTTGCCATGATGTTCGTGCTGCTCGTGCTCTCGCGGGGACTAGGCCAAAGCGCGCTTTCGGTCGTAAGCCTCGCGATGGTGGGCCAGTGGTTTCGCCGACGGCTCCCCCTCGCGATGGGCGTCTACTCGATCGCGCTCAGCATGGGCTTCATGATCGCGTTTCCGATCGTCGGCGAGGTCGTGCAACGCGAGGGCTGGCGCACCGCGTGGGCCGGCATCGGCTGGTGCCTGCTGCCGGGGCTCGCGCTGCTCGGCTGGTGGCTCGCGCGCCGCAGCCCGGAGGAGTGCGGCCTCGCGCAGGAAAACGATCCCTCCGCGGCAGACGAGGGCACGGACGAGGGCTTCACGCTCGCGCAGGCGTTGCGCACCCCGGCGTTCTGGGTCTTCGCCCTCGCAAGCTCGATCTACAACCTCGTCGCCTCGGGGGTGGGCCTCTTCAACGAGTCGATCCTCGCCGAGCGCGGCTTTGCGGCCGGCACCTACCACCGCAGCCTCGTGATTGTCGCGCTCGTTTCGCTCGTCGGCAATTTCCTCGGCGGCTGGCTCGCGTCGCGCTGGAGCATGAACCGCCTGATGGCGCTCGCGATGGCGCTGCTCGCCCTGGCGCTCGCGAGCCTGCCGTCGCTCACGACGCTCGCACAGGTCGATGCCTTCTCCGCCGTGATGGGCCTGGCTGGCGGCTTCGTGATCGTGATCTTCTTCAGCTTTTGGGCGAAGGCCTTCGGCCGTGCGCACCTCGGTCGCATCGTGGGCACGGCGCAGATGATGACGGTGCTCGCCTCCGCCGTCGGGCCGCTGCTGCTCGCGCAGTGCCACGCGGCGACGGGTTCGTATGCGTCAATTTTCTACGTGCTGGCGGCGGTCGTCGCGGTGCTGGGTCTCGCGGCGTGGGGCGTCAAGGTGCAGGGCCGTGCAACCCGTTCGTAATTCAGTCCCGCGCTGCGGGACGGGGCTACAAACACAAGTCACGCGCCGGCTCACCTCGCCGCCGCCTCCGGCACCGGCGTCCAGTTGGCGCGGGCGACGCGGAGGATATTTTCGCCGAGGATTTTTCGGATCGTCGCGTCGCTGTGGCCGCGCTGCACGAGGCCGACGGTGAAGAGCGGCCAGTTCGTCCATGCGATGGAGAGCGCGGCCTGCGGCTTGGTCACGTAGCTGTCGACGGGCCAGAGGTGCTCCCAGCGCGGGCCGGAGCCGCCGAGCGGCGAGCGGCCATCGCTGCGCGCGGGGACTTTCTTTCGCTCGGTGGCGTCGTGACGCGAGGTGTAGCTGATGTCGGGGCCGATGGCGACGTGGTCGGCGCCGAATTTCTTCACGGCGTAGTCGATGTGATCGAGGAACGCGACGATGTCGCCGTTGGCACCGAGGAAACGCGAGATGCAGCAGATGCCGACAAGTCCGCCAGTGTCGCAGATGGCGCGGATGGTGTCGTCGGGCTTGCCGCGGAAATGTTTGTAGAGCCCGGCGCAAGTGGTGTGGCTGGCCACCATCGGGCGTTTCGAGGCCTTCGCCGCCTCGAGGCTCGTGCGCCAGCCCGAGTGCGACACGTCGGCGATGACGCCGAGGCGGTTCAGCTCGGCGATGGCAAGGTGGCCAAAGTCGCTCAGGCCGCCGTCGTTGGGCTCGCCCGCGCCGTCACCGATGGGATTCCGGCGGTTGTAGGTGACGTGCATCATGCGCACGCCGAGCTCCTGGAAAATGCGGACGTGCTGCAGCTCGTCGCGCGTGTTGTCCCACTGCTGGTGCAGCGGGATGCCGTTGGTCGTGAAATAGAGGCAGTGGCGGCCGGCGCGCTTGGCGGCCACGATGTCGTCGGGCTGCGCGGCCTTGGCGCACACCTCGGGCGCGAGCAGCGTCGCGTGCGTGAAACGCGCGAGGCGTTTCAGCAACCGCAGAGGATCGCTGCCCTCCTCGCCGGTGTTCTGGAAAATGCACGTCACGCCCGCTGCGCGCATCGCGTCGAGGAATTCCTTCCGCTCCGCGGCGTCGGTGGCCCAGCGCGTCATGCCCATTTCCTCGCGGAGATCGACGAGCTCGCGCTCCGAGGCGCCGCCGGCGGCCGCGGCGGCGAAGCGCGCGCCATCGAGCGCGGCCCGCGGCGCGAAGCCGTAGCTCTCGAAGACGAGCGACTCCGCGTGCAGGCGGTAGCCGCGATCGAGCTGGGCCGCGGTGGGCTTGAGCAGCGCGAGCGCGGCGTCGCGCGCGGCGGTGATCGCAGGGTTGTCGGTGGCGAAAGGGGCGGCGGCGGACGACGCGGCGGCGGCGCGGACGTGGATGTGGAAAGGCCCGAGCGCCCCCGCGAGCGGCAGCGCGGCGAGGGTCTTGACGAACGAGCGGCGCGAGGGCGCGGAGGAAGGATGCAGCGACGGAGTTTGCATGGGGAAGGAATGTCAGGGCGTGGTTTGAAGCCGGCGCTTGCGTAGGCCAGCGCGCTTGCGCGCGCCCAGTCCGCGCTCGCAAGCGAGCTGACCTACGCAAGCCCGATGCCGCAAAATTGGCATTTTTAAAACTCGCGCTCAGAACCGCCCGCTCACGCCGAACGTGATCGTGACGTAATTATACATCAGGTCCTGCGTGCGGCCGCGCACGCCCTGGTAGAGGCGCTGCGGCTCGTTGAAGATGTTGCCCACGTCGCAGGTGAGCGTGAGCGTCGGCCGCACCTGATAGGCCACACCCACGTTCACGGTCTTGAACGGATAGCGGTAGAGGTTCGCCCCGGGGCTGATGGCGGAGAAGCTCGTGATGTGCTCGCCGGTGTAGTTGAAAAGCACCCGCGTGCTGAAGCCGCGGTGGCGCCAGCTGAGGCCGACATTGCCCACCTCCGGGATGAAGCCGGGCACCTGATCCTTGTTGCGATTGGCCGTGCCGCCGAAATCCCCCTCGGTGTCGATGATCGTGAAGTTGGCGGAGCCGCTCAGGCCCTTGAGCAGGCCGGGGAGAAACGTGAACTGCTGCTGGTAGGAAAACTCCCAGCCCGTGACCTCCGCGCTGCCGGCATTGGACGAGGTGAGACGCGTGAAGCCGCCGTATTCGCCGTTGTAGCCGTTGTCGTTTCCGGTCGGCACGATGCCGGCGTTGGTGCCCGTGAGGATGTAGTCCTTGATCGATTTCTTGAACCAGCCGGCGGAGAGGTTGCCGACGGGCTCGAAGTAATAGTCGAGCGTGAAGTCCCAGTTCTTCGCCGACTGCGGGAGGAGCGCCGGGTTGTTGATCGTCACGGTCTGCAAAGTCTCGTTGACCGTCTCCGCGGGTAGCAGGTTGTTGAGCGCGGGCCGGCCGAAGCTGGTGGACCAGCTGAGCCGCGCGCGGAGGTTGCGGGTGAAATCGTGCGTGAGGTGCGCGCTGGGAAACGACTTGGTGTAGCTGCCCTTGGTCACGCGGCGGGTATTGGCATAGTCGAGCCGCGCCGACCCGGCCGGATCGGAAAGCTGCTCGGCGGCGGTGCTGCGGGTGTTCGGCCGGCCGGGGATGTTGGCGCGCGCGAGCACGAAGCCGTCGCTCTCCGTATCGGTCTTCTCGGTGCGCACGCCGGTGAGATAGCCGGTGCGGCCGAGCCAGCCCTCGCGGCCGGCGCGGCCCTGCGCCATCAGGTAACCGGCCGTGACCTCCTCGGACGCGCTGCGCGTGCCGGAGAATTTATTCGCCTCGAAGAAGTAGAGATCCTCGCGCCATTCCGCGGGATTGGCCGGGGTCTTGCCCGCGCTGCCGCCGGTGAAGTGATCCGAGGTCTGCCAACGCGGGAGGTTCAGCCCGGTCTTCAGGTTGTTGAACGGCCGCGCGCGTGGATCGGCGGCGAGGCCGTTCGTGCCGATGTAGCTCCAGCGGCGGGAATAGTTGGCAAGCTCCACCGACTGCTCGCGCCACGCGAAGCCGGCCTTGAGCGTGGCCGGCGTCTGGATCGGGAGCTTGTAGCGCACGTTGCCGCGGGCCTGCGGGACTTCCTGCGGCTGCTCGGAGCTGGTCTTCACGAGGCCGTTGGCGATGGGGCGGTAGTTGGCGGGGTTGGTGATGTCGGCGCCCGCGGTCTGCACGAAGCGCGGGAAGGTGTCCGAGTGCGTGCGGTCGACGATCCAGCCGATGTTGCTGATGCGGTTGGTGAGCGCGGTCTGGCCGCCGTTGGGGAGGAGGCCGGACTGCTGGTGGTTGCGGCTGAAGCCGAGGTTGTAGTCGATCTGGAACGGGCCGTATTCGTGCTCACCACCGAAGTCGATGATGTAGGCCTCGACCACGTAGCTGTTGGGGCCGTTGTTCACGACATCGAGCTGCGACGCCGGCACCTGGCGCACCTGCGTGATTTTTTCGGTGAAGCCGGGGATGACGCCGGAGGTGGCGCTCGGCACGGTGGTGGCATTGCCGGTGGAGGCGGTGGCGTTGTCGGTGCGGCGGAAGCGCTCGATGTTGTCGTTGACCGTCAGGTTGAGGGAGAACTTGGAATGGAACGAGTGGCGGTAGTCCGTCTTCACGTTCACGCTCCTCTGCTTGCGGTTGTTGTAGCCCTCGCGCGACTGGTAGCTCCATTGGTAGGCGGGATCGGCGAGGTTCGCGACGGCCTGAAACTGGTGGGTCACGCGAAACTGCCCGACGGCGTTCTCGCTGTAGAAAATGTTCGCGGCGACGCCCAGGTTCCGTTCGCCGCCGAACACGCTGAACACCTCCTGATAGGCGAAGTTGATCAGCGGGTGCGAGCGGTGCTCCTCGCGGCGCGGTGTCTGCGTGGTGAACGATGGCGCGGTGCGCACGGTGGCGCCGTAGGAGACGCGGCGCTTCTCGCGCATGTTGAGCGGCGAGCGCGTCTTCATGTTGATCGTGCCGCCGAGCGAGTCGGCGGTCTTGTCCGGCGTGTGGCCCTTGATGAGCTCGAGCTGCTCGAACATCGTGCCCGTGATGCTCTGCAGCTCGAACGCGCGGCTCGTGCCAATGCTCGCCATCAGGCCGCCGTCGACCGTCACGGTGTTGAGCCCGGGCGCCATGCCGCGGACGTTGAACTGGTAGAAGAGCCCCTCCTCCGTCGGGCTGCCCGCGATGCCCGGCAGGCGCAGCGCGACCTCGCCCGCGCTCATGTTCGGGAGGTTGCCGAAGGAATCCATCGCGACGATGTTCTTCACGTTCTCCGCATTGCGCTGCGCGGTGATCGCGAGCGCGTCGCCTTCGCGCTCACCGGTGACCTTGAACGCATCCAGCCGGTAGATGCCTGAGCTCAGCTCGAAGTCGCGCACCGCGCGCTGCCCGGCGCCGACCGCAATTCTAGCCGTGGCCGGGTCGAGGCCGATGTAGGAAATGGAAACCTCGTGCGTGCCCGGCGGCACGCCGCTGAGCACATAGCGGCCGGTGTTGTCGGTGAGGACGGAGAGGCCGAGCGCAGGGACCTCGACCCGCGCGCCCTCGAGGAGATTGCGCGTGGCGGAGTTGCTAATCGAGCCGGTGATGGTGCCGTCGGCGGCGAGGGCCACGGACGCGAGTGCCAGCATCAGGCCGAGCACGCGAAGCGACGAAACGATGGGGGCGTTCGTTTTCATGGGGTGGCTGGGAGATTTCCTGAACAGCGGACGAAGGTCCAGTGTGTTCTCAGGTTCCGAGCGTGCCCACGAGATGGATATGTCTCCTATGGCCCGGCTGTCTCCGGCACGAGCGGAACGCCGTAGGGCAGATCGTCGGGCAGCGGCACCAGTTCCCGGAACTGCGACCAAAGGCGCGAGAAATCCTTGTTCACGTCGCCCGAAAGGCAGTCGGTGATGTCGCCGGCCGCCTCGGGATGCCGATCGATCACCTGCTTGAAGGAAAAGCCCGGCTGGTAGAAGGCGTATACGAGCTTGCGCATGTTCTCCACGCCCGTCCGGATCGCAGCGCCGTAGTCCGCGAACCGCGCCGGCGAAAGATCGCCGGCCACCAGGCCCTCATGCACCGCCTCGCCCACGAGGACGCCGCTCTTGAGGGCGAGCATCACGCCGCTGCTGAAGACGGGATCGAGGAAGGCCAGCGCGTCACCCACAAGGGCGAGCCCCGGCGCCGCGCAATACCGCGAATGCCGCGAATACTCGCTCGTCACCCAATACTCGCCCGTGCATCGGCCGGCGGCGAGCCGCTCCTTGATCCAGAGGTTCTCCTCGACTGCGCGGTCAAACATTGCGCGAGGATCCTTCACGCCGCCGCGGGAGAGATACTTGCCCTCGGCGACGACGCCCACGCTCACGCGATCGTCGTGTTGCGGGATGTGCCAGAACCAGCCTTTCTCCGGGATGAACGCCACGGTCGTCTCACCTTCGTCGATGCCCGTGCCGCGCCGGGAGCCTTCGTAGTAGGTCCAGATCGCGATTTTGTTGAGATAGGGATCCTTCATGCGCCAGCCGTTGCGCTGCGAGGCGAAGGCCTCCTTGCCCGTGCAATCGAGCGTGATGGGCGCGCGGACCTCGTAGGTGCGGCCGGATTGGTCGGTGGCCTCGACGCCCACGACCGCATCGCCCTCCATCAGCAGGCACTTCACCGTCGTCTCCTCCCGCACCTCGGCGCCTTTCTCCCGCGCGTTGTCCAACATCATCTGATCGAACTCCGAGCGCAGCACCTGCCACGATTGCGCGACAGTCTCCCTGTCGTAGCGCGTGAAAAAATAGAAAGGCTGTGCGCTCCCGCCATCGCGCTGCACAAAACGCACGCTGAACTTCTTCACGAAGTGCGATTGCCTCATCTTCGGGATCATCCCGAGGCGCTCGAGCGGCTGGAACGTGAATGGAATCAGCGACTCGCCGATGTGGTAGCGCGGGAACTTCTCGCGCTCGAGAATCAGCACGCGATGGCCGTATTCGCCGAGGATGGCGCCCGCACTCGCGCCCGACGGGCCGCCGCCGATGATGATCGCGTCGTAGCTCGTGGAATCGGTGTGGGTGGCCATGGGGAAAAATGCACGCGTTGTCCTGCCAGATCGCTACGTCCGGGGAGCCGGAGCGGATGCGACGGGCGGCGACTGCAACCGCCAGAGCACGTAGCCTAGGCCCGCGCCAAAACCGAGGCCGTGCGCCGCGCCCCAGAGCAGGCGGCCGTTCGGGCCCCGCACGGTCGCGTAGAGATATTCGCCGAGGTAGTAGCCCGCGCTGTGCAGCGCCAGCAACACGAGGAAGGCGCCGAGAAATCCGCCCCGGGCGCCAAACGCCCGCTGCAACAGCCACGTCACCGCCGCGAGGCCGGCGATCGCGCCCCAGAGGTCGGCCTGATATTTGCCGCGCAAGCCGAACCAGCACAGGCACCAGACCACCGCGTAGGCGAGAAACACCGCTGCGAAGCACGGCGGGAAGCGCCTCCACGCGTGAGGCGCCACGACGAGCCGGCTCAGCGCCAAGCCACCGAGGCCCACATAGACGAGCGCCGTCGTCGTGTAGAGCCCCGCGGTCCCCGGCACGAGGCGGAACGCCCAGATCGTGTAGGCCAGCGTGCTCACGATGCCAAAACTCAGCGCTCCGTAAATCAGCGCAAACGGCAGCGACGGAGCCGCGCGCGCGGCGGTGCCATCAGGGGCAAGGCGGAAGATCGTCATGGGAGGAAACGCGGTTGCTGCGGGAAGACGGACTGCATACCGGGAAGGTGCGCGACTCAAGGCTTGCGTCGCATTTTTGCGCGCCGCACAACCCGCGCAACCTGACCGCGCCATGACCCACCTGCCCCGCCAGCTCCGCTCCCTCGCCCACCTCGCGCTTCTGTGGTTCGCCGCGCACGCCGCGCGCGCTGACGACTGGCCGCAATGGCGGGGGCCGCAGCGCGACGGCGTCTGGCGCGAGACTGGGATCGTCGAGAAATTCGCCGCGCCGCAACTCACGCCCGTCTGGACCGCTACCGTCGGCCCCGGCTACAGCGGCCCGACCGTCGCCGGCGATCGCGTTTACCTCACGGATCGCGTCGGCGCGCCGGAGCAGCAGGAGCGCGTGCTCTGCTTCGACCGCCGCACTGGCAAACCACTCTGGACGCACGCCTACGCCTGCGTCTATCGCGACATCGACTACGCGCTCGGGCCGCGCGCATCCGTCACGATCGCGGACGGGCGCGCCTTCGCCTACGGCGCGATGGGCCACGCCCACGCCCTCGACGCCGCGACGGGGAAAGTCCTCTGGGCGCGCCACCTTCCGACCGACTACGGCGCGAAAATCAACACGTGGGCCGTCACCGGCGCGCCGCTCGTCGTGGGCGACCTCGTGATCTTCCAAGTCGGCGGACCGCCGGATGCCTGCGTCGTCGCGCTCGATGTGAAGACCGGGCGCGAACGCTGGCGCGCGCTCGACGGCGCGGCCTCCTACTCCGCCCCGCGCCTCGTCCGCCTCGGGGACCGCGACGTCGTGCTCACGTGGACCGCGTTTTGGGTCGCCGCCCTCGATCCCGCGACCGGCCGGGTCTGGTGGAAGGAACCCTACAAGCCGGCGAAGGGGATCCTTAACGTCGGCGACCCCGTGCTCGACGAATCGGGGACGCGACTTTTCCTCTCCGCGTTCTATGACGGGGCGCGCCTCTATCAGCTGCCGCGCGACACCGCGCCGCCGACCCTGCTCTGGCAACGCAAAGGCGTGAACGAGCGCAAGACCGACGCGCTGCACAGCATCATCATGACTCCGTTCATCCGCGGCGGCCACGTCTACGGCATCGACAGCTACGGCGAGATGCGCTGCCTCGACCTCGCGACCGGCGACCGCGTGTGGGAGGACACCACGCTCCTCGCCAACGGCCGCTGGGCCACCGCCTATTTCGTGCAGCACGGCGACCACACTTGGATCACCACCGAGAAAGGCGAAATCGTGATCGCGAAGCTCACGCCCGCCGGCTTCCAGCGGATCAGCAGCGCGCACTTCATCGCACCGGAGACCCCGCTGAACAACCGCACCCACCCCATCGCGTGGTCACACCCCGCCTACGCCCACCGCAGCCTTTTCGCGCGCAACGACACCACACTCGTGTGCGTTTCGCTGGCGGCGCCGTGAGGCGTTTGTAGCCCGCCTCGGAAGAGGCGGGACGGCTCACCCCAAACTCGCGGCCTTCCCTGCTCTTCCGAGCAGGGCTACTCCGCAACCCGCTCCCTTTTCCCCACCAGCAGCTCGAACAGCGGCGAGGCCATCAGCGTCGTGACGACCGCCATGATGACGAGCGTCGCGAAGAGCGCCGGCGAGATGATGCCGCGCTGCAGGCCGATGTTGATGATGATGAGTTCCATCAGGCCGCGGGCGTTCATCAGCGTGCCGATGCCGAGCGATTCGCGGTTCGAGAGGCCGGTCGCGCGCGCCGCCATCCAGCACGCCACGCCTTTGCCCGCGACCGCCGCCACCAGCACGAGTCCCGCCATCCCCCAGAGGTAAGCGGTGTCGATGAGCCCGATCTGAGTGTTGAGACCCGAATAGGTGAAGAACAGCGGCAGCAGCAAGGCCACCGTGAGCGGCTGGATGCGCGCGATGAGCTCGCGCGTCACAAGCCCGCGGGGCATCGCGATGCCCATCACAAACGCGCCGAACACCGCGTGCAGCTGGATCAGGTCCGTGAACCACGCGCCCAGAGACATGAGCGCCAGCAGCAAGACGAACTCTCGCTCCGACAACGCGCCCCGCTCTTCCACGCCGCGGCCCCAGCGCGCGAGCAGCGGCCGCAGCACGAGGAGCACGAAAGCCACGTAGCCGATGCCGCCGGCGATGTTGAACACCGCGTGCGAGAAATCCCCGTCAAAGCTCGAAAGCACCACCGCCAGCAGGCACCACGCCGCGGCGTCGTCGATTGCGCCCGCTCCGAGCGCCACCGTGCCCATCGTGGTCCCGGCGAGGCCTTTGAAATGGATGATGCGCGCCAGCATCGGGAAGGCCGTGATGCACATCGAAGCGCCGAGAAATATCATCGCCTCCGTCACGCTCGTGCGCACGGGAAACAGGGAGGTGTGCCCGTGGAAATACCAGCCGAGCGCCGCACCGAGCACAAACGGTGTGACCATGCCCGCCACCGACACCGCCACCGCGCTGCGCATCCGCTGCTGCACGATGTCCACGCGAAACTCCAGCCCGACGACAAACATGTAGGTCGCCAGCCCGAGCTGCGAAATCGGGAAAAGCACCTTCAGCGTCTCCGGCGGAAACAGCTTCGCCGAGACCGCCGGGAAAAACAGCCCGAGCAGCGACGGCCCGAGCAGCACGCCCGCCAACATCTCGGAGACCACTTGCGGCTGCCCGACGCGTTTGCCGATCAGCCCCACGGCTTGGCAAACCACCAAGATGACAGCGATCTGGAAGAAGAAGTGGATCGCGAGCTGGAGATTCGTCATGACGAAAAAGTAGGGCGGGGCTTTGACCCGCCCTCAGTCCGAACACTCAACGCGTGAAAGGGCCGGTCACAGACCCGCCCTACTCTACCAACCATGCGGTGTCCTCTCATCGCTTCGTCACGCAATACAGGTGCGTGCCCGTGCGGATGAAGATCTCGCTGTCGGCGAAGGCGGGCGTGCAGAGGGTGTAGCTGCCGTCGAGCGCGTTTTTGCCCAGGAGCTTGTAGACGGGGCCGGCTTGCACGACCGCGGTCTCGGCGTTTTCCCCGATGAAATAAATTTTTCCCTCCGCCAGGATCGGCGAGGAGCTGATGCGGCCGATGCCGGTATTCTCCGGGCCATAGACGCGCTCGCCGGTCTTGGCCTTCACGCAGGTGATGCCACCTTGGTCATCGACCATGTAGAGGAGCTCGCCGTCGCTCACGGGCGTCGGCACGTCGGGCGAACCTTTCTCCGTCCACATCCACGC
Organism: Opitutaceae bacterium; assembly: GCA_031411915.1. GTDB lineage: Bacteria > Verrucomicrobiota > Verrucomicrobiia > Opitutales > Opitutaceae > ER46. Next base: position 13,238 of record JANOCA010000515.1, read on the forward strand.
GCGGTGGCTCGTCGTGATGTCGCCGGTGCCGCCGGCCTTGAAGGCGATGAAAGGCTTCACGCGGGTGGGCGCGAAGATCATGCCCTCCTTCACGAGCGGCGAGGCGATGACGCGGAAATTTTTCGACTTCTCGGGATTGAGCCCGCCGCCGCGCCACAGTTCCTTGCCCGTCGCGAGGTCGTGGCCGGTGACGTAGTCAGCGCCGCCGACGACGAACTGTTTCTTGCCCCCTTGCACGAGCAGCGCAGGCGTCGAGTAGGAATCGGGGCTCTCGTGCTCGGCGTCCGTGGGGCGCTCGACGCGCCACAGCGGCTTGCCGGTCGCGGCGTCGAGGGCGAAAAGGTAGCAGGGATCGTCAGTGTAGAGGCCCTGGAGCATCTGGAAGACGAGCTTGCCGTCCACGAGCAGCGGCGAGGAGCCGTAGCCAAACTGGATCCCCATTTTCCCGTAGGCCTTCTGGATGTCGAAGGTCCACTGCTGTTTTCCTGCGAAGTCGTAACACGCGACGATGGCGTTGCCGGAGACGACCCACACGTGCTTGCCATCCGTGACCGGCGAGGGCGACGACATGTTGTGCTTCATCTTGATGTCGTTGCCGCGGTCATATTGCCGGCGCCAGAGTTCCTTGCCGGTCGCACGGTCGAGGCAGAGGAGCAGGATGTCCTGGCCGCCGGGGCCGCGGACGCCGCCGGGCGCGGGGCGCTTTTTTTTGCCGGGGGCCGGCGCCTCCGCCGCGGGCGCCGGGGCCGTCGCGTCTTCCTTGGAGGGGGAGTTCAGGAAAATCCGGTCACCCCAGATGGTCGGCGACGAGCCGCTCCATGCGGGCATCTCGATCTTCCACTTCACATTTTCCGTGGCGCTCCACGTGGTGGGGAGATTCTTCACCGTGGTGGTCGTGCCGTCGCCATTGGGCCCGCGCCAGCCGGGCCAGTTGGCGGCGGCGAGCGGAGCGGCGAGGACAAACGTGAGGACGGCGGAGGCGGCGAGGTGAGGAAGTTTCATGGGGGCGATCTCGGAGGCGGGAACGACGCGGATGGGTGGAAAACGATGCGCGACTAGAGAATCGCGCGGCGCGCTTGTCGAGCGCCGAGGCCGCGGGAAAAATCTCGGGCATTGACGCCGTTTTTTCCCACTCGTTTCTTGGATGCGATGAGCAAATCCAAGTCGGTCGATTCCCGGGCCAAATACAAACGCGTCGTCCTCAAGCTTTCGGGCGAGGTGCTGCGTGGCGGCAAGTCCGGCGATCCCATCGACGGAGCGACGCTCCTCGAGGTCTGCAACCAAGTGAAGGAAATCCACGACCTCGGCGTGCAGGTCTGCGTCGTCATCGGCGGCGGCAACATCTTCCGCGGTCTCAACGGCGAGAAGCGCGGCGTCGACCGCACCACCGGCGACTACATGGGCATGCTCGCCACCGTCATCAACGGCCTCGCGCTCATGGACTGCCTCGAGAAAATCGGGGTAAACACCCGCGTGCAGTCGGCCATCCCCATGAACCAGATCGCGGAGCCGTTCATCCTCCGCCGCGCAATCCGCCACTTGGAGAAGGGCCGCGTCGTGATGTTCGTCGCCGGCACGGGCAACCCCTATTTCTCGACCGACACTACGGCGGCCCTTCGCGCCTCCGAGATGCACGCCGACATCATCATGAAGGCCACCAAGGTCGACGGCATCTACGACAAGGACCCGAAGAAACACCCCGACGCCGTGAAATACGATCACCTCACCTTTGTCGACGCGCTCAAGCAGCGCCTGAGCGTGATGGACTCGACGGCGTTTTCGCTCTGCATGGACAACAACGTCCCGATCCTCGTGTTCGACCTCAACGACAAGCACGCCATCCGCAAGGCGATCATGGGCGAGAAGATCGGCACGCTCGTCCACAACTGACCCGCACGGACGTTGAGAGCTCAGGGTTGATAGTTGAGAGCACCCATCTGATTCCCGCTCTCGCCCTCGCGGCTTTTTCCCTCAACTCTCATCTCTCAACTCTCAACTCCCTCCCCACCCATGTCCCATCCGATTCTCAACGACGCCCAAGCCCGCATGAAGAAAGCCGTGGATCACACGCTCCACGAGTTTAGCTCCATTCACACCGGCAAAGCCACGCCCGCGATGGTCGAGACCGTGATGATCGAGGCCTACGGCCAGATGCAGCCGCTCAAGAGTTGCGCCGCGATCTCCACGCCTGATGCCCGCCTCATCCAGATCCAGCCGTGGGATGCCTCCCTCATCAAATCGATCATCTCCGGCATCCAAGCCGCCAACCTCGGCTTCAATCCCATGCCCGACGGGAAAGTGATCCGCATCCCGCTCCCCGACATGAGCCGCGAACGCCGGCAGGAGTTCGTGAAAAACGCCCACCGCCTCGCCGAGGAAGGTCGCGTCCATGTCCGCAACGTCCGCCGCGACGCCCTCGAAACCTCGAAGAAGGCCAAGCTTCCCGAGGATGAATCGAAGCGCCTCGAGAAGGAAGTCCAGGCCGCGACCGACAAGGCCATCGCCGAGATCAACACGCACCTCGCCCACAAGGAGAAGGATCTGCTGAACGTCTGAGGCGCCAGTTTGTAGGGGCGCGGCTTGTCCACGCCCGTCCCACCTACACGGGCGCGGGCTAGCCGCGCTCCTACGTTGCACGCGTTGAAAAAAGAAATTTCCAGCCCGCCGCCACGCCGCGTCGTCATCAAGCTCGGCACCGGCGTCCTCACCACCGGCATCGGCCAGCTCGACACCGCACGCATCGCCGCCGTCTGCGCCGAGATCGTGGCGCTCCGCGCGCGCGGCACCGAGGTCATCGTCGTTTCCTCCGGCGCCGTAGGACTCGGCATGGGCGCGCTCGGCCTCGCGAAAAAACCCAAGGAGATCGCGCGCAAACAGGCCTGCGCCGCCATCGGCCAATCGCGCCTCATGCAGGTGTGGCAGGAGGGCTTCATGCCGCACGGCCTCACCGTCGCGCAGGTGCTCCTCACGCACGATGACCTCCGCGTGCGCACGCGCTACCTCGGCGTCAAGGAGACGCTCCGCCAGCTCATCGCCTACGGCACCGTCCCGGTCATCAACGAAAACGACACGGTGAGCGCCGCCGAGATCAAGTTCGGCGACAACGACACGCTTTCCGCCATGGTCGCCAGCCTCGTCGAGGCGCAGCACCTCGTCATACTTTCCACCGCACCCGGCCTCATCGACATGAAGGGCACGAAGGAGATCGTCCCCGTCGTCGAGCGCATCACGCCCGAGATCGAGGCGATGGCCGGCGGCACCACAAGCGAGACCGCCACCGGCGGCATGATTTCCAAGATCACCGCCGCCAAGCTCGCGACCAAGGCCGGCTGCGGCGTCTTCATCGCGAGTGGCTCCGAGCCGCGCATCCTGGAAAAACTTTTCGCCGGCCGCGGTCCCGGCACGTTCTTCGTCCCGAGCGGCCTGCCGATGGAATCGAAGAAACGCTGGCTCGCGTATTTCCAGCGCCCTGCCGGCACCATCTCCGTGAACGAATGCGCCGTGCCCGTGCTGCGCGAACAGGGCCGCAGCCTGCTCGCCGTGGGCGTGACGGGTGCGAAAGGCGAGTTCACCGCCGGCGACATCGTAAACATCGCCGGCCCCGACGGCGCAATCTTCGCCCGCGGCAAAAGCGCCTACGCCAGCGAGGAGATCTCCGCGATCGCCGAGCAGCAAGGCCCCGCCGTCGCCGCGCTCTACCCGACGCGCAAGCGCCTCGAGGTCGTGCATCGCAACGACCTGGTATTGTTGTAGGCTGTGGGAGGGGCTTTAAGCCCCGACTTTCTGAGAAGTCCGGCCAGTCGGGGCGTAAAGCCCATCCCACAGTCCCGGCTACTTCCACTCATACCGAACGCGATACGTCACGACCTTCTCCGCATCCGGCGGCACGCTCACGTTGAACTCGATCGTCTGCGCGTCCTTCTTCGTGAATTCGTCCGACTTCTGCGTAATCACCCAGTTGCTCCAGCGATAGAGGTGCTCGACCACCCGCACGGTCACCGGCTCGGACTTTCGGTTGCGCACTTTGATCTCGAAATCCTCCTCGGCAAAATCCTGGCGATTGTTGCCGTTGAAATTCATCCGGACCCGCTCGCCCACGATGTCGAACGCATCGCCCGTCTTCACGCGGATCAACTCGTTCTTCGCCGTGTGACCCAGCTGGCTCTCGCCCGTGAACTCGATGCGGCCGTCCGCATCGTCGCGTCGGTAGAAACGCAGCCGACCCTTGGGTAGCGGCAGGCCGAGTTTGTTGGCCTCGCTGTTCTGAAATTCACGCGTCACCCAGACCTTTTTGTTGCTCTGCGTCCCATAGGCCGGATCGCGAATCATGCCGCCTTGGTAGGTGCTGAACATCCCCGTGCCGTCGTAGACGTAGATCACGGGCGCCTTTACGCCGCTCGCGCGCATAAACTCGACCTGCTTGCTCTCCCGGTCGCGCAGGGTCACCGCACGTGGCAACGAGTAGAGGTGAAATTCATCGAACGCTTTTTCGGTCACCGCATCCGCCACCGCCATCTGCATCATCTGCACCTGCCGCTCATAAACCGGCCGTGCGGCCTTCGGCGCGATCTTCTGCACGTCGCCGGCCATCAGCTTCACCACCGCATTCTCGAACACCTTGCCGCTGTTGTTTTGAAACGTCACCCACCCGACCACATCGAGCATATCGCCCTTCTCCGGCGCGATGAGATTGTAGGCCGCCTCCCAGTCGAGTCCGCCGGTGATGTAGCCCAACTCGGCATCAAACTTAGCCGCCTGCGGCGCGCTGAGCTTCCACGCCAGCGTCGGCTTCAAGATGCCGTCGCCCGCCAGCGCCGGAAAGAGCGGCTCACCCGGCAGCGAGAACCGCAGCTTCCCGGCGACCTCAATGATCGGCGTCATCGGCTCACCGCCGGGATTGTGCCCGCTGCGAATGACCTTTCCGCGGATCGGATATTCCTTCGCATTCTGATCGCGGACGAGGAAATCGATCTCCTTGCCCTCGTTCAGCGAGAGCAGCACGCCCTGCGACATCACGTCGGCGCGATAGCTCTGCTCGAGCACGCGGATCTGGACCCGGCCCGTCGGATCGCGCAGCACCACCGAGTCTGCCTCCACCTGCGCGGTCGCGCCCGCGAAGGTGACCGCGTTTTCGCCCGCCTTGAGGTCGAGCGTGATGCGTTCACGGACGACCGCAAAACCCTGATTGTAGACGGTGAGCGCCGGTTGCGCCCAGCCGCCCGATACCACCGCACCCCACAGCACCACGTGAGTTATCTTCATTTTGGAAGGCATAGGCCACAGTGACAGACACGCCAGCCGTGAGTTTCTTAGGAGATGAATGAAAAATCCACGGTCACTTTTCCTTTGCGCCCCTCGCCCCTCTTTGCGGCCATCTCCCCTCGCCTTTCATGGATTTCCCGCTCGACGCCCAGCCTTCGTATGCCTCGCCCGGCGTCCCGCCGATCGATTTTCGCGCGGCGCTGAACGACGAGCAGTTCGCGGCCGTCACCGCGCCGCCCGGCCCGCTCCTCGTCCTCGCGGGCGCTGGCTCGGGCAAGACCCGCACGCTCACCTACCGCGTCGCCTACCTACTTTCGCAGGGCGTGCGACCCGGCGAGATTCTCCTGCTCACGTTCACCAACAAGGCCGCCAAGGAAATGCTCCACCGCGTCCACGAGCTCACCGGCGTCGAGCCGGGGCGCTTCTGGGGCGGAACGTTTCACAGCATCGGGCATCGCGCGCTGCGCATGCACGGCGAGGCCATCGGGCTGCCGCGGACCTTCACCATCCTCGACGCCGAGGAATCCGAGGGCGTGCTGCGCGATGCGGTCGACGAAGCCGATCGCGGCTTCTTCAAGGACAAGACCCACCCCAAGCCGGGCCCGCTCCACTCGCTGCTCTCGATGGCGCGCAACACCCAGCTCTCCATCGACGAGACGACGCGGCGTTTCTTCCCGCAGCACGAGGGCATCATCGAGCGGCTGCCGCTCTTCGCCAAAAAATATGCCGACAAGAAACGCGAGGCCAGCGTGCTCGACTACGACGACCTGCTCGAGCTGTGGCTCGAGCTGCTGAAAAAGTCCGAGACGACGCGCGAGTATTTCAGCCACCGTTTCCGCCATGTGCTCGTGGACGAATACCAGGACACCAACGTCGTCCAGTCCCAGATCGTCGATCTTATCGGCTCGCATCACCGGGTGATGGCGGTCGGCGACGATGCGCAGTGCATCTACACGTGGCGCGGCGCCAACGTGGAGAACATCCTCACGTTTCCCGATCGCCACCCCGAAACCGTCATCCACCGCATCGAGACCAACTACCGCTCGACGCCGCAAATCCTCGCGCTCGCCAACGGCGTGCTGCTCGCCCAGCCCAAAGGCCGCGCCTTCGAGAAGGAGCTGAAGCCCCACCGCGCCAACTCCGAGAAGCCTTACTTCGTGCAGACAATGGACGGCCGCGAGCAGGCGCAGTTCATCGTGCAGCGCATCCGCGGGCTCGTGGACGAAGGCTGCGCGCTCGCCGACATCGCTATCCTCTACCGCGCGCATTTCCACGCGATCGACATCCAGCTCGAGCTGTCGCGCCTCCAGATTCCCTACCAGATCACGAGCGGCGTGCGGTTCTTCGAGCAGGCGCACATCCGTGACCTCGTGGCGCTGCTGCGCTTCGTCTACAACCCCGGCGACACCGCCGCGTGGAACCGCGTCGCCGTCCTGCTCCCCAAGGTCGGCGACAAGAACGCGCAGAAGCTCCACGCCGCCGCCCTCGAGCACGCGAAGCTGATGCAGCAGGATTTCCTCGACGCGCTCGGCACCGACGACGTCGCGAGCAAAGTGCCGAAGGATGCCAAGGATGAGTGGCCCAAGTTCGTCGCCTCGCTCCAGCAGGTGAAGGAGATGATGAAAACAATGAAGCCCCACAACGCCGTCGAGATCGCGATCGACGGCTGGTATGGCGATTACCTCAAGGGCGCCTTCGCCAACTACGTCTCCCGCCTCGATGACCTGAAATCCATGATCGGCTTCGCGAGCCGCTACGACGACATGCACCAGCTTCTCGTCGAGGTGATGCTCCTCAACAGCGAGACGAGCGACCGCTCCGCCGATCCCGATGCCGACGCGCTGCGCCTCACGACCGTCCACCAAGCCAAGGGCCTCGAATACGCCGCTGTCTTCCTCATCGGTCTCGCCGACGGATCTTTTCCGCTCCGCCGCGCCATCGAGGCGGGCGACGTGGAGGAAGAACGCCGCCTCTTCTACGTCGCCGTCACCCGCGCCCGCGACGAACTCTACCTCTGCTTCCCCAAGGTGAACACGAAGGGCGGCCCCGCGATGCTCCAAACCCCGAGCCGCTTCCTCACCGAACTCGCACCCGATCTTTATCAGCCACTCCGGATGAAGCGGAGCTATGGGTGGTGAAAGCTTCGCGCGCAGTCCGCCTCGCCGCGACCGCGCTCCTGCTCGGTGCGATTGGCTTTGGTGCGGTCTCCGCATGTTTCGCGTATCGATTTACTACTCCGGCTCGGCGCGCCCTCGCCGTGCCACCGCAGAAATTCCTTCCTGCGCACGAGTCCGTCCGGTTTCCCGCGCGCGATGGTGTGATGCTTGCGGGCTGGTTCGTGCCGGTCGCGGAGACAAGGAAAGCGGTCGTGCTCCTTCACGGCTACGGCACCACGCGCACCCAGATGCTCGCCCGCGCCCGGTTCTTTCACGATCAAGGTTTCGCTGCTCTGCTCCACGACGCCCGCGGCCACGGTGAAAGCGGCGAGGCGCTCGTGAGCTTCGGCTTGTTCGAGACGCGTGACCTGCTGGGCGCGCTCGACTGGCTACGGAGCCGCGGTTTCACCGAGTTCGGCTGCGTCGGCGCTTCTTAAGGCGGTGCAACCATCGCGCTCGCCGGTGCGGAACTCCGCGAAGTGCGTTGGGCCATTCTGGAAAGCGTCTATCCGACGCTCCTGAACGCCGTCGATCGCCGTTTCCGGCGCACGGTGTTTCTTCCGGGCTGGTTGGTCGGCTGCGTGATGACTCCCATCGCCGAATGGCGGCTCGGAATCAGCGCTTCGAGCGCAGCCCGCGTGACGCCATCGCCAAACTGTCGTGCCGCGTGCTCGTAATTGCCGGCGAACAGGACACGCACACGCTGCCCAGCGATGCCCGCGAGATCTTCGATCAAGCCCGCAAACCGAAATCTTGGTGGCTCGTGCCCGGCGCCACGCATGTGGACATCTACGGCTTCGCGAAACGGGATTACGAGCAGCGCGTGTTGGACTTCGTCAATATGGCAGCGCGTTGATGCCGCCCGCCCCTCCACTACAGTTTCTCCAGCTCGACAAAGTGCGCGTCCGTTGACTCGACCTCGACGCCGTGATGCCGCGCGCAGGCGGCAATCAGGAGGTCCGTGGCCGGAACCGTGAGACCAGCCGCCCGGGCGCGGCGCGCCAGATCACACGCGATGTCCCATGCCTCGGCCGGCATGTCCAGTTCGGGCAAAACCTGCTCAAATTCGCGCAGGGCATTTTTCTCCCGAACGCCGCGCGCTCCGTTCCAGAGTTCGAGCCGGACCACGGGCGACCAGCACGCACGCCCACTGCGGACCAGATCGTTCATCCGGCGGCAAACGTCTGCATTGCCCCGCTCGCGCAGCACTTCAATCCAGCAGCTCGTGTCGACCAGGATCATAGCGTGTGCCGCCCCGACTCGCGCATACGCTTCAGGTCAGCCTGAGTCATGAAATCCTTGAATGTCCCAAAATGGCGAGTGAGCGCGGCCATCCGGTGCCGACGGTTGAAATCGGCCACCGCCAGCGCGACCGCCTCGGTCTTGGTCTTCACCTTGGCGTGCTTCATAGCTTCCGCCAGCGCGTCTTCAGGAAGGTCAACCGTAGTTTTCATGATTCCGATAGTGGCGAATCTGGAATCCGAATCAAGTGCGGTCTGCTTCCGCTTTCCGCCGCGCCTTGGCGGACACATCCGGATCTAGGAGAGAAGCGAGGGGGGTTTGCACGGCGGCATCATGCCGTCTGCACAGAATCCCCAGAATGCCGGATTTGGCGGTGCTCTGCGCGCCGCCTTCCTCACTTGAACGCCTTCTTCAGGAATTTCAGGCCCTTGACCGCGATCTCGTTGCGGGTGGGCTCCATCTTGCGCCAGATGGCGGCGGCGCGGGCGATGACTTTCACGTCGGTCGTGAAGCTCTCGATCACGACGTCGCCCTTGTAGCCGATTTTCTTCAGCGCCTTCACGATCGGCTTCCAGTCGATGTGGTCGTTGCCGGGCGTGCCGCGGTCGCTGCCGCAGGCGTGGAAGTGCGCGAGATGCTTGCCGGCCTTGATGATCGAGGCGGCCTGGTTCTTCTCCTCGATGTTCATGTGGAACGTGTCGAGGTGCAGCTTGAGCGCGGGGCTGCCGACAGCCTTGAGGAGCTTGAGGCCCTGGTCGCAGGTGTTGAGGAAGTCGGTCTCGAAGCGGTTGAGCGGCTCCACGCAAATCGTGATGCCGCGCTTGTGCGCGTAGGCGGCGAGTTCCTTGAGGTTCTTCACGACGAGCGCCCACTCGGTCTTCTGCGCGGCGGCTTCGACGGCGTCGGCCTTGCCGACGACGCTGTAAACCGGACCGATGAGGCGCGGGCAGCCGATCACCACCGCTTGATCGATGAGGGCCTTGCAGTAGACCATCGCCGTCTGCTGCTCGTCGGCGGTGCCGCGGAAATCACGGCCCGGACCCATGCACGCGCAAATGGAGCCGCAGGCGAGGCCGGCCTTCTCGAGCGCGGCGCGCACGTGCACGGGATCGATGTGCGACGGGTCCTCGACGGGAATCTCGACGGTGTCGAAGCCCCACTTCACGAACTGGGGAAACAGCTTGGTGCTCGCGTTGGTGAACGGGGAGGCGAAGAGGAAGGAGTTGATGCCGAAGCGCATGGTCGTGGGTGTTTGAGGTGAAAGAAAACGGGTGGTTATTTTTTCAGCGTCGCGCAGAAACGCGCGAGGCGGGTGAGGCCCTTCTGGATGATTTCGTCGCTTGTGGCGTAGCTGAGGCGGAGGTAGCCCTCGGCGCCAAACGCGCTGCCGGGGACGGCGGCGACCTTCTCCTCATCGAGGAGGCGGTTGCAGAAATCCAGGTCCTTCATACCGAAGCTCGTGATGTTGGGGAAAAGGTAGAACGCGCCCTCCGCGAGCAGGCACGTGATGCCGGGTATCTTGTTGAGCTCGGCGTGCAGGAATTTCCGGCGGCGGTCGAAGGCGGTCATCATTAGCTTCAGCGCAGCGGCGGTCTTTTCCTTTTCCTTCAGCGCGGCGAGCGCGCCGTATTGCGCGAAGGTCGTGACGTTGGACGACATCTGGCTTTGCAGCTCGGAGATGGCCTTGGCGATCGGCGCGGGTGCGAGCGTGGTGCCGATGCGCCAGCCGGTCATAGCGTAGGTCTTGGAGAAACCGGCGACGGTGATCGTGCGCGCCTCGACCTCCTTGGAGAAGGTCGCGATGCAGGTGGGCCTCGCGCCGTCGTAGACGAGATGCTCATACATCTCGTCGGAGAGGATGTAGAGGTTGTGCTTCAGCGCGACGGCCACGATGTCCTCGAGTTCCTTGCGCGAGTAGACGGCGCCGGTGGGATTCGAGGGCGAATTGATGATGAGGAGCTTAGTCTTCGGCGTGATGGCGGCCTCGACCATCGCGGGCGTGAGGCGGAAGCCTGTGCGGTCGTCGGCGAGCACGAACTTCGGCACGGCGCCGGCGAGCTTCACCATCTCGGGGTAGCTCACCCAATACGGCGCGGGCACAATCACCTCGTCGCCGGGCGAGCAGGTCGCGAGCACGCCGAGGTAGCAGTTGAACTTGCCGCCGGGGGACACGATGACCTGCGAGGGCGCGGCCTTGAGGCCGTATTCCGCGAGGTAGCGATCCACGATGGCCTGACGCAGCGGCTCGATGCCGGGCGTGGGCGAGTATTTGGTTTTCCCCGCCTTGAGCGCGGCGATGCACGCCTCCTTGATGTGCTCGGGGGTGTCGAAGTCGGGCTCGCCGGCGGCGAAACCACAGACATCCTCGCCGGCGGCGGCGAGGGCCTTGGCCTTGGCATCGACGGCGAGCGTCGGCGAAGGCGAGACATTGCGGGCCCAGGTGGACAGTGGCGCAGGAGGGTTGCTCATGGACAGAGACGGACGACCAAAGGGCGAGCCTCGTGAAATGCAAGCCCGCCCATCGCCGGTGCCGCACAGCTACGCAAAAAAAAACGGCGGCCGATTTGGCCGCCGCGGGAAACTCGCGCGAGGCGCGGAGCTCGTCACTTCTTTTTCTTCGCGCCCTTGGCGGGCAGCGCCTCGATGGCGAGGCGGAGCAGCTCGCCGACGCTGGCCTTCTTGAGGCGGGCGTAGCGCTTGAGCATCGCGCGCTGGTCGGGCGCGATGCGCACCGAAATCTGGCGGTGGGGATCGCGGGCGGGCTCGCAGCCCTCGAAGTCGAACTCGCCGATGGCGGTGCGGACGACTTCGCTGGCGGTCGAGAAGCCGTGGCCTTTGCGGCACGTCTCGATGCGGGCGATGAGCGACTCGGGCAAGTCGAAGGTAAGCGGAGCGGAGGGTTTGCGGGATTTCTTGGCCATACGCGTGGGATTCGACGGCACGCTGGCACTCGCACCGTGACGGCGGCAATGAAAATTTTTCCTCGCCGTCAAATTCCGCACCCGGCGGTGGCGACCAGCTCGCGCACTATGGCGTATGCCTCCGTCGGCGACGCCGCTTGCCGCCACGCCCGCCGAGCAATCTCGGGCTCCACGGCGCGACCGTGGTGAATCATCAAGGTGTCCACGCCTGCCGCCGTGCCACCGAGCACATCGACATCCGCATCGCCCACAAACAGCGTCTCCTCCGGCGCGACCGCGAGCGTTCGCAGGATCGCGTGGAGGCCCGCCGGGTCGGGCTTGTGGGTGTCGAGGTCATCGCCGCACACCGTGGCCGAAAAGCGGTTCGTCCAGCCCCGCAGCCCGAGGAGCCTTTCGGCCGAATGGCGATCGCGGCCGGTCCAGAGCGCGGCGCGCACGCCGGCATGGTGCAGGCCATCGAGGGCGGCGTCCGCACCGGCAAATGGCCGCATCAGGTGGGAATTATCGCGGTGGAATCGCGCCAGCCGCTCCAACGCCACCGGCAGGTGCTCTTGGTTGCGGAGCAGCGGGCCGAGGAACCGGTCCGGCGGGCCGCCGAGCCCCGCGAAGATTTCCATCGTCGGCGCGGGGCCGTGACCCTCGACGGCGTGCGTGATGGCGGCGAGCACCAGCGGCAGGCTGTCGAGCAACGTGCCGTCGAAATCAAAGACCACCGCGCGGAGCGGCGCGCGGCGCTTCATGGATCGAGGCGCGTGATGCGGGCCGCATCCGGCGCACTCGCCGGCTGCCCAAGGGTCGCGGGGTCGAAGAGACTGGAAGGGTAGCTGAGCTTGAGCGCGGCGCCGGTGAGCTGGAGCCGCGTCTTGTCCCGCGTGGAATCGTTGCGGTAGTCGACCGACTTCGGCAGATACTGCCCGTCGACCTTCTTGAGGTCGAGCAGCACGAAAGTCCGCCGCACGCGGCCATCCGCGCCGATGAGGTCAATCTGGGTCGGGGCGTTGAACTGGGTATCGAGCCATGCGCGCACGGCACCGATCTCGGGATGCGCCGCGGTGAAGGCGGTGGGCGCGGGGAAAAGAAACTGGTGCGCCGGCCGGCCCATCATGCGGGTGATTTTTTCCACCGTCGGCCCGGGCCAGTAAAGGAACGGCATGAGCAAATCGAAGGCCGAGACCTCAACCCCGGGCACGAGCGGTCCCATCAGCGCGGCGGCCTCGAGCGGGGCCGGGCGCCCCAGCATCGATCGCCACACGGTGGCGCCGTCGCCATTTTGCAGGATGAAGCGATGCGGCGCGCCCGCGGCATCCGTGATCTCGATGCGGCTGAGCGCGCCTTGGTCGTTGCGGCTTCCCCACCAGCGGCCGCGCAGCGTGGGGCCCTCGCTGCGCCGCAGCAGGGCGCGCAGCTCGAATTCGAGATAGTAGTCGCCCGGGATGCCGGCGGTGCGGAACTGCGCGATCAAGCGCGCGGCTTCCGCGGCGTTCGGTTTGCCGATCTGCGCCAGCTCGGGCGGCGCCGACGGCAGCGAGGCAGCGTGGGCCGCGGCGCTCGCGCCCAGCCCGGCTAAAAAGCAAAACGCCCGCCAAGGCTTGGCGGGCGCAATCAGGCCAACAGTCGGCATTGCAGGGCGGTTACTTCTTCGGCGCCTCGGGAGTGGGCGTCGGGACCGGAGTCGTGACGGGCGCCGTCGGGGCGGCCTCGGTCGCGGAAGGCGTGGCGGTCGGCACGGTCACCGCGGGGGCGGTGGTGGCGGCCGGAGCAGCCGCGTTGGGCGCCGGCGTGGCCGGGACCGCGGCGGCGGGCATGCTGGGCAGCGCGCTACCCGCGGCGGAGGCGGCGGTCTTGTGTTCGCTGATGCGGCCCAGATAGAGGGCGAACGCGAGGATGAAGAACAAGACCGCGGCGTAGATGGTCGACTTGCTGAGCACGTTGGTCGTGTCGGCGCCGAACGCCGCCTCGGCCGCGCCGCCGCCCAGGGCCGCGCCCATGCCGGAGTCCTTCGACTTCTGCATCAGGACGATGAGAACGAGGAAGAGCGAAACGAGGATCAGGACAAAGGTGAGGATTCCGAGGAGGATGCTCATGGCAGAAAGTGGATCAGAAGGGCACAGAGGCCCCGGGTTTGTCAATGGCGGGTTCGGTTTCCGCGGTAGGGCGGGCTTTAGCCCGCTCTTGGTCGAAAACGTGCCGCGGGAAAAGGCGGGCTGAAGCCCGCCCTACTCACGCCTCGACGCCGAGCTTCTCGAGCAGCCGCTGCAGGTCCTCGTTGCCGCGATACTCGATGACGATGCGGCCCTTCTTGGGCGTGTGCAGCACCGCGACGCGCGCCCCGAGATGCGACGTGAGCTTCTTCTCGATGCCGGTGACGGTCGCTGCATCCTTCGTCGAAAGCCCGGCCTTCGCCGGCGCAGGCCGGGCGCCCGCGGCCGTCTTGGCGGCGAGCGCCAGCTTCTCGGTCAC
>JANOCA010000516.1:0-8840 GCA_031411915.1 Opitutaceae bacterium
CGCACGAATCACCGCCTTGGCGATGATCCCCCCGTCCACCCACGAGTGCAGACCCGGCCACTTGGAGTAGCCCTTGGGGTTGTCGCCCGACCAGCCGTTGAAGTGCTTGGTCGTGTGGAGGGGCTGCGCGCAATCGCCGACATAGTGCCCCATCGTGCCCATCACATACAGGATGTTGGCCTGCGCGTTCATGATCTCGTCGGCGGTGCCGAGTTCCTCATAAACCTTCAGGTAGGAGAAACCCGAGCGGAGCTTGCCAAAATACTCCGCGATGGCCCACGGGGCAAAGCCGGGCCACTCGCGCGTGTGGTCGGCGTTTTTCGCCGGGTCGATGGGCGCGAAATTCTGCGGATGAGCCGCGCGCCCGGCCGCGAACTGCACGATGAAATCGTAGCGGAACGAGGTGACCGTCCTCGGATCGATGCCCGCCTCCGGCAGGTATTCGATGTCGAGAAAGTGATCCGTCCAGCTCCCGCCCGACTGCTTCAGCGGCAGATCCGGGACGTTTCGCCAGCGGTCAGGCTCGCCCGAGAGGAACGCCACCCGCTCCGCGTGCGCGAGCGCGTGCACAAAATTGGGGAAGTCCTTCGGCAGCGAGGCGAGCGCGAGCGTGTTGACGATGCGGTGGCCCTCGTAATCCCAGGCCTGGAGCGGCGCGACGAGGAGGGCGGCGAGGGCGGCGATATGGACAGCGGTGCGTTTCATGGGGACGGAAAAGTTCATTGGGAATTGGCCGCAACCGAGGAGCCGGCCGGACGCGCGCGGACGGCTTCGAGCACGGCTGCGTAGTCGCGGATGCCGGCGGCGAGCGCCGCGGCGATTTTCTGGCGGTAGTCGGGCACCGCGATCTTGCGTGCTTCGGCCGTGCTGGTGAGGAAGCCGCACTCGACGAGCACGCCGGGGCAGTCAAGCCCGCGCAGCATGCCCCAATGCGCGATTTTCTTTCCGCGATCGGCGGCGTTGAGATCGGACACGAGCCGCCGATGCAGCGTCTGCGAGAGGATCGCGCTCCAGTGGTCGTGACGGTTCACCGGCATGTCGGTCTTCTCCAGATAGGGATCGGGACGTCGCATGGTGCTCCACCACTCCGAGGAATGCTGGGTCGGCGGCGCAAAGGTGTAGACCTGCACGCCGGAGGTGGCGGAGTCGTTCGGCAGGGCGTTGAAATGGATGCTGACAAAAAGGTCGCCCCGCTGGGAGTTGGCGATGTCGGAGCGCTGGCCCAGTTCGAGCGCGTGGTCGGCATCGCGGGTCAGCACCACGCGGAAGCCCGCCGCTTCGAGGAGTTTCCGGGCGCGGCGCGCGACGTCGAGGGCGTAGGTCTTTTCGTGGATGCTGGTTCCCTGGTCGCGGCCCCCGTGCCCCGGATCGAGCACGATCGTGCGCGGAGCCGTCCGCGGAGCGACGCCCCACCCGGGCCGCAGCAAAGGCGCGATGCAGCGTTCGAAATCGATGCGGCTGACAAACACCTGCCCGCCGCTGGCCTGCACCGGATCGCCGAGGACCACGCGCAGCCCGTTGATGGCCGCGTCGCGGTCATCGTGCTCAAAATCCGCGCGGACATTCTTGCCGCTCAGCCGCGCCTTGCGGCCCCGGTCGGAAATGGCGACCTGCAATCCCAAGCGAGACGCGACATCGGCCACGTTCACATAGTCGATCCCGCGGAATTTGGTGCTGGCGAGCGGTGCGCCAGGACCCGGCGCCGCAGCGGCTGGGGATGGGGAACTGCCCGGTCGCGATGGGGTGACACGAGGCGCCGCGTCAGCCGCCTCCGCGAGGGAGGCGACCGCAACGAGCAACGTCGGGGCGAGATGCCTGATGACCGCCGGAAGCATGGCGGCGCAGACGCTACGGTCCGGCGCTACGGATTCGAGCCCGAACTCGGGGCTTCGCCGCCCTCGGCCTTGGCCTCTGGCTCGGCGGGCTCCACGTGCTCCGCGGTATTCTTGTCGTCGGGCACGTGAAACTTGGGCTTGCGCTTGTTGATGGGGAGCGGCGTGAGCATCACGTGGATATTGCGCCCAATCAATTTCAACTCGGCATCCGGGTGGCCCATGCCAGCCAAATCGGCCACGGCCCGTTTCATCAGATCAAAGCCTAGCTCGGTGTGGGCCATTTCGCGGCCGCGGAACTTGAGGCGCATCTTCACCTTGTTGCCATGGTCGAGGAATTCCTCGGCGTGTCGCAGCTTGGTGTTGAAGTCCCCGTCCGCGATGCGCGCCGTGAACTCGATCTCCTTGATCTTGCTCGCGACGGACTTCACGTGCGACTGCTTCTTCTGCTCCTCGTAGACATACTTGCCGAAATCGAGGATACGGCAGACCGGCGGGGTGGCGTTGGGCGCGACCTCCACGAGGTCGAGACCGTTCTCCAGCGCGAGGTTCACGGCTTTCGCCGTATCGAGGATCCCGAGCTGCTTGCCCTCGGGGGAAATGACCCGCACTTGCGGGACCTTGATGCGATGGTTGCGGCGGATGGCCGCAAACGGGTCGACATTGCGACGTTGGTAAGAGCCGGGGCGACCGCCTCCGGCGGGAGGAAACGAATTGGCCATCAAATAGGTTTGGACGTGTCTGGTCGAGGAGCCTTCTCGCCGGGAGCGCGCCCGGGAGCAAGGGTTTATTTAGCGATCCGCCGGGTCCTGCGGGTATCACCCCATCAGACCGAGAAGCTCTCGCCGCAGGAGCAGCTGGCCTTGGCATTGGGGTTGGAGAACTTGAAGCCCCCCGCCACCAGCGCCGCGGAATAATCGAGGTGCGTCCCTTTAAGATAGAGGGCGCTCTTGCTGTCCACCACCACGCGGGCCCCCGCAGTTCGCACGACAATGTCGCCCCGCTTGGGCTCCGGCACGAAACGCAGCTTGTAGCTGAGACCGTTACAGCCACCTCCGCTGATGGCGATGCGGAGAAACTCGCCCTGCTGCTCGCGCGCGATGAGCGCCGCGACCTTCCGGCCGGCGGCGCCCGTGAGCAGCACGAGGTTCTCGTTGCCCTCGCGCACGCCTTCCGGGAGCACATGCGGCGGGCTCAGGGCAGATGCGGGCACAACTGTGGCAGATTCCATGGGTGCAGGAAACCTGACGCCGCGCGCAGCGCAAACTTTCGCTGCATCCTTGCGTGCCCCGCAGTTTTCGCGCTTAACCGCCGCGTGAACCCCAATCCCCGCCTCCTGCTTTTCAGCCTCCTCGCCTTTGCTCCGGCCGCGCTGCGCGCCCATGAAGTCCCCGTGGAAATGGTCATCGCCGCGAAGCAATTCCTCGGCACGCTCACCGACGCCCAGCGCGCGCAAGCCACCTACCCGCTCACCGACGCGGAGCGGGAGAATTGGAACTTCGTGCCCATCGAGCGCAAGGGACTCTCTTTTCGGAACACCTCCACGCTGACCCAAGCTTACGGCGTCGCCCTGCTCCGCGCGGGCCTCAGCCACACCGGCACCGCCCAGGCGCAGGCCATCATGCAGCTCGAGATTTTCCTCCGGGACCTGGAGAAAGACACCAAGGGCCGCCGCGATCCCTCGAACTATCTGGTCACCATCTTCGGCGAACCCGCCGCCGACAAATCCTGGGGCTGGCGTTTTGAGGGCCATCATCTCTCGATCAACTTCACGATCGTCGACGGCAAGCACGTGTTCTACGCGCCGTCGTTCATGGGCACCAATCCCGCCGAGGTGCGCTCCGGCCCGCGCAAGGGCGAGCGGGTGCTCGCCGAAGAAGAGGACCTTGGCCTCGCGTTGATCAACTCGCTCGACGAGTCGCAGCGCAAGGTCGCCATCTTCGCGGAGAAAGCCCTCACGGAGATCGTCACGACGAACAAGAAGCGGGTCGATCCCCTCTCGCCGGCCGGCATAGCCGCCGCCCAGCTGAAGCCCGCCCAACGCGAGAAGCTCCTCGGCTTGCTGAAGGTTTATCTCGCCCGCGCCCGCCCCGAGCTGGCCAACGAAACCTTCGCGAAGATCTCCGCCGCCGGGCTGGACAAGATCACCTTCGCCTGGGCCGGCGGACTCGATCGCTCGCAGCAGACCTACTACCGCATCCAGGGTCCGACCTTCCTCATCGAATTCGACAACTCGCAGGGCAACGGCAACCACGTGCATACCACCTTCCGCGAGTTCAAGGGCGACTTCGGCCACGACCTGCTCGCCGACCACTACGCCAAGGCGCACGCGAAGAAGTAACGGTGCCCGTTTCGCGGATCGGACTCTCCGATTTTTGCCCGAAAAAAGATCTGGACGACTCCCGGCGGATCGGCACGTTCGGCGTCGCATCAGGAACGAGTCGGCCCTTAACAAGCCGGCTCCGCCAACCGGGCCGGGAGCGGCCACGGTGGATCGAGCGAAAGCTCGGATGTGCGCTTCCCTCCTCGGGCGGCGAACCAAGAACGCTCCCGAAGACGAAACCGACCTGATGCCCATCCGGTCGGTTTTTTGTTTTCAAACCCTGGCGCGCGATAGCTCAAACCCACGAACCATCACGCATCATGAACGCCCTAGCCGCCCTCCCTGGAATCCGCGTCCGCGCGGAAAACCCGAACCATCACCTGTGGAACAACCACGGCACTTGGTTCCTGCACTACACCGTGCATCCCACGCCGTTCACCAAGGAACGCATCCGCCGCTCCCTCGGCACCAAGGATGTCGCCGTCGCTCGCGAGCGCCGCGACGCTTTCTTCCGGGACCTGGCTGCCGAAGCCGCCAAACCTTCAAACCAGTTGATCGGCAAGGCTGTGGCGGCCTGATTCTCGGTTGAGGGATTTTTACCTGTGGGAGCGAGCTTGCTCGCGACTCTGCCACTCACGCGAGCAAGCTCGCTCCCACAGGACAACGGAACGCGACGCTCAGCCGTGCGGCGCGTTTTTCATTTTCACCCGGCGGCACCCGCCACCACCCGGCACGGCAACAGCGCCGCATCCTGCATCCCGTGGATGATTTTCTTGTCGGGCGGGCAGAAGGTCGCGAGGGCGCCGGATAGCTTGGCCTGCCCGCCAATCACAAAATAGTAGGGGCACAGGCGCAGCCGGCCGTCGGCATCGCCAACGCTCGGAGTCGCGCCCGATTCGGTGCGGTAAACCGGATGCCGCACGCGGCGAGGCTTCCGGTAGGTTTGCAGCACGTGCAAATTGTCCGGGGCCAGCGTGATCGCGCGCTCGAGGCCCTCCTGCCATTCCTCGCGCGAGCAATCGCTGCCGAGCACCACGCTGCGCGCGCCCCATGCCGTCTCGTGGTAGCCGCTGATCTTGATGATGAGGTCGCGCTCTTTCTGCGAAGCGCCCGCCAGATCGCGCCAGTCGTTCAGCGCACGGCCGGCGGCGCGCGGTGCATCAAGCACCGCCCCCGGCGGCAACGGCGCCGGATCCATGATCCAGGAGGGCGGAATGAGCGCGCGCAGAAGTTTCAGCGCGCGCCCGCTCAAGGCCTCGGCCCAATAGTCCTGCAACAGGTGATGATGGAAGAGCGCGAGGGCGAGTTTCTCCTCTTGAAACGCCCGCATCGGCGGCGCAATCGCGACCTCGCCCGCGGCCCACGACTCGAAGATGAATTTCTGCGTGCGGATGTTCTCGAGATCGAAGAGCTCGAAGAACCGGTAGAGCACGTCGATTTTCTCGGGGTTGCCGCCGGCGTCGAAGAACAGCGAGTTCTCCAGCGGAAAAATATCCTCGGGCCGGAGGCAGAACACGCGTTTGCCGAGGAGCTGGAGCTGCTGGGCGAGCCACTGCATCTCGGGCCGGTAGGTGGCGGCTTCGTCGCTCACCACGATCGCAATGAGGGGATTGCGCGACTCGGGCCGCAGCGCCGCGAGCGCCGCGTGGAAATTCGCAATCATCCTGTCTTCCCCTCCCACGATCCCGCCTTCCGCAGCATAAAGCCGGTTGAGAAAGGCCGTGAGCCCGATGCCGCCGGGCACGGAATCGAGCTCGGTCATGACGAAACCTTCGTCCGTCAGCAGCAGATCAGGCCGCAGCACCGGCGGCAGCACCCCGCGATTTTTGGGATCGCGCGCGTGGGCGATGAGCGCGGGCGGTTTCCCGCGGTCGAGATAGTCGGCGACCCACGGGGCGAGCAGCGGCTTGTTGCGCAGGAGGTTTTTCCCCGCCGCGGAGCGCAGATAAAGCGTCTCGAGCGACTGATGAAACTCCACGCACGTCGCGCCGATCGTCTCGAGCTGCGCGATCTGTTCCGGCGTGAGGGGCCACGCTTCGGGCGAGAGCTGCCAGCTCTTGGCCTCGAACAACGGCTGCGCGGCCAGCGCGGAACGGATGGTTTCGTAGGCGAGCACGTTCAATCCTGAGCAGGAAAGCAGGAAACCAGAAATAGGCCGCCTCGTTGGGATGATTTCTTCATGGCCTTCTGTTTTCCAGCATCACCGCCTACTCATCCATCTGAATGTCCTTGTTGCGGTGACGCGGACAACCCGCGCGGAGCCACGCGTTGACGAAGCGATCGAGATCACCGTCGAGCACGCCCTGCGTGTCGCTCGTGCTGATGCCCGTGCGCAGGTCCTTCACCATCTGGTAGGGCTGGAGCACGTAGCTGCGGATCTGCGCGCCAAAACCGATCTCGCCCTTCTCGCCGTAGAATTTGTCCATCTCGGCGCGGTGCTCGTCCTGCCTCTTTTCGTAGAGGCGCGCCTTGAGGACGTTCATCGCGGTGGCCTTGTTCTTGATTTGCGAGCGCTCGTTTTGGCAGACGACCACGACGCCGGTCGGAATGTGCGTGAGGCGCACGGCGGAGTCGGTGGTATTGACGCCCTGACCGCCTTTGCCTGAGGAGCGGTAGACATCGGTGCGAATTTCGCCCTCGGGAATGTCGATGACGATCTCGTCGGTGATTTCGGCCACCACGTCGACGGAGCAGAACGACGTGTGTCGGCGCTTGTTCGAGTCGAAGGGGCTGATGCGCACGAGGCGATGCACGCCGCGCTCGGCCTTGGCGTAGCCGTAGGCGTTTTCGCCCTTGATGAGGATCGTGGCCTTGCTGATTCCGGCGGTGTCGCCGGGTTGCACATCCATCAACTCGACCGTGAAGCCCCGGCGCTCGCACCAGCGCGAATACATGCGGAACAGGATGTCGGCCCAGTCGTTCGACTCGGTGCCGCCGGCGCCGGCTTGGATGGAGAAGATCGCGTTGTTGCGGTCGAACTGACCGGTGAGGAACGACGCGATCTCGAGCGCATCGAGTTCCTCGGTCATCGCCGCGACCTGCGTGGTCACCTCCTGCGCGTAGCTCTCCTTCTCGGCGCCTTCGGCGGCGTCGATGAGTTCCTGCATCACCGCGATGTCATCGACCTTCTTCTGGAAGGCGACGACCGGGAGGACGGCTTTCTTCAGGCCGTTGAGCTTGGCGATGTGCTTCTGGGCGCGCTCGGAATTGTCCCAGAACGTGGGTGCGCCCATCTCGGCCTCCATCGCCTCGATTTCACGCTGCTTTTGATCGCAGTCAAAGAAACCTCCATAGATGCCCCGAGCGCTTCTTGATATTTTCGATGTGGTTGAATGTTTCCGGCGAGATCATGGGACAGGAGTGAGGGTCCGAGGGAACGGAGCTTTGCGCAAAGCACAAGGCCTCAAAAAAACGCGCCTCAGCGCGCCCCGGGCTCGAGCCGCGGGCGCTCGATCTTGAAGGTCACCTGGCCGGATGTCGTGTCGATCGAATCGTTCGCCGGCTGGGCGGAGCTGAAGACGATCCGCGTCTCACCCGGCGGCAAATCCAGGACAGGCAGCGTGACGACCCGCCGCGCGCCGGTGAGTCGCAGCGTGTGCGGAATTCCATCGCCGACTGTGATCGTCAACTCGCGAGGATTCACCGTGGCAGCGAGGAAGCGCAGCTCCCCGCGCTGCGGTTGCGACGTGGGATTGCGCACGAGCAGCGCAGCGGCCTCACCGCGCGCCCACCGCCATGTCCCCTCCCCGTCCCATTGCTGGGGCGCCCAGCCTTCGCCATAAGCCATCGTTGCAACGTGCCCTGGAGCGATCACGAACTCCGCCGGCGGTGCTGGTGCATGGAAATCCGGCACAAGAGCGAAGTAGCGGACGCCAAAGGGCACGAAGCAGTTGCCGAGGAGAAACCATATCAGCCACGCGCGCGTGGGCCGCAGCGCGAGGAGGAGGTTGAAGCCGAGCGTCATCGGCAGCGCATGGCGCGTGATCGTGAAGTGGCTCTCCCACGAAAGGAAACTGATGCACGAGAAATAGAGCGCCGTCACCGCCGCCCAACGCCACAGCGGATTGCGCCATTCGCGGTGGAGCATGACATAGACGCCCTGTGTCACGACCGCGATGATCGTGAGCAACGCGTGCAATTCGTAGCTCTTGTAGATTTCATGATACCAGCGGTGCCACCGGATCGGGCCGTGCGGGAGAGTGAGGCTGAGTTCGCCGAGCTTTTCCATGATGCCGACAAAAGGCATCGCCAGGTTGCCGCCATCGAAGCCGACCTGCCGCCCGCGGAACACCCACAGCATATAGGCGACCCACAGCGCGATGGGAACGGTTGCGATGAGCCCGCGCACGATGTTTTTCCGGATCGCCTCGCGCCACGGGGGAGAAAACTCGGCAAGTCCGACAAAACCGATCAGCGAGGTCGTCCGGGCCAGCGCCGCCAACGCCAGCCAGCACGCCCCGGCCGTGCCGCCGGTCGTGAGCGCCGCCAGGATCAGCGTGAAGCTCGGCAGATCCGTGAGCGCCGCGTGCATCGACTCGATCGCGCCGCAGGTGAGCAGCATCGCCGCGTAACCCGCCAACCCGGCCCAGCCCAGCGGGGCGAAAAGGCGCCCGAGCAACCAGGCCAATCCGATCCAGAAGAGCAGATTGACCGCCGCGAAGGCGTTGATCACCCGGAATGGTTTT
>JANOCA010000517.1:0-9306 GCA_031411915.1 Opitutaceae bacterium
GGCACGCCACGCGACTTTCACCGGACCGCGCGGCGTGCAAACGGAGCCCGTCGCGTGGGCGAGACCGCAACGCTGGGGCGCGATGTCGATGCGCGCGAAGCCCGGCGCCGCGGGCGTGACGCCGAGGATGCGCGTCATGAAATCCAGCGCCGGATGCGCGCTCCATGCGTGGCAGAGCGAGCGCCAGTAGCTGTTTTCCTCCACGAACGTATCAAGCCCGGCATCGATCATCTCGTGCCACGGTCCGAGAAACTCCGGCATGCGGTCGTAGGCGCCGCACGCGGCGAGCGCACGGAAACCTGCGTGCCACCAGAAGAACGAGCCCGGCGCGAGTTTTGGATCGTGAGGGAAACGGGCGAGCAGACGTGTGCGCGTCGCGGCATCGGTGGCACCGCAGACCACGGCCCACGCGTTGCCGTATTGGCTGATCTCAGGGCCGCCGGGACGATCGAGATAAACGCCTTCGGACTCCGACCAGAAACGCGCGTGGAGTTTTTTCCGCAGTGAATCCGCTTCCGTTGAAAGCTCATGCGCCTCGCGTTCGTGCGCGAGCAGCCGGGAGAGATCGGCAAGTTCGTCGAGCGCGAGGATGTATTGCGCGGCGATGATGCAGGTCGGGCCCGTGTCCGAGCCCGGCACGACGCCACGCGGCCACCACGGGCACCAGTCGGTGATGTTCCAGAAAGGGAGTTTGGCTGGCAGGCCCTCGGCATCGCCATGACGGCGAAACCAGTCGAGCGCCGCGCGCATCCCGGGCATCACCGCGCGCACCGTTTCAAGATCGCCGGAGCAGTAGGCGTAATCGCGGACGTTGGTGATCCAGTGGAGCGACCACGACGGGATGATCTGCACGAGGCGCGAGGGGAAGCGGCTCTGCGTGAGGCCATCGGAGAGGCGCGACCAATCGAAGTGGTGGATCGCCTGCCGCGTGAGGGCGTAGTCGCCGGCGGCGAGCATCGCGATCTTCGAGGTGATCATCGTGTCGCCGGCATACTGCATCTGCTCGTAGTAAGGGCAGTCCTCGAACGTCTCGTGCGAGCAGAGCCGCATCGTGCGCAGCGCGGCGCGCCAGATTTTCTCCAGCTTGGGATCGGAACATGCAAACTCGGCGGCGACGCGATACGGGTAGGCGGTGAACCGATAGGCCGCGCGGTGCAGCTCCAGCGGCGCGGCGCCGGTGGTGATCTTCAGCCCGATATAGCGAAACGTCCGCCAGTGCAGCGGCTCGAATTGCTCCAGCGCGGACCCGGCCAGCTCCCATATGTCGCTCCAACCGGAAATCCTCCCGCGGCGGTCGAAGGACCAGCCCGTGCTCTCGTCGGCAAAGTGCGAGGCGAGGTTGGCGAGCGATTGCTCGCGGCCGAGGAGCTTCGCGCCGGGCGTGCCCCACGGCAGCCGCAACGCCTCGGCGTAGGTCAGCCGCACGACAGCGCCGGCGCCACCGGACGTTTCAAGCTGCGGAAATCCCGTCGTAAGCTCGCCCGCATCGAGGATGATCTCGACCGTCGTGCGCGGCGGGATCGCGACGGTTGCCCCGCCCGCGAGGAGTTTCGTCCACTCGGGCGCCGCAGCGCCGCCTCCCGGGACGAACACATCGCGGAACGCCTCGTCGCGCCCTTCCTCCAGCATCGGAATCATCCGCGGCACGAGTCCGTAGGGGCTCGCGGGATCGCGGCGATTTTCGAGCCGCTCGGCCTTGTAGAGCACGGTCGCGGGCGCCCAACCCGCGTCGTCGAACTCGGGCCTCGTCCAGCCAGTCGGGATTAGTTTCGAGACGCGGTGCTCGAAGTAGCCTTGGTAGCCCTCAAAAGTCGTGCCCTCGTTTTGAAAACGGTGCGCCGTGTCGACGGCGACCTTCCACTTCGTATCGGTCGAAAGGTCCTCGCCTCCCCCGATCGCGCCCTCAAGCACGAAGCCGCCCGCATACGTCATCACTGAGCAGGGCGCGCCAAGCTGGGTCGGCCGATGCGCGACGCGCGACATGTCCAGCACGAGCGCGGCGAGGACGTTGCGACCCGCGCGCAGCTGCGGCGCGAGATCGAAGGTCTCGTAGAAGTGGTGGTTCACGTCGCCCTTGGCGGGGCCGCGGCCGACGAGCTCGCCGTTGCAATAAAACAGATACCGGCTGTCACCCGAGACATGGACCGTGAGCCGCGCCGCCTTGGGATCGGCGACCTCGAACGTGCGCCGGAACATCCGCACCTGATAGTGCGACGGCGTCCCCGCGTCGGGCGGCGGCGCGGCGTGCGTGCCCTCGGCGGACCAGATCCATGAGGCGTGATTGAGAAACGGGAGCGACATGCGCAGGGCGACGGGGAGCCGGCCGGAATAAGCTGGCGCGGTCTTGAAATTCAATAACCGTTTTCATGTTTTTTCAGCCACCGCATGAAAACACATTCCCCTGTCCCGCGCCTCGTGATGTGCGCCACCACCTGGTCGATGATCGGCTACCCGACGCCGAAGCGCGAATGGTCCGTCGCGCGCAAGGTCGCGGCCATCGCGGAGTCGGGCTTCGACGGCGTCTGCGCCTACATCACGCCCGAGATTCGCGCCGAGGCGACGCGGCACGGGCTGGAGGTCATGAGCGGCTTTGACGCCAAGAGCGCGGCCGATGCGCTGCCCCGCCTCCGGGCGCAGCGCGACCTCGGCGTGCGTTTCATCAACGTCCAGCTCCTCAACCACGATACGCCGCCCGCCGTCGCCGCGCGCACCGCCGTGCAACTCATCCGCTCCGCGCGGCTGCTCGGCGTCGCGGTCCACATCGAGACGCATCGCGACACCGCGACCGAGACGCCGGAGAAATTCGACGCGATCGCGCGGCTCTACCGTCGCGCCACGGGCGAACTCCTGCCGGTGACTTGGGACCACTCGCACTTCGCCGTCTCCAAGCACATGATGCCCGCCGACTATTCCGCGCGGCTGCTCGTGTGGCCGAAGCTCATCCAGGCCTCGCAGATGTTTCACCTCCGCCCCTTCAACAGCCAGCACTGCCAGGTGCCGGTGACCGATGGCCGCGGCCGACTGACGCCGGAATTTGGCGACTACCTGAAATTCACCGAGGACCTTTTCGCCTGCTGGCTGGCCGGCCCGAGGCCCGGCGGCGAGCTGTGGGTGTGCCCCGAGATGGGCATGAGCCACGGCTACCACGTGAGCACGGACCCGCATGCCTGGCCCGATGTGGTGCGCGAGCGGACCGAGCTGCTGGGCGCATGGCGGCGGGCGCTCCGCCGGGCTGGTTGAACGCGCCCGCGGCGGACACGGCTTTCCGGTTTTGCCTTCGCACTGTAGGTCAGCTCGCTTGCGAGCACGGTTCGGCGCGCGCATGCGCGCCGGCCAACCCCCGGAAGCGAGTTGCGCGCTCAAACCGGACAGCCGCGCCCGCGGCGGGCGGGCATTCAGGAAAGCGCTTGACCACGTCACGCGCATTTCATTCGTTTTGCTGAAAATTTCAGCCGAGCTACCCCCTCCATGCTCATCACCGAGATCGCGAAGAAAGCGAAGGTCTCCCCCGCCACTGTGTCGCGGGCGATCAACCAGCCGCAGATCGTCGCGCCCGAGAGCCTCGCCCGCATCCGCTCGGTCATGGAGAAGCACAACTATGTGCCCGCGCCCCTCGAGCGCCGCCGCGGCCCCAAGACCCGCCTCTCCGAGCAGCGCCGCATCGGCGTGTGGTTTGTCGGCGCCAAGTCGAACAACCCTTCCCTGAACTGGTTTCAGGATCAGCTGCTCCAGGTGCAGTCGACCGACACGCGCTACCGTGTCGATCTGCGCGTGCTGTTTTCCGCCACGCCCGACGAACTGCCGCCCTCCCTCGCCAACGAGAAGCTCGACGGTCTCGTGATCCAAGGCATGGAGCCCTCGCCTGCCTGCCTCGCCAAGCTCCGCGACCTGCCGCACGTGTGGTTCATGACGCGGCGCTCGACGAGCTTCGCCGGCGACTACGTCGAGCCCAACAACGAGGAAAACGGCCGCCTCGCCGCCGATCACCTCGCGCAGCGCGGACACAAGGCCGTCGCGGTCATCAGCACCGATCCCGACTACAGCGCGGTCGCGCGCCGCGTGAAGGCCTTCCTGGAGCGCGCCGCGGAGCTGCGCCTCCCGGTGCATTCCATCCTCGGCAAATCGAACCCCGGCGTCAGCTACCTCGAGGTCGCGCCCCGGCATGAGGACACCGACACGCTCGTGCGCACGCTCCTCGCCAGCACCCCGCGCGCGACCGGCCTCTACATGCCGGTGGATCATTTCTGCGGATCGTTTTTCCGGGCGCTCCGCGAGGCGGGCAAGAAACCCGGCCGCGACTTCGAGGCCATCCTCGGCAACTACAACCCGATCATCTACCACAACCTCGACCACCACCCGGCGGCGATCGACATCAACCTCGCCACCCTGGTGCGCCAGGTCGTCGATCACCTCATCTGGCGAATCGAGAACCGCCGCTCGCCGGGTCGGATCGGCATCACAGTCTCCCCCACCGTGCGCCTAGCGGAAACCAACGGCCATGCGTCGCACTGAGTGCGCAGTCTCCTCATTTTTTTTGACCGAGTCCCAACCACACCAGTTGTTCCCAACCATGAAACCCAAAACCCACCCAGCAAACATCGCGCGGCGAGCCCTCGCGACATCGCTGGCGGCGTTGATGGCTGCACCATTTGCCTTCGGGCAAGCTGGTGACGCCGCCGCGCTCCGCCGGCTCCAAGACGAAAATGCCACGTTGCGCAGGCAACTCGCAGAGGCCCAGGCCGCCCGGGGCGTGACCCCGGCCCCGACCGCGCCAGCCGCACGTCCCGCCGCGACGACCACCACCACCGCCCCCCGTCCTTCCGCAGGCGCGCCCGCGCTCGCCACGGACGAAGGCGTGCAGGTGCTGACGCCCTTCGAGGTCAAGTCCGACAAGGACTACGGCTACCTCAAGACCAACTCCGTCTCCGCCACCAAGATTGGCATGGAGATTCAGAACATCCCGCTGAACATCTCCGTCATCTCGCGCGAGTTCCTGGACGACACGAATTCCCGTTCGCTCACGGACCTCTTCCGCTACTCGGCGGCGACCTCGGGCGACACCCGCTTCGCGATGCGCGTGCCCGCCAACTCGGCGACGCCGCAGGGCTCGTTCACCGCACGCGGGTTCGTCGTGAACAGCCTCATGCGCAACGGCATCTTCCGCTACACCTCCTACAACCTCGAGAACATCGAGCGCGTGGAGTTCATCAAGGGCCCGGCGGCCGTGTTCTTCGGCCAAGGCTACCCCGGCGGCGTCATCAACTACATCTCCAAGCTCCCTGAGTTCGGGCGCAGCGCCACCGGCTTGGACTACGCCGTGAACAACAATTCCGGCCAGAAACTGAACCTCGATCACAACGCCCCGCTCGGCAAGAACGCCGCGCTGCGCGTCGTCGGCACTTGGGAGGACACGCAGGGCGAGCGCCGCTTCGAATTCCGCCGTTCCAACAGCGTGAATCCCTCGTTCTCCATGATTCCGTTCGCCAGCGGCAAAGTGAAGATCACCGCCGAGGCTGAGTTCATCCGCGAGAAATTCAGCTGGAATGACTTCGACTGGATCTTCAGCGACTTCACCGGTTGGAGAAACGCCGCCACCACCGGCGCGTTCGGTTCCTCGACCGCCACCTTGGCCAACACCATCGTCGCCAACACCGGCAACGGGCTCACGGCTAATGTCATTCAGGGCACCTCGACACCCACCCTCGCCTACGCGACCTACATCAACAACAAGCGCGTCGCCACCAGCGACTGGTCGCTGCCCGCCTACACGAGCGTGAAGCGCGGCGCCTACTACGCCAATCGCGCCGGCCAGGCCATCTACGACGAGGCGTTCAACTACACCAGCCGTGGCGCCAACTTCCAGAACACGATCGACAACGTCTCGCTGACCGCGGACATGAGCCCGTTCAGCTGGGTCGACGTCCGCTACAACTACTTCAACGAGAAGTCCGAGAACTACTCCGTCGGCCAAGGCGGCGCGGTCCTCCAGCCCTACGCCAACGGCGTGAATTGGAGCATGGGCACCGGCAATCTCTCCGGTTACTATCGCTACGCTCAGACGCACAATGTCGACGCCGTGTTCAAGCTCGATAAGTTCGGCGTGAAGAGCAAGCTGCTCACCGGCTTCCAGCGCATCAACCCCTACCAGCAATTCCTCGGCGGCCAGACCGCCACGGAAGCGCAGTGGGCCTTCCTCCCGGGCGCGCGCAACACGACGTCCAATCCCGACTACCGCGGCACCAACGTGGGCATCTACAACCACGGCGCCGTGCCGGTGAACCAGGTCATCACGGACCGCAACGGCGCCATCAAGCCCGTGCGCCAGATCTACTCCAACTTCGATCCGGGCTTCGAGATCTACCCGGACATCTCGGTTTACCACCAGACCGACCGCAACGCCCTCGACGGCTACAAGGACAAGCAGCACTCCGTCTACCTGAACTATCAGGCCACGCTGCTGAATGATCGCCTCACTGTTCTCGGCGGCTATCGCAAAGAACGCCGTTGGGCTCGCGGCCAATACCAGCCGAACAATTATCCGTGGTTCATTTATTTCCCGGACATGCACCTGAATCCGACGGCTTACCCCGAGGATGTCTGGGGCCACTCGATCAACTACCAACGCGGCTTGTCGATGGACCAGGAAGGCAACTCTTGGATGGGCGGCGCATCGTTTGCCATCACCAAGGAGCTGAGCGTCTACGCCTCGAACTCGAAGACCTTCAAGTTCAACAGCGGCCGCGTGGGCGGCCTCTTCGTGGGCGACGAGGTCATGTGGTATGACGCGGCCCGCGCGTTCGGCTCCGGCGGCACGCCCGGCCAGTCGTTCAGCTACCTCGGCCAGACGATCACCTCGCTCCAGCAGTTCCAGGCGCTCCTCGCCAGCCGCGGCGTCTACGACGTGATCAAGAACGAGCAGGGCATGAACTGGGAATTCGGCGCCAAGCTCTCCCAGGCCAACGGCAAGCTCGTCGGCACCGTCTCCTTCTTCCGCGGTGAGCGTGAGAACCAGATGCTCGACGACGGCGCCAAGCAGTCGAACCTCGAGGAGCCGCTGAACTTCAGCACCACGCTCTTCCCGGTCGGCTCGCCCTTCCGCAGCGCACGCCTCCTGCGCTGGCGCACGACCGACCTCAAGAACCGCATCGAGGGCACCGAGGCCGAGGTCATCTGGACCCCGTTGCGCAACTTCCAGGCCGTGGTCAACGGCTCATGGATGTGGACCGCCAAGACGGTCTACGACCGCACCCGTGCAGCTCCGGGCACCACCGCCTACAACGCACTCGCGCCCGCGGGCAAGGTTGCGTCCGACATCTACTACAAGGCGCGCATCGAGAACGTGCCGGAGTATCGCTTTAACTTCTTCGGCAAATACACGTTCACCGAAGGGATCATGAACGGCTTTGCTCGTGGCGCCATGGTCGGTCTCGGCGCCCGCTACTCGTCCAAGACGGTCGTGTCGCGCGCCGTCGATTGGAATCCCCTCGCTGGCGGCTACCAAGCCGGCAACTACGTCGTGTTCGACCTCACCGTCGGCTACCCGTGGGAGCTGCTCGGCTATCGGATCCACTCCAACTTCGGTCTCTACAACGCGACCGACGAGAAGTATTCCGAGGGCTCGTTTGTGCAGTCGCCGGCCCGCAACTGGGTCTTCCGCAATTCGCTGAAGTTCTAAGGCACATTTCCCGCGGGAAACTCCCGCAGCACTTCGAGGCGGCACGGTAACGTGCCGCCTCTTTTTTTTGCAGCCTCCGCGCCACGCGCGCGGGATTGCCACGCCCGCCCGATCGGCGCAAAGGATCGCGCCTCATGACGCCGCTCGCCTACCGCCCGCTCCACGATCTCCCGCCGCTGGCCGGCATCACCTCGCTCAACGAGGCGATGAAGATCGGCTTCTCGATCGACGACTGTGTCGCCCGCCTCAAGCGCCACCACTGGGCCTTCCGCCGACTCCACGAAATCTTCATCAAGCGGCTCACGGCCGAGCCCATCTACGAGCTGAAGATGGCCTTCAGCCTCCACGCCCACTACTGTGCCGAGCACGCCGCCGCATGGCGCGCGCGCGTCGGCGAGATGCGCGAGCCTCCCCTCGGCCTCGACGCCGTGCCGCACGCCGCGCTCGATGTGTTCTTCGACGAAATCCTCGCCGCGCCGACGACCGACGCGCTGTTGCTCGGCCTTTACGAACACGCCCTACCCGCACTCCGCGCCGCGCTGCAGAGCCACATCGCGCAGACCAACCGCCTCGTCGATCACCCGAGCTTCCGGATCTGCCGCTTCGCCCTCATCGAGATCGAGGAGATGATCACGTTTGGCGCCGGCGCCGTGCCGAAGCTGCTCACGACCAAACGGCGCATCGAGCTCTCCGCGTGGAGCGAACTGCTGGGGCAATTGCTCACGCTCGCCGGCGGCCTCGATGGCGCGACCGAGGCGAGCGACGCGCCGCCGCCGCGGCAGTTTTCCGCGACCCCGCCCGCCTACGACAAGCGCCCGCGCCGCGACGAGCGCTTCCCCGATCCCTACAACATGGGCGTGCATGCGGAGGCGTTCCTCTACGACGAAAAGTTCCCGCCGCAGCCGAAGACGCTCATGATGTATTACAAGCGGCTCCGCGAAATCGACGTGCCCGAGATGATGGCCTCGATCATCGCGGAGACGACCGGCAAGCCGTGGGCCTACACCGTGGACATGACACGCCAGCTCTGGGACGAGGCGCGCCACGCGATGATGGGCGAGGTCGGCTTCGTGCGCGCTGGTCTCGACTGGCGGCAACTCGTCCGCATCAACTTCACGTGGTCGCTCGCGCTCAACACGCAGCTGAAACCGCTCGAGCGCCACGCCGTGCTCTACTTCATCGAGCAGGGCCTGATGCCTAAGACGGGCAAGCGCTTCGAGTGGGAGACGGGCCTCGCCTCGGGCGATGAGTTCGCCGCGATGTGCCAGGACTACGATTGGGCCGACGAGGTGCTGCACGCACGCATCGGCCGCGACTGGTATGTGAAGGCGATGGGCGATCCGAAGAAGGCCGTGGAGTATGGCGACGAGTGCTGGTCGCGCGTGCTCATCGACTGGCAGAGCTACCGCAAGGCCGGCCTCACGCAGCACGAGAATTGGTGGCCCGCGACGTATCGCGAGTGGTGCCGCGTCCACGGCCACGCACCCGACCCGGCGATCCTCGCCTACGCGACGAGCTACGAGCAGGTGCGCGCGGACCTGAAGGAGATCAGCGCCTCGGGGTGACCGGAAAGTAGGGCGGGTCTGTGACCCGCCCTTTTGCACGCTGAGTGTTCGAACCAAGGGCGGGTC
>JANOCA010000518.1:0-5391 GCA_031411915.1 Opitutaceae bacterium
AATGCTGCGCATCGACGTCGACCGCCGCGATCCCGGGCTCGCCTACGCGATCCCGCCCGACAATCCGTTTCGCGATCGCGCGGGCGTGCGGCCGGAAATCTGGGCGCTCGGTTTTCGCGAGCCGTGGCGTTTCAGCTTCGACCGCGCGACGGGCGATCTCTGGGTCGGCGATGTCGGCCAGGATCGCGTCGAGGAAGTCGCGATCGTGCGGCGCGGCGAGAACCACGGCTGGAATGTCGTCGAGGGCTTCGAGCCGTTCTCAAACCTGCGCCGTCGCGAGGGCGAGGTCTATGCACCGCCCGTCGCCGCCTACCGCCGCCGCTACGGCAACTCGGTCACGGGCGGTCATGTCTATCGCGGCGGCGAGTCGCCGTCATTCGACGGCGTCTACATCTTTGGCGACTACACCTCGCGGATGATTTTTGGCCTCACGCAGCGTGACGGAAAACTGGAGTCGCTGCGCCACATCGCGACTGCGCCGGAGAGCGTGACGTCGTTTGCCCAGGATGAGCGCGGCCGGCTCTATGTCCTCAGCTACGAGGGCATGATCTACGAGCTGGATTTGTCGGGCGCCGAGTTCGAGCGCGCCGCGCCGGCGGCGAAGGCGAAGACGATCGCCTGGGAGCGCCGCGCGTTTCCGCTGCCCGAGTCGATTTGGAGCGTCGAGGCGATTGACGCCAACAACGACGGCCAGCGCGAGCTGATCGCGATGGGCGTCACGCAGGTTTTCGCCATCGAGCACACGAGCTGGCGCACAAGCACGATCTTCGACGCCAAGGACGGCAAGCTCCTCTACTGCGTCGCCCTCGACGCCAACGCCGACGGCGCCACTGACCTCGCGCTCGGCCGCTACCTGATTCCGTGGATCGAATCCCGCAAGCCGCCGGTCGCGGGCAAAGCCGCACCGCCGGCACCCGTTGGTCCCGACTTCAGCGTGGCGTGGCTCCAAAATCCCCGCCGCGGCGGCGGCACCTGGAAGCTCAACGTCGTCGACCGCGAGCTCAACGGCATCCACGGCCTGCACGCGGCCGATGTGAACGGCGACGGCCGCACCGACGTGATCGCCGACAGCATCAGCGGCCCGGCTTTTCCCAACAGCGTCGCGTGGTTCGATCTCGCCGCCCCCGGCGGACCGCACCGCGAGGTCGTCACGAGCGCAGGGGCGGACGGCCGGCCGCACTATCTCGACTTCGCCGACATCGATGGCGATGGGCGAGGGGACGTCTTGCTCGGCGACTCTGGCGGCGGGACCTTCACCTGGTGGAAACGCGGCGCGCCCGGCGAGCCGTGGACGAAGCACCGCATCGCGCAGGAGAAAGGCGCGACCAACCTCCGCGCCGTCGACGTCGATCGCGACGGCCGCATCGACGTGGTCGGCGCCGCCGGCCACGGCAAGGGCGTGTTCTGGTTCTCCGGCCCAAGTTGGACGCGGCACGTGATCGACGCCGACCTGGCGACGCCGCACGCGCTGGCGGTCGGTGATTTCGACGGCGACGGCGACACCGATGTCGCGGCGGCGTCCTACACGGCATTCATTGTGCGCTGGTATGAGAACGACGGCCAGGGTCGCTTCACGCCGCACGACATCGACACGGGCAACAAGCAACAGGCCTATGATCTCAAGGCCACCGACCTCGATGCCGATGGCCGCCTCGATCTCATCCTCGCCGGGCGCGAGTCGAAGAACGCCGTGGTCTATTTCAACCGCGCGCCGTAGCAACCGGTGCCGTCATCAATCCCAGTTTTCCGATGAAATCCCTCGCATTCGTTCTCGCCGCCTTGGCCGTCGGTGTCTTGCCGGCGACCGCGCAAACCAAGTCGAAGGCCGCTGCCAAAAAAGCCGCCACGCCGGCGGCCTACGCGGCGGCCGTGCCGAAGCCGACGCTGACCGAGGTGCGCTACGGCCCGCACGAGCGGCACGTGCTCGACTTCTGGAAAGCGGAGTCGGCGACGCCCGCGCCGCTGGCCTTCGTCATTCACGGCGGCGGCTGGAGCGGCGGGGAAAAGGAGCGCGTGGACCGCTTCGCGGATGTCGCGGCTCTGCTTAAGGCGGGCATCTCCGTTGTCGCGATCAACTACCGCTTCATCAAGCAGGCCGAGGCGGAAGGAATCACGCCGCCGGTGAAAGCGCCGCTGCATGACGCCGCGCGGGCGTTGCAGTTTGTGCGCAGCAATGCGGCGGAGTGGAACCTCGACAAAACGCGCGTCGGCGCCGCCGGCGGATCGGCGGGCGCATGCTCGAGCCTGTGGCTCGCGTTTCACGACGATCTGGCCGATCCCCGCAGCACCGATCCGGTGGCGCGCGAGTCTTCGCGCCTCCAATGCGCCGCGGTAACCGGAGCACAGACCACGCTCGACCCACGGCAAATGAAGGAGTGGACACCCAACAGCCGCTACGGCGGGCATGCGTTCGGGGTCGGCGGGTTTCCGGAGTTTCTCGCCGCGCGTGAAAAAATCCTGCCTTGGATCGCCGAGTATTCGCCCTACGCGCTCGTCAACGCCGGTGACCCGCCGGTGTATCTCATCTACAGCGCCCCGCCGGCGCTCGGCCAGGAGCAGAAGGACCCGACGCACACGTCGAACTTCGGCGTGAAACTGCAGGAGCATTGCGCGGCCAACCGCGTGCCGTGCGAACTCGTTTATCCGGGCGCACCGAACGTGAAACACGCTACGCCGACGGCGTTCCTCATCGCCACGCTCAAGACGAAGTGACCATTGCGCCGGCTCCGGCCCGTCGTGACCCGTCGCGGCATCCATCCTTACCCATGCGCCCAGTGAAACACTTCAGCCTCCTCGCTGTGCTGGCGCTCGCGCCGTTTGCCAGCTCCATCGCCACCGCCGCCCAGCCCGCGCGGCCCAACATCGTCATCCTCTACGCCGACGACATGGGCTACGGGGATCTCGGCGCGCAGAATCCAGAGTCGAAGATTCCCACGCCCCAGCTTGATCGGCTCGCGCGGGAAGGCACGCGCTTCACCGACGCGCACAGCTCGTCCGGCATCTGCACGCCGAGCCGCTACGCCATGCTCCAGGGCCGTTATCATTGGCGGAAGTTCCACGGCATCGTGAACAGCTTCGACCAGCCGATCCTCGACGCGGAGAAGACGACGTTGCCCGAATTGCTGAAGGCGCAGGGTTACGCGACGGCGTGCATCGGCAAATGGCATCTCGGCTGGGATTGGGCCGCGATCAAGAAGCCCGGCGCCACGGCCGCGAGTCCTGCGCCGAAAGGCAAGGGCAAGGCGGCGGGCCCGCCCGCGGGCTTCGCGCCGGATGCGTTCGATTGGAGCAAGCCGATTCCCGGCGGTCCGCTGTCGCACGGCTTCGATTATTATTTTGGCGACGACGTGCCGAATTTTCCGCCTTACGCGTGGTTTGAAAACGACCGCGTCATCACCGAGCCCACGGTCCCGCTCGCCACGCCGAAGCCGACCGCCGAGGGCAACTGGGAAGCCCGGCCGGGGCCTTCGGTGAAAGATTGGGATTTTTGGGCGGTGATGCCGACGCTCACCGACAAGGCCGTGCAATGGATCGAGCGGCAGAAAGCGGGGGAGCCGTTCTTCCTCTACTTTCCCTTCACCTCGCCGCATGCGCCGATTGTCCCGACGCCGGACTTCGCCGGCAAGACGCAGGCCGGCGGCTACGGCGATTTCATGGCGCAGACCGACGACACGGTTGGCCGCGTCCTGCAGGCGCTGAAGGACCGAGGCTTTGCCGACAACACGCTCGTCATCTTCAGCGCTGACAACGGCCCGGAAAGTTACGCCTACGAGCGCATCCGCAACTTCAAGCATCGCAGCATGGGCCCGTTGCGCGGCTTGAAGCGCGACATCCACGAAGGCGGCCACCGCGTGCCGTTCATCGTGCGCTGGCCCGGCGTTGTGCCCGCGGGGCGCGTGAGCGACGGCCTCCTCAGCCAGATCGACATCTACGCCACTGTTGCCGGTCTCCTGCGCGCGGAGATTGCCGACGGTTCAGCCGAGGACAGTTACAATCAGCTCGCGCTTCTTACGGGTGCGGGCCCGGGTGCGCGCACGACACTCGTGCATAACACCAATCCCAACGGCTACGCCCTGCGCCACGGCGACTGGGTGCTCATCGCCGCGAAGACTGGATCCGTGACGAGAGTGCCCGAGTGGTTCGACCAAGCCAACGGCTACCAAGCCCACACGCAGCCCGGCGAACTCTACAACCTCCGCGACGACCTTCCGCAAAAGCACAACCTTCACGCCCAGCACCCGGACAAGGTCGCCCAACTCACCGCGCTGCTCGCGCAGGTGCGCGCCAAGGGGCAGGTGCGTTGACGAAGCGGCGAGGCAACGCGCCGCCCTCCTCCGGTGGTGTGCTTTTGGTTGCCGGCCGTCTGCGGGCCGTATCCTCTCGCCCTCGGCCACGTCTTCTTTTTCCCGCCCCTCGTTTTTCACTCCCATCATGCCCCCGCGAATTCCTGCCCGCGTCCTCTGCGTCCTCATCTTCTCGGCTCTCTTCGGCGGTCACTTGTCCGCTGCTGAGGCCACAAAGAAAAAAGCCGCCCCCGCGGCGCCCGCCGTCGTCGGTCCGGCGATCGGCGAGAACAAGGCCACGCCGATCAGCCGCCTGAAGGTCGCGCCCGGCTTCGCCGTCGAGCTGATCTACTCCGTGCCCGGGGTGGAGCAGGGCTCGTGGGTCAATCTCTGCGCCGACGATCGCGGCCGCATCTACGCGAGCGATCAATACGGCGGGCTCTACCGCTTCACGCCGCCCGCGCCCGGCAAGACTTTGGAACGCTCCGCCGTCGAGCAGATGCCCGCCGTGGTCCGCGCGATCAACGGCATGGCGTTCGCGTTCGGCGCGCTCTACGTCGGCGTCAACGACTACGAGCGCAAAATCGAGAGCGGCGTCTACCGCATCACCGACAGCGATGGCGACGACCGCCTCGACAAGGTCGAGCTGCTCCGCGCCATCGAGGCGCGCGGCGATCACGGCGTCCACGCGATCGTGCCCACGCCCGATGGCAAGGCCCTGTATCTGATTACCGGCAACGGCGCCAAGGCCACGCAGCTCGCGCCGACTTCGCAGGTGCCGCGCCACTGGGGCGAGGATCACCTGCTGCCGCGGATGCCCGACGGCCGCGGCTTCATGCGCGACGTGCTCGCGCCGGGCGGCATCATTTACCGCTTCACGCCGGACGGAAAAACCTTCGAGGCCTACGCCTCGGGCTTCCGCAACATCTTCGACGGCGCCGTGAATCGCGACGGCGAGCTGTTCACCTACGACGCCGACATGGAGTATGACTTCAACACCTCGTGGTATCGCCCCACGCGCATCAACCACGTGATCAGCGGCGGGGAGTTCGGCTGGCGCAACGGCGCGGGCAAGTGGCCCGAGTTCTACCCTGACAACCGCGGTGCG
>JANOCA010000519.1:0-13773 GCA_031411915.1 Opitutaceae bacterium
GGCTCGCGAGCGTGCAGATTTCGGGTGCATCATCGACGATAAGGATCGAAAGGGATTTCATGCAGCGCGGGGTCGGATGAAGCAGCGAAGTTGGGTTCGGTCGTTTGCCACGATGGTCGTGGACGAGGCGCTTCCTTAGCCAACCGTGGTCCACCTGCGTGCTGAACAAGGGAAGTGATTGGCACTGCGAGTGATGAAATTATCTGGGGTTGGTTTGCGATGCGGCTGACCGTCACGTGGTTGTAACCATTGCGAGACATTTACTTTCAAAGCGACCGGAGGAATTTCGTAATCCGATGAAAGAGATTGTATTGGGACATCCATAGAGTGTAAGTATTCCTGACACTCCAAAACTCCGGTGCTGGCCGGAGGCCGAGATTTGCGCTCTTGGCCAGTCGGCCTGTGACGAATCACTCCTTTCCCATGCCTGTCGCCTCTTACTTCGCCATCGCAAGCGCTTGCTGCAGCGGCGCATTTGCGCTGGCGGCAGCGATCAGGGCGCGGACGGTGGTCTCGCGATGGATCTTTGCCGCGGGCATGATGGTGCTTTCGGCGGAGAGTGTGTTTTCGGCGCTCGCGATCTCGGCCGCTTCGAGTGCGCAGGCCGAGCGCTGGCAAGTGCTCCGGTTAGTGGCGATGGCTTTGCTGCCCGGCACCTGGCTGGCTTTCAGCCTTAGTTATGCTCGGGCGGGTGGGGTGAATGGGCCGCTGCGTCGGGCGCTCTTGCCGGTGGTGTTAGCCGTGCTGCTGCCGCTGGCGTTGGTGGCGCTTCAGCGGGGTAGTCTCATCATCTCGGTGGAGGATGTCTCATGGGGCACGGAGCGGGTGTTCGGCTTCGGCTG
Source organism: Opitutaceae bacterium (assembly GCA_031411915.1). Lineage (GTDB taxonomy): Bacteria > Verrucomicrobiota > Verrucomicrobiia > Opitutales > Opitutaceae > ER46. The sequence goes on from JANOCA010000519.1 coordinate 843, forward strand.
GGCGGGCGTCGTGCTGCACCTGGCCGTGCTGGGCGGCGCGGTGTGGGTGCTGCGGAATCTGGAGCGCACGTATCGCGGTGCGGTCGGGACGATGCGCTGGCGCATCAAGTTCATGCTGCTCGGGGTGGGCCTGTATTTCCTCGTGCGCATCTACACGAGCAGTCAGGTCCTGCTCTACCGGGCGTCGGACACCTCGCTCGCGGCGGTCGATGCCGGCGCGCTGCTCGCCGCGGGGCTGCTGATGATGCGGGCTTTTTTCCGTGCCGGACACTTCGACACGGAGGTTTACCCTTCGCAGTCGGCGTTGCAGGGCTCGCTCACCCTCCTGCTGGTCGGCGCCTACCTCCTGATCGTCGGCGTGTTGGCAAAGGTGGTGAGCTACTTCGGGGGCGACTCGGCGTTCGCCCCGAAGGCGTTTCTGATTCTGGTGTCGCTCGTCGGCCTCGCCGTCGCGCTGCAATCCGATCGGGTGCGGCTGCAAATGCGCCAGTTCGTGAGCCGCCACTTCGAGCGGCCGATGCACGACTACCGCGTCGTCTGGCAGAAGTTCACCGAGGGCACGGCCTCCCGCGTCGAGCAGACCGATCTCTGCCGCGCGCTCGTCACCCTGACCGCGGAGCTCTTTCAGGTGCTCTCGGTGAGCGTCTGGCTCCTCGACGAGAAGAAAGAGTCGCTCGTGCTCAAGGCCTCCAGCTCCCATCTCGCGGAGTCGGGGGCGTCGCTCGAGGATCGGCGGCTGGAGGCCGGTGCGATCATCGCGAAATTCCAATCGGCGCCCGCGGCGGTGGATTTGGAAACCATCACTGAACCGTGGGCGGACCCGGTCCGCGCCGCGAATCCGTCGTCCTTCGAGCGGAGCGGGCACCGCGTGTGCATCCCGGTCGCGGGCCGCGGCGAATTGCTCGGGATTATCGTGCTCGGCGATCGGGTGGCGGGGGTGCCCTTTTCGGTGCAGGATTTCGACCTGCTGAAGTGCATCGGCGATCAGGCGGCGGCGAGCCTGCTCAACGTCCAGCTGGCCGAGAAACTCCGCCGTTCCACCCAGCTCGCGGCCTTCCAGTCCATGGCGGCGTTTTTCGTGCATGATCTGAAGAACGCCGCCTCGACCCTGTCGATCATGCTGCAGAATCTCCCGGTCCATTTCGACGATCCGGAGTTCCGCAAGGACGCGCTGCGCGGCATCGGCTCCACGGTCACCCACATCAACCGCCTCATCGGCCGGCTGGGCTCGCTCCGGCACGAGCTGAAAATCGACGTCGCCGAGGCCGATCTCAACGAGGTCGTCGAGAACGTCGTGGCCGGCATTGAGCACAGCCCGAGGTTCTCCATCACCAAGGCACTCGGCCCGCTCCCGCGCTTCGCTTTCGATCGCGATCAGATTCACAAGGTGATCACGAACCTCGTGCTCAACGCCACGGAGGCGGTGTCCGTCGAGGGAAAGGTGTCCATCTCCACGAGCGTCGAAAATGGCCGGGCCGTCCTCACCGTCGCCGACAACGGCTGCGGCATGAGCGCGGACTATATCGCCAGCTCCCTCTTCCGCCCCTTCCAGACCACGAAGAAAAGCGGACTCGGCATCGGGATGTTCCAGAGCAAAATGATCATAGAGGCCCACGGCGGCAGTGTCGCCGTCTCCAGCCAGCCGGGCCGAGGGACGACTTTCCGAGTGCAACTGCGGACCACGCCCCCTGCCTGATGAACGACAAAAATCCCCCCGACAACGCGCCCGTGCTCAAGACGGTCGATTCCTCGGCACCGATCCCGATGCCCAAGGCCGCCGGCAAGCCCAAGCTCCTCATCGTCGAGGACGACGAGGAGATCCGCACCCAGATGCGCTGGGCGCTCACGGGCGACTACGCCGTCACGACCGCCGGCGATCGCGCGAGCGCGCTCGAGCAGTTCCGTCTCACCAAGCCCGCGGTCGTGCTGCTCGACCTCGGCCTGCCGCCTCATGTCGGCACGCCCGAGGAGGGACTCGCCACGCTCACCGAGCTCCTCTCGCTCGATCGCACGACGAAAGTCGTGATCGTGAGCGGCCAGGGCGAGAAGGGCCCGGCGATGACGGCCATCGGCCTCGGCGCCTACGATTTCGTCAACAAGCCGGCCGAGATGGACGAGCTGCGCCTGCTCCTCAAGCGCTGCTTCCATGTCGCCAACCTCGAGCGGGAATACCGCCAGATGCAGGAGGCGCTCGGCGGCGGCACGTTCGAGGGCCTGCTGGGCAGCGGCGCTCGCATGCAGTCCGTCTTCGAGTCCATCCGCAAAGTCGCGACCTCCGAGGCCCCGGTGCTCGTGCTCGGCGAGAGCGGCACCGGCAAGGAAATGACCGCCCGCGCCATTCACCAGCGCAGCGCCCGCCGCGACGGGCCGTTTGTCGCCATCAACTGCAGCGCCATCCCCGAGTCACTGATCGAGAGCGAGCTCTTCGGCCACGAGAAAGGCGCGTTCACCGGCGCCCACGCGCAGCGCAAGGGCCGCATCGAGCAGGCCAACGGCGGCACCCTCTTCCTCGATGAAATCGGCGAGGTGCCCCTGCCGATCCAGGTGAAGCTGCTGCGGTTCCTGCAGGAGTCGGTCATTGAGCGCGTCGGCGGCCGGCAGGAAATCGACATAGATGCCCGCGTGCTCGCCGCCACCAACGCCGACCTGAAGAAAGGCATGGCGACCGGTGCCTTCCGCGAGGATCTCTTCTACCGCCTCGCCGTCGTGCAGATTATTTTGCCGCCGCTGCGCGATCGCAATGACGACGTGCTCCTGCTCGCCCACGCCTTCCTCAAGCGCTTCGGCGAGGAGAACGGCAAGGCCGGCCTCGTCTTCGGCGCCGACGCCGTGCGCGCCATCCGCCAGCACCCATGGCCCGGCAACGTCCGCGAGCTGCAGAACCGCGTGCGCCGCGCCGTGATCATGAGCGAGGGCAAGCGCCTCGTGCCGGCCGATCTCGAACTCGAGGCGACGAACGGACCGACGCCCGGCTCCACGCTCAAGGAGGCGCGCGACAAGCTCGAGAGCGAGTTGATCCGCGCGGCCCTCCATCGCCACGGCGGCAAAATCACCGGCGCCGCCCTCGAGCTCGGCATCAGCCGGCCCACGCTCTACGAGATGATGGACCGGCTGAACATCGCGAAGCCGGAGTAGCGTGGCGCGCCCGAGTGGGAGCTTGCGGCGCCGCGGCTTTTCGCCGAGCGATCGGGGATGAACCTGCGCCCCTTGCTCCTGATTGTTTTCCTGTTCGCCTCGTTGTCCCTGTCGGCCGCCGATTCGGCGGTGCGCGTCCTGAAGGATGTCCCGTTCCTCGCGCCCGGCCGTGCCGAGAAACTGGATATCTACCTGCCCCCACCGCCGCCCGCGGGGGAGCTCTCGGCGGCCGTCGTCTGGATCCATGGTGGGGGCTGGACCGGTGGCACGAAGAACGAGGCGCGCGCCCAGCAAATCTGCACCACGCTCGTCAACGCCGGCTACGTCGCGCTCAACGTCGACTACAAGCTCGGCGATGGCGCCTGGCCCACCAATCTCCACGACTGCAAGAACGCCGTGCGTTTCCTCCGCACCCGCGCCGCCGAATGGCGGATCGACCCCGATCGCATCGCGGTCGCGGGAGGGTCCGCCGGCGGGCACCTCGCGCTCATGGTGGGCTACACGGCTGGCGTGCCGGAACTTGAGCCGGCCGCGCCCTATCCAGGCGTGTCGAGCGCCGTCCGCGCCGTGATCGACATGTATGGCATCAGCGATCTGCGCACGCGCCGAGGTCGCGGCGGGTGGCGTGGTGACTGAAAAAATCCGCCCCCTCGGGCCGGTCGGCGTGTTTGGCCCGGCCGATGCCGTGGGGGTCTATCGCCTCGCCTCTCCGGTCACGCACATCAGCCGCGCGACGCCGCCCACGCTGATCCTCCATGGCGACAAGGACGCCACGGTCGACCTGCGCCAGTCACAGGATCTCGGCGCCGCGCTTACGCGCGCGGGCGTGCCCCACGAACTCGTGGTCGTGCCCGGTGCAGGCCACACCTTCGATTGGGAAACGTGGAGCAAGAAACCCCTGTCGCGCGACCTGCGGCCCGTGGCGCTGGCGTTCCTGGAAAAGCATCTAGCCCCGCGCGCGCCGTCGCGGTGATCGCAGCGACGGCGCGATCGGTCTGCTTAAAACGACTTCCCGTCCGCCTTCGTCCCGCAGAGGCAGACTTCCAGGCCGAGCTCGCGGGCGAGGGCGGCCTTGGCATACATGGCGAGATCGGCGTCCTTCGCCGACCTCGCGTAGGCGACTTGGATGTGGTTGGCCTTGTGTCGCGCCATCATCTGGTCGCGCGTCACGCCGTAGGTCACGGCGTGCATGATGGGCCATTGCACGGTCGTCTCTTTCCAGCGGCGCTCGGTCTCCTCGCGCGGGAGTGAAATCACCTTGGCGCGGCCGAGGTCCATCTTGAGTTTGCCATCTGCGACAAAGACGCGGCTCCACACGATCTCGCCGGGCTTGGCGATGCCGCGCACGGTGCCGCCGCCGAGGCGGAAATACATCGGGGGCTGGCGCAGCGAGTCGGTGCCCTTGTAGCCGCCGATGTGATGCGCGGGCGGCGCGCTGCCGGAGATGAGGAAGACCCACACGTAGTCGCTCGTCGTGCCGCTCGCATCGGTCGCGCCCCAGCGCAGATCGTGCAGCGTGTTTTCAACGGGCTGGCCGAGCGCGGTGTGGACGCGCTGCGTGAACAGGCCGTCGAGGCCGGCGCATTCGTCGACTTCGTTGAAGTGCGTGAGCGGCTGCCCCGCGCGGATGACTTTGCCCGCGGCGTTTTTCACGGGCGGGCGGTCGCTGTTGTTAAGGATGCCCTCGACCAGATCGCTCGCGGGGAGGAGGTCCTTGAGGCCCTGCTGGTATTGGATGCCGATGGTCTCGCAGCCAAACTCATCGGCGATGCGCAGTGCTGCGACGTAGGTCTTGCACTGCCAGAGCACCTGCGCCTCGGTGAGTTCTGTGGCCTCGTCGGTGCCGAGGTGAAACGTCATGCCCTTGGCGCGCAGCCAGACGTAGACCGCGCGCGCCTCGGCGTCGGGCACCTCGCGCGCCGCGGCGTAGAGCGCCGATTGCGAGAGGCGCTCCTTGTAGACGCCCGTGGGGAACAGCAGCTCGTCCGGGATGATGGCGTTGAACATCCCCATGCAGCCCTCGTCGAACACGCCCATGATCGATTTGCGGCGGCGGAGATCGGCGGCGATTTTTTTCGCGACGGCCTTCGCTCTCGCGGGCACGGCGGCGCGGGCGAGCGACTTGACGTGTGAGGTCGGGTGCTTGACGACGCCGGTCTTCAGCCAGAGTGCGAGTCCGGTCAGGAAAAATTCATCGGTGAAGTCCTCGCTCCAGAGCGTGGAATACTTCACGCCCGCCTTGGTGAGCGAGCCGTTGAGATTAAGCATGCCGACGAGTCCGGGCCACGTGCCGCTCCAGTTGGCGACGGTGAGAATCGGCCCGCGATGCGAAATCAAACCGGCGAGCACGTGGTGCGAATATTGCCACACCGCCTCGGCCACGATGAGGGGCGCCTCTGGATCGATGTTGGCGAAGGCCGCCATGCCTTCCTTCTGCGAGGCGATGAAACCGTGCCTGCGCTTCGCGTCGTAGGCGTGCGCGCGGACAACCTTGCCGCCGAGCTTTGCGACGGCGGCACCGAGCGCCTGCTCCATCGCGTGCTGCGCGGGCCAGCACACTTCGTTGGCGGATTGGCGGAGGTCGCCGCTGGCGACGAGGAGGATTCTTTTCGGCATGGGCGGGGAAGTTTTCGTCGCCGAAACTTCCCGCCTCACCCGCGCGCGGCGAGCCAATTTGCCCACCAGCCGTAGAGCGGGATGCCGAGCGCGAGGTTGAAGGGGAACGTCACGCCGAGGGCCGCCGCCACGCACAGGCCGGTGTTCGCCTCCGGGATCGCGACGCGCACCGCCGCGGGCGCGGCGATGTAGGACGCGCTCGCGGTCAGCGTCGCGAGCACCGTCGCGCCGCCCGGCGAGAGCCCCGCGAGCAGTCCCGCCCAGCCGCCGAGCGCGCCGCCGATCACGGGCACCACGATCGCGGCCGCCAGGACGAATGCCCCGCTTTTGCGCAGATCGGGGATGCGCTGCGCCGCGAGCAGCCCCATCTCGAGCACGAAGAACGCGAGGATCGGCTTGAAGGCCGTCACGAACAGCACCTCGAACGGCTCGAAGCGGCCCGGGCCCGCCGCGAGGCCGATGAGCATCCCGGCGAGCAGCAGGAAGACGGAGCGGTTGAGCATCACCTCGTGCACCACCGTGCCGTAGCCCGCGCCGCGGGTCGCCGCGCCCATGCGGTGCAGGAAAATCGCGATGAGGATCGCGGGGATTTCCATGATGACGAGCAGCACCGGGAGAAAGCCCTCATGCGACGTGCCGGTGCGCGCGAGCGTCGCGATCACGGCGGCAAACGTGACCGCGCTCGTCGAGCCGTAGTGCGCCGCGAAGGCCGCGGCGTCCGCGCGCGCGAGGCGGCCCAGTTTGCCCGCGAGGAAGAACACCCCGACCGCCATCACCACGCCGAGCGCGAGCGCGGCGAGAGCGGGCAGCGCGATCTCGCCGGCCGTGGCTTTCGCGAGCTGCACGCCGCCTTTCAGCCCGATGGCGAGGAGCAGATACGTGCTCAACAGATGATAGACCGCCTCGGGCAGCTTCAGCTCGGAGCGCAGCACGCCCCCGAGGAAGCCGACGACGAAGAACAGGAAGAGCGGGTCGAGCAGCGATTCGATCATGGCGGCGGAATTCGCTTCACTGCGCCCCGGTGCCCGCGGCCTGCGTGATCACCGCGACGGCCGGGTGGTGGATGCGGCGGTCCGCCGTGATGGCGAAGAACTGCTCGCGGCATTTTTCCGTGGCGCCGATGATGCGCAGCGAGAAGCGGTCGATCGCCTCCTGCGCGACCAGCGTGGGCACGGGGATGAAGCCGCGGCCGTCGGACGCCACCACCTTCATCAGCGCCGCATCCTCGAACTCGGCGAGCACGCGTGGCACGATGCCGAGCGACTGGAACCACTGCTCGACGGCGCGCCGCAGTCCGGTGCCGTCGGCCGGCAGGAGCGCGGGGGCCTGGTGCAACGAGCGCGGGAAACCCTTGTGCAGCGCCGCCGCCAGCCGCGGCCCCGCGCAAAACGTGACGCCGCACTCGCCGAGCGCGTGGTTGAACACCCGCGCCTTGTGGCTGCCGGAGGCGGGTTCGTCCGACAGCACGACATCGAGCCGGTGCGCCGTGAGCTGCCCGAGCAAATCGGGCATCTTGCCCTCGCGGCAAATCACATGCACGGCCGCCGGCAGCGCGAACACCGGCTGGAGAATCTGCTGCGTCATGAGCTTGGGGAACGAATCCGCCACGCCCACGTGCAGCCGCAGCGCCTTCGCCGTCGGCCGCTGCTTGATCGCGGCGGACAGCTCGCGACCGAGGCCAAAAATATCATCGGCGTAGCGCAGCGCGATCTGGCCGGCGTCGGTGAGGACGTTGGCGCGGCCGCTGCGCCGGAATAGTTTCTCGCCGAGCGCCCCCTCCAGCTCGCGGATCTGCGCCGAGATGGACGGGGGCGAGATGTGGAGCTTCTCGGCCGCCTGCCGCAGCCCGCCTTCGCGCGCGACCATCCAGAAATAACGCAGGTGGTGGAAATTGAGCCAGTCCATGAAGCGGTCAGAGTTAGGGAGAAGCTAACAATCACTGTCAAACTGCGTATTAGTCGAAGCGCACCAAGCCTGTTACCGTGGCCGCGCCATGAAATTCCTCCTCGACCACGGTAACGTCCGCCCCCTCCCCGCCATCGAGCGCCTCATCGAGCGCCGCCTCCTCGCCCTCTCCGCGCGCCAACGCCTTGAGGAGGCGGTGGTCCGCCTCGCGGACGAGCGCGAGGCCAGCCCGCGCTTCCAGGTGAGCGTGCTCCTGCGCATCCCCGGCCCCGATATCCACGCCACCGCATCCGATCACACCGTGCGCGTCGCGGTCGACAAGGCATTTGCCGCCGCCGAGGCGCAGATTGTCTCGCGGCAGGGTCGCCGCATTTCGCGCCGGCGCCGCCAACCGTTGCTCGCCGCGGGCGGGCGGGCGTGGTGACACGCCGACTCCGAACCTGACTTACGACCAAACCGACGATGCCTGCTTTGTTTCCGTTTGCCGATTACTGGTGGTTCTACGCGCTCTTCACGCTCGGTGTGATCGGGTTGCTCGCGCTCGACCTCGGGGTGTTTCACCGCGAGGCGCATGCCGTGGGCTTCCGCGAAGCGCTGGGCTGGACCGTCGTGTGGACCGCGCTGTCACTGGCGTTCTGCTTTGCGCTCTGGCGCTACGCCGAGTGGAAGCTCCCGCAGGACCCGCGGTTGATCGCCGCCGGGGTCACGGCCGCCGCGGCGAGCGAGCTCGCGGATCGCACGGCCTTGGAATTCCTCACCGGCTACGTGGTCGAGCTCTCGCTCTCGGTGGACAACATCTTCGTCTTCATCGTCGTCTTCACGTTCTTCGGCGTGCCGGCGCAGTATCAGCACCGCGTGCTGTTCTACGGCATCCTCGGCGCGCTGGTTTTTCGCGTGATCTTCATCGCGCTGGGCTCGGTGCTGATGCAGTTCCACTGGGTCATCTGGGTGTTCGGCGGCTTCCTCGTGCTCACGGGCCTCAAGATTCTCTTCGCGCCTGAGAAGCCGATGGACCCCGACAAGAATCCCGCGCTGCGCCTGCTCCGCCGCTTCATCCCGATCGTGCCGCGCTTCGAGGGGCAGAAATTCTTCGTGCTGGAGAACGGCGTCCGCCACGGCACGCCGCTGCTCGTGGCGCTGGCGGCGATCGAGTTCAGCGACATCATCTTCGCGGTCGATTCCGTGCCGGCGATCTTCGCCATCACCAAGGAGCCGCTGGTGGTTTTCACCTCCAACATCTTTGCGATTCTCGGGCTACGCTCGATGTTTTTCCTGCTCTCGGGCGTGGTGCACAAGTTCCGCTACCTGAAATACGGCCTCGGCCTCGTGCTCGTCTTCGTGGGTCTCAAAATGGCGTGGCTCAATGATCTCTTCGGCGGAAAATTTCCCATCACCTGGTCGCTCGGCATCATCGCCGGCCTGCTGGGCGCCTCGATTGTCGCCTCGCTGCTGTTCTCCCGGGGGAAGCTCGCGCCGGCGCCCCTCCGCCCCGCGGCCTGAAATCATTCCTTCATCCCATGACAACCAACGACACCGCCCTTCCGGTCGAGCTCGACCGTTACCTCGGCACGCATTCCGTCGCCGACATCGCCAGCACCGGGGCCTACGTGGAACGCGGCGGCGCGCTCGTCACGCCCCGTGCGCTCACCGGCCTCCGCGCGTTGCGCCCGCCGCTCCGCGCCAAGATCGCCGCGCTCGGCGCCGAGCCCCTGCTGCGCACGCACTTGGAGCTGCTGGCGCTCTATCTCGACGAATGTGCGGCCGATCGCGCCACGCTCACGCCGGCCATCCGCGAGGCGGCGTTTGCGTTGATTTATTTCCTCAAGGGCTTCGACCGCATCCCGGACTCCGTGCCCGAGGTCGGGCTGCTGGACGACGCGCTTATCGTGCAGTGCGTGCTCGACCGGCACGCCGCCGCGCTGCGGGCCCATTGGCTGCGCCGCCGCCGCCAATGGCCGCTGGACAACTGAACCCGCCCGGATCGCAAACGGCGCGTTGCCTCGCGGGGGCGCGCCGGCCTTTCTCGTCCATCTGTCCATGCCTCTCGCCGTCCAATCGCTTGCCGTCACACCGCTTGATATCCCGCTCCATGTGCCCTTCGGCATCGCCGGCGGCGCGCAGGCGATGGCCAATAACGTCCTCGCCACCGTGACGCTCGCCGATGGCACGCACGGCTACGGCGAGGCCGCGCCGCTCCCGCCCTACAACGGCGAGACGCAGGCCGATGCCCTCTCCGCCCTGCGCAGCGCCGAAACGTGGATTGCGGGCCGCGACCCGCGCGACTGGCGCGCACTCGGCACGGAGTTCGCGCAACGCTCGCCCGTGCGCTCCGGCTCGGCGCGCTGCGCGCTGGAGATGGCGCTGCTCGATGCCCTCACCCGCCACATGGGCCTGCCGGTGGTGAGATTCTTCGGCGGCGCCGGCACCGAGCTGGAGACCGACATGACCGTCACCACCGGCACCGCCGCCGAGGCCGCCGCCGCCGCGCGCGACATCCGCGCCCGTGGCATCCGCCAGATTAAGGTGAAGGTCGGCGGAAAGCTCGGCTCCGCGCACGACCTCGAGCGGCTCGCCGCGATCCACGAGGCCGCGCCGGATTCACCGCTGATCCTTGATGGCAATGCCGGGGTCTCTCGCGCCGCCGCAAGCGAACTTATCCGCGGTCTCAAGGCCCGCGGCATCGCACCCGCGCTCCTCGAACAATGGCTCGCGAAGGAGGATCTCGGGGGCGCGTGCGCCCTGCGGGCCGAGTCGGGCTGGCTCGTCGCGGCTGATGAGAGCGTGAACTCCGCCGCCGATGCCATGCGCATCGCTGATGCTCAGGCCGCCGATGTCCTCAACATCAAGCTCATGAAGGACGGCGTCGCCGCCGGCATCGACATTGCTGCCGTCGCGCGCGCCCGTGGACTCGGCCTGATGATTGGCGGCAACGTCGAGTCGATCCTCGCGATGACCGTCTCGGCGTGCTTTGCCGCGGGGACCGGTGGCTTCCAGTTCGCGGATCTCGACACGCCGTTTTTCCTGGCGACCAATCCGTTCGACGGTGGCTACGCGATCACGGGCGGGCGGATTTCCGTCGCGCACATCGCCGCCGGCCACGGCGTGACGCCGAAGCATAAATAACGAGGAAGGCGACGCGGGGGAGAGCCCCCGCGTCGCCTTGTGTTACCCATGCCGGGCATGCACCGGCGGAAACTAATCGTGTGGGTTTGCGCGGTGTTTACGGCGCGACGGTCAGCAGCGAGACCACCTGCCAGACGTCCTCGGTATCGAGCGCGAGCACCATGGCGCGGCCGATCAGTTCAGGCGATTTCACGGAGCCCTTGAGGGTCACGACACCCTTGTCGGCATCGACGTTGATCTTAAGGGCCGAGAGCTGGGAATCCGCGACGAGCTTGCCATTGATCACGGTGACGACTTTGGCATTGTCGAACATCGCGCCGGCTTTGGCGCCCGTGGCGTTGGCCTTGGAGCGGACCACGCGGGTGCCCTTCTCGAGGTCGGCCTTGATATCGGACGTCGTGAGCTTCCACTCGGTGAGCTTGCCGGATACGCCGTCCCTCACGTCGTTGGCCATTTCACGGGTTCGGTCCGAGGTATTTCGGGCGGCCATTTCGGCCTTATCAGCGACGGTGGGCTGGTTGGTGGTGGTGGTGTCCTTCTTGCCGCAGCCGGCGAAGACGAGGCCAATCACAGGGAGAACGAGGAGGATTTTTTTCATGGGCATCATATGTTGCCCAATAGAGACCCTTAAGTGCGGGCCGGGTTCGGTTTTAGCCTAAAGATAGCGGCCTGCTCCGCGGGTTACCCCCGATGAACCCCCGATGAAACGGCGTTGCCCGCGGGCGCGAGTTTCTGTCGTGTGCCGGCGCATGACTTCGAAAACCGCCCTCGTCACCGGCGCTTCGCGCGGCATCGGCCGCGGCATCGCCCTCGAACTCGCGCGCATCGGCGCGCGCGTCGCCATCAATTACGCCGGCAACGCCGAGGCCGCCGCCGAGGCCCTCGCGCTCGTGAAGGCCGCGGGAGGCGATGGGTTCGTCGTGCAGGGCGACGTCGCGGTCGCCGCGGATCGCGAGCGCATGGTCGCGGAGACGATCGCGAAATTCGGCCGCATCGATCTGCTCGTGAACAACGCCGGCGTCGCGCCCAAGGTCCGCGCCGATCTGCTCGACGCGGGCGAGGAGAGCTTCGACCGCCTCTACGCGATCAACCTCAAGGGGCCGTTCTTCCTCTCGCAGATCGTCGCGAAGCAGATGCTCAAGCAGGCACCCGATGCCGAGGGCTTCCGCGGCCGCATCGTCAACATCACCTCCATCTCCGTCTACACCGCTTCGATCAACCGCGGCGACTACTGCATGGTGAAGGCCGGCCTCGCGATGATGACCAAGCTCTTCGCCGACCGCCTCGCGAACGACGGCATCAACGTCTACGAAATCCGCCCCGGCGTGATCGCGACCGACATGACGGGCGGCGTGAAGGAAAAATACGACAAGCTCATCATCCACGACGAGCGCGGCATCACGCCCATCCGCAGATGGGGCAAACCCGAGGACATCGGCCGCGCCGTCCGCGCGATCGCCGAGGACCGTTTCCCGTTCTCGACCGGCGCGTGCTTCGATGTCGACGGCGGCTTCCATTTGCACCGGCTCTGAGGAGCGAAGGATCGGCGGTTGCCCACGGCCCCTCGGTGGCGCTTGAAAAGCTCTCTCCTTTGAAAATCACCGCCGCACTTGCGACTGTCTCTGTAGCCGCTACCATCCCGAAATCATGAAAAAATTCATTTCTCTCTTCGTTTCACTCTGCGTCGCTGCGACGGCCCTCGCTGCCTCCGGCAAGGTCGCCGACATCTCCCACGCCGATCTGCAAAAGGCGATCGCCGCCAAGACCGTGACCGTGCTCGACGTGAACGGCACCGACTCGTTCAAGGAAGGCCGCATCCCCGGCGCGATCGACTTCACCGCCCACGAGGCGAAGCTCGCCGCGCTGCTGCCGAAGGACAAGAACGCGCTCATCGTGGCCTACTGCGGCAACCAGTATTGCAACGCCTATCAGTCCGCCGCCAGCGCCGCGCTCGCGCTCGGCTACAAGAACGTGAAGCACTACTCGCCCGGCATCGACGGCTGGAAAAAATCCGGCGGCAAGGTCGAGAAGAGCTGAGCGCCTCGGAAAAACCTTCCGTTTCCCTTCGAAGCCCGGGCCGTGCGCCCGGGCTTTTTTTGCGGGCGCGGACTAGGGCGGCCATCTTTATTCCGGTCGCATCACGGCGCAGTGC
>JANOCA010000520.1:0-4796 GCA_031411915.1 Opitutaceae bacterium
CGCCCAGAAAATGGGTTTCGTGCGTTTCACCGATTTGCCTTGGAGCGCGGCGAGCAGGTTCTCGCCGTCGCCGCGATACTCGGACGGGAGCGCGATGCCGGCGGCGGCGCAGAGCGTGGGCAGGAGATCGACGGCGGTGAATGCGGTCGTGTCGTTGATCGCGCCGGCGGGCGTGCGGCCGGGCCAGCGCACGATGAACGGCACGCGCACGCCGCCCTCGAAGAGGCTGCGTTTCTCGCCGCGCAGGCCGCCGCTGGAGCCGACGCTGTAGTAGCCGCCATAGCCGGCGGCCTTCGCGTCATTATCGCGTGACTCGCGCTGCGCGGCCGGCGCGGTGGTCTCGGGTCCGTTGTCACTGGAGAAAATCACGATCGTGTTCTGCTCGACGCCGGCGGCCTTGAGCGCGTCGAGCACGCGACCGACGGCGTTGTCGCCATCGGTGATGACGGCGGCGTAGACGCGTTGCTGCTCGTCGAGATGTTTCCATTTTTCCAGTGATGCCTTGGTGGGAACGTGCGGCAGGTGGCTCTCGTGGAGCCAGACATTGAGGTAGAACGGCCGGTCTTTGTTCGCGGCGATGAACTTCGCGGCGTTTTCAGGTGTGGCGTGCAGATCGGCGGAGGCGGTTTCGGCACCGCCATTGAAAACGGCAAACTCATCGAAGCCGTAGGCGCTGGGTGCCGGGGCGCCGTGGGTGTTGCGATTAGTGAGATGCCATTTGCCGAAATGCGCGGTGCGGTAGCCGGCTTGCTGGAAAAAGCGCGCGACGTTGGGCGCGCGGGCATCGAGCCAATCTGGCATGTCCCGGGCCTGGTTTTGCGCGGGGGAGGCGAAGTGTTGGTGAATGCCGAAGCGCGAGGGGAACATGCCCGTCATCGCGGCGGCGCGACTCGGCGAGCAGACCGGATTGAGGACGTTGAACTGGTGAAAGTCCGTGCCCTCGCGCGCGAGCCGGTCGAGGTGCGGCGTTTTTAACCAAGGGTGGCCGTGCGAGGAGAGATCGCCCCAGCCCCAGTCGTCGGCGAAGATGAAGACGATGTTGGGGCGCGGAGCTGCGGTGACTGCGGCTGCGGCGAGGCCGAGTGAAAGAATCAGGAGAACGAAGCGAGCTAGGAAGCGGAGTTGCATGGGTCGTTGGAAAGTAGGGCGCGGTCTTTGACCCGCCCATTGGAGCCTGGAGAATGCGAACGGAAAGCGGGTCAAAGACCACGTCCGACTTGGAAACTAGAACTCAAGCGTCGCCGTGAGGACGTAGTTGCGGGGGCGGCGGATTTCCCACAACACGGGCACGATCGCGTTGGTGGTGCCGTAGACGGCGTTGGTGTCGTAGTCGGATTTCACGAGACGCGGCGTCTGCCAGTTGGGGAGGTTCTGGATGTTGAGCTGCGTGCGGAGGTTTACGTTGCTGAAGATGCGGCGTTGATAGGACACCATTGCTCCGAGGTCCCAGAATTCTTTGCCGAGGAGGGCGCGGCTGACGTTGAGATTTCCGACGGGCGCTCCCGTTGCGTCGGGCAGGCGCTGGTAGCCAATCGTGTTGGCGCTGCGCCAGCGGTAGTTGCCGCCGACGGTCCAGCCCTTGAGTTTTCCTTCGTTGAACACGCGGGTGACGAGGCCGTTGAGGGCGTATTTGCCGTTGCGCGCGGTGGTGACTCCGCTGAGGGCCTGGTCGTCGAGATAGCCCTTTTCCTGTGCGGCGGTCTGTTGCTCGAGGTAAAGCGCATCCGCCGCCGCTTGGGCGCGAGCGGTCGCGCTGGTGGGATCGAGGCGAAAGATCGAGGAGGCCTGACCGGCCTCGACCTTGCGGAGCTCGCTCGCGAATTTCTTCCACGTGCTGAGGCCCTGGAATTTCGAGTCAGCGTAGAGGTATTCTCCGAGCGCGGCGAGGTGCGTGCCGAGCTTGTTGGTATTGATGCTGCCGGAGAGCGCGACGCGCCAGTTGCGTGACGGGTTGTAGGTGAGGTTCATCTCATAGCCGTCGGCGACGTAGCTCCACGTGTCGGAGACATTGCCGGTGTCGACCGGGTAGAAATTCACTTCCTGCAGGTCGGCGAAGTAGGGATCGCCGGGGATTTTGTAGTTGGTGCGGAGCCGCGCGAGGATGTTGCGCGTGCCGCCCACGCTGGCGTTGGCGTTGCGGGCTTGGTTGTCGGCCGACGTCTCAAATTTGCTGACGCCGAGGGCCAGCTTGCCCTGAAGCAGGGAGAGCCGCACGCCGTAGTCGATGGTCTGGCCGACGGAGTTTGGGGCGGACCGGCCCAGCGCGTCCACCCACGAGGCGTTGGGCACGGGAAGGAAATTATTGGAGCGGCTGTAGGTCAGGGAGGCCCACGGGAGCACATGATAGACGCCGCCGTAGGTGCGCGAAAGACCGTTGGCGACGATCGATGGGGCGGCGTTGTAGGGAATGTCTTTCGCGAGATCGAAATATTGTTTCAACGGATCGGTGGCGGCGCCGGGGATGGCGCGGTTTGCAGTGGTGCGGCGGGTGGGGATGCCGTAGCTCTCGGTGTTGTCCTCGCGATAGCCTGCGACCGTGACGAGGCGACCGCCGAACCACTTCGCCTGCCAGCCGAGCGAGAGCGCATCGGAGGTAAATTTGCTTTTCATCGCGTTGAGGAAGGACTGGCGGCTGAGGTTGATCAGGGCCTGCTCCGTGGCGGTCGCGCCGAGGAACTTTCCATAGCCGTTCAGCAGCCCGAGGTTGTTTTGGACCTGCCGCGAGTCGGGCATCGTGGGGACGTTGCCATTGACGAAATACACGCGCGTGCGGAGCAGATTCACGGCGTTGACCGCATCGCCCGACCAGCCGCCGGCTGCAGGGAGGCCGACGGTCGCGAGGTTAAATACGCGGGTGAGATCCTGTTCGGCGTCGGAGCGGCTGACCTGGTAGAGACCGGCGAAGTTATGCTGGCCGAGCCAGCGGTGGCGCTTGGTCAAATCGAGTTCGTAGGAAAGGGTGGCGCGGTATTCCGCCGAGCGGTTCTTGACGGGGCGAAACTGCATCTGGGCGTTTTCGTTGTAGGGCACGAGATAGCCTGGATTGAGCGAGCCGTCGGGCAGGTAGCGGTTGGGGTCGATCGTGACGTTGGTGAAATTATTCGGGTCGAGCGTCTGGTGGTAGAGGGCGAGGTTGCCGCCCAACTCCAGGAAGAGGCCGTCGGCGAGTTTCTGCTCGGCGAGGAACTGGGTCCACCGGCCGTGCTGTTTGCTCGACGGATCGTCCCAGGTGCCGCCGTTGAGATTGGCGCTTTTGCTCAGGCCGAGCGCGGTCCACGGGTCCTTCGACTGATAGTTGGGGCTGGCCTGTCCGCCGAACGTGGCCGCGCCGAGCTGGCCCTGATAGCGCGTGTTGACCATCGGATTGGCGAGGTTGAGCCCGACGATCCACGTCTGCTGGTTGCCGGTGGCTTGGGCGAGAGCGAGGTTGGGGTCGAAGTCGTTGCGTGAATCGACGAGTCCATCCGCGTCGACGACACCGCGCGCAACCGGGATGGGATTGCCACGTGCGTCGACATACGGGCGGGTCGCCGTCCACTGCTGACCGGCCGGAAGAAACTCAATCGTCGGCTTTCCCGCCGCCGCCCAGCGCAGCGCGCTGCCGTCGAAACCCCACACCAAACTCGAGGCATTGGTGCCGAGGGAATAGCTCTCGTGGTTGAGCGTGAGTTTGGTGTTGGCCCAGGGCCTGGCCGATACGCTGAGGGTGGCGCGCTCCTGATTCTTGCCTTCGTATTTGCGGAACTCGCGCGCCTCGTCGTGCAGCAGGTTGAGGCGAAAACCCAATTTGTCTTTGATGAGCGGCTGATTGTGGTCGATGGCGATCCGCCGCGAACCGTTGGTATCGGCCTGCACCTGCACCTCGGTTTTCCGGCGCGATAATTGCGCGCGCTTCGTGGTCGTGACGGCGGTGCCCTGCGGATTGCCGACGCCGATGAGCAGGGCGTTGGGCCCGAGCGAGAGCGTGATGCGCTCGAGGTTGTAGTTGTCGGTGGGCTCGAGGGCGGAAAAGAAATCGTGGGAGATGGACTGGTTGCCGGCGTTGGTGTTGAAGCCGCGGATGGAAAACGACTGGCCGGTGCCGAAGCGCATCTGGGTGCCGCTGGCGCGATTGGAGTCAGTGTTGTCGCCCTCGCTCGCGTCGACACTCGGCGTGTAGAGGAGCGCCTGGTCGAGGGAGTTGACGCCGAGGTCGCGGAGAAATTCCGGGGTGAGGATCGTGAGCGAGGCGCCGACGTCGCGCAGGCTCGTGCGCATGCGCGTGCCGGCGAGTGTCTCGGTAGCGGCGTAGCCGTTATCCTTTTCGGAGGAGACTTCGAAGGGCGTGAGGACGACCGCCTCGGAGGGGGCGCGCGCGGTCACCGGGGCGGCGGGGACGGTTTGGGCGATGGCGGCGGGGGAGCCGAGCGCCACGATCATGCAGGTGAGCCAAGAGCGCGTTGGGACCGGTTTCATTGGGTGGGGTTAGGGGGAGCGAGCGAGACAAGGGCATGGCCACATGGATGGGAACCATGAGGCCAGCCGCGGACGTCATGACGACAACGGCTTTCGCGCGGGACCGCGACCCGTAAAAGCCTAAGCTAAGACAGAGCGTGCGCCTACCCTGGGTTCGCGGGGTGCGCGAGAGCCTCAGTGAAACCGACGTGGCGGCGAGAACGGCTGGACTGTCAGGACGGCCGCGCCTCGACGGTGCTCCGTTCAGCGCCGAATTTCATCGGGCTATTCCGGCGAGGCGAGGTTCGAGGACCTCGCTTCGTCCGAAATAGACGATGGCGCACTCAGCGCCGGAACATCGC
>JANOCA010000521.1:0-2905 GCA_031411915.1 Opitutaceae bacterium
GTGACGCCGAACTTGGAGACGACGTAGGCGGCGCCGGCCTTGGGGCTCGCCTGCTTGCCGGCCTCGGAGCCGACGATGACGATGGTGCCGCTGGCCTGCGCGCGCATCGCGGGAAGGAAGGCCTGCACGGCGTAGAGCACGCCGTTCACATTGGCGTCCATCACGGCGGCGTAGTCGGCGTGCGCGAGCTCGGCGAGGGAGCGGCGCGGGATGTTGGTGCCGGCGGCGTTGACGAGCGTGTCGATGCGGCCGAAGCGCGTGAGCGCGACCTTGGCCATCGCGGCGACGGCTTTGGGGGCGCCGAGGTCGCAGGGGAGGGAGAGGAGGTTTTTGCGCAGCGCCGTGGGCGCGAGCGCGATGGTCTCGGCGAGCGCCTCGGGGCGGCGGCCGACGAGCGCGACGCGCCAGCCTTCGGCGGCGAATTTCAGCACGGTGGCGCGGCCGACGCCGGAGCCGGCGCCGGTGACGACGGCGACAGGAACGGGGGTGGAGGATTTCTTTTTCGGAGTGGGCATGGATGAATTGAAGACGGGAGGGGGAAGATAAAACGGGAGATAGAAAACCAGAACGGCTTCACCACAGAGGCACAGAGACACGGAGTAAGGCAGCAGAAAAAGCGCTGGCCGCGCGATCGGTGACCGAGTGCGCGGAAATTCTCCACGCGAGACTTGGTTTTCTTCGTGCGTCTGTGCCTGTGGTTCCCTCGGCTGGTTTCCTTTTGCGCGGGCTTGCGTCAGGCGGGCGCGAACCCAACCTTCGCGCTCCTTTCTCCCCCATGAAACTCCGTCTCCTTGCCCGTTTCGTTCTTCCCGTGGCCGCGTTTGTCGCCGCGTCGCTTTCCAGCGCCGGCGCCGCGGCGTCCAAACCGGCCGACTCCGGTCCCAAGCTCGGCCTCCAGACGTGGACGTGCCGCAACATGGACTTCGACCAAGTCGTGGCCTTCGCCGTGAAGCACGGCATCACGCAGCTCCAGCTCATCTCCAAGCACATGGACCCCAAGGCGCCGGCGGAGGAGACGATGCGCAAGAAGGCGATCCTCGATAAAAACGGGCTCACGGCCTACACGTTTGGCGTCAACGGCACCTCGATGGACAAGGAGGCGAACCGGAAGCTCTTCGAGTTCGCCAAGCTCATCGGCGCCAAACTCATCGTCGTCGAGCCGCGCAACATGGCCGAGTGGGACAACCTCGAGCAGCTCGTGAAGGAATACGACATCAAGCTCGCGATCCACAACCACGGCACCGGCAGCGTCTATGGCGACCCGGCGACGGTGAAGAAAATTCTCGCCGAGCGCGACCGCCGCATCGGCGTGTGCCTCGATGTGGGTTGGGTGACGGCGGCGGGCTTCAACGCCGCCGAGGTCTTCCGCAGCTACGGGGCCGACCGCGTGTTTGACATGCATCTGAAGGATAAACGCATCGAGCCCGCCGCGCCGGCCGCGCCGAAGGCCGAAGCTGCCGAAGGGAAGAAGGGCGCCAAGAAAGCGGGCGGCCCCGTCGTGCTCGATGTAGAGATCGGCACCGGCCAGGCGGCCTACAAGGAACTCTTCGCCGAGATCAAAAAATCGAAGTGGTCCGGGGTGATGGCGATCGAGACCGACAACGCGACCTACGCGCAGGAGCCGACGAAGCTCGTCGCGGGTGCCGTGGCTTTCTTCAAGGCCAACGCCAAGTAGGACGCCAAAGTGGGCGGGTCTGTGACCCGCCCTTGTTTTTTCGAGTAACTCAGTCGTGCCGTGATCTCCAAGGGCGGGTCGCAGACCCGCCTTACTTTCTCCAGCCCCATGAAATTCTTTCGCCCGTCTGTCCTCTTCGCCCTGACGTCGGCCACCGTTTTCGCCGCCGCGTCGCGCCAACCCAACATCGTCTTCATTTTCTCCGACGACCACGCCTATCAGGCCATCATCGCCTACGGTGATTCGCGAAAGCTCCTTGAGACCCCGAACATCGACCGCATCGCGAAGCAGGGCGTGCGCTTCGACCGCTGCCTCGTCACCAACTCCATCTGCGGCCCCGCGCGCGCGACGATCCTCACGGGAAAATACAGCCACCTGAACGGGTTTCCCAACAACTCCAACTCCACCTTCGACGGCGCGCAGGTCACGTTTCCCAAGCTCCTCCAAAAAGCCGGCTACCAGACCGCCATTGTCGGCAAGTGGCACCTCGGCTCGGACCCGACTGGCTTCGACTTCTGGCAGGTGCTCCCCGGCCAGGGCGTCTACTACAACCCGCCGATGATCCGCATGGGCGAGCGCATCACCGAGCAAGGCTACACCACGGACATCATCACCGACCGCTCGCTCGACTGGCTTAAACGCCGCGACAAGACGAAGCCCTTCACGCTGATGATGCAGCACAAAGCCCCGCACCGCGAGTGGGCGCCCGCACTCCGCCACCTGGGCGCTGACAAAGATCGCATCTATCCCGAGCCGCCGACGCTCTTCGACGACTACGCCAACCGCGGCCCCGCCGTCGCCGGCCAGGACATGACGATCGAGAAGACCTTTACCGAGCGCGATGCGAAGTTCGTCCTTCCCGCCGGCATCAACGAGGCGCAAACCAAAACCTGGAACGCCTATTACGAGCCGCGCAACGCGAAGGCCAAGTCCGCCAACCTCACCGGCAAGGACCTCGTCCGTTGGCGCTACCAACGCTACATGCACGACTACCTGATGACCGTGAAGGCCGTGGATGAGAGCGTCGGCCGCATGCTCGACTACCTCCAGCAAGAGGGCCTCGCGGAGAACACGATCGTCGTCTACGCGAGCGACCAAGGCTTCTACCTCGGTGAGCATGGCTGGTTCGACAAGCGCTGGATCTTCGAGGAGTCCGTGCGCACGCCGCTGCTCGTCCGCTGGCCCGGCGTGGCCACGGCCGGCACGGTGAACAAGGACCTCGTGTCCAAC
>JANOCA010000522.1:0-12482 GCA_031411915.1 Opitutaceae bacterium
AAGAAAAAGGAAAAATGATCCTCCGCACCCTCACCCTGCTTTTCGTGGGCAGCCTTTGTGCCTCGCTCGCGTCGCGCGCGACCGCGGCGGCCACGGCACGGCCGAACATCATTTTGATTATGGCCGACGATCAAGGCTGGGGCGAGACCGGCTACAACGGTCACCCGCACCTCAAGACGCCGGTGCTCGATGAGATGGCGCGCACCGCGCTGCGGCTGGATCGATTCTATGCGGCGTCGCCGGTCTGCTCACCGACGCGCGCGAGCGTGCTCACCGGTCGCCATGCGAACCGGTCGGGTGCGTTTGCGCCCAACTGGTCCACGCGGCCCGAGGAAATCACGGTCGGCCACATCCTCCAGCGCGCCGGCTACCGCACCGCGCACTTCGGCAAGTGGCATGTCGGCGCCGTGAAAAAGGAATCGCCACTGAACCCAAGCAGGATGGGTTTCGACGAGTATCTCTCGCACGACAATTTCTTCGAGATGAACCCGCCGCTCAGCCGCAACGGCGCCCCGCCGGAGATCATGCCGGGCGAGAGTTCCGAGCTGATCGTCAACGAAGCGATCTCGTTTGCGCGGAAGGCGCGCGGCGAGGACCGGCGATTCTTCGTCATGGTGCACTTCGGTTCGCCGCACGATCCCTACTCGGGCGAGCCGGAGGACGTGGCCCGCTACGCGCACCTGCCGGAGCCCATCAGCCGGCGCTTCGCCGAGATCACCGCGATGGACCGCGCGATCGGCACGCTGCGCTCCGCCCTGCGGGACATGGGCGCGCGCGACAACACGCTGCTCTGGTTCAACTCCGACAACGGCATCACCTGGGAGGGCATCCCCGAGTCCCAGCGGAAGGACCTGTTCAATGGCGCATGGCGTGGTCGCAAGGGCGACATCTACGAGGGCGGCGTGCTGGTGCCGGGGCTCATCGAGTGGCCGGCGGTCGTCCGCACGCCGCGCGCGTCCTCCGTCCGCGGCGTCACGTCGGATATTCTGCCGACCGTCCTCGACGTCCTCGGTTTGAAACATCCCGCACCGCAGCGACCGCTGGACGGCATCAGCCTGAAGCCGCTGATTGTTGACGGCGCGATGACTGAGCGTCCGTCGCCCATCGGGTTTTGGAAATACGCCGCGCAAGGCGAGAGCGCGAACGGCCGCTGGATCAACGAGGAGCTGTCCCGCGGCACCACGCCCACCACCCGCAATCCGGCGGTTGCGTTTCAGAACTTCAAACATCCCGTCGCGAAGACGCGCGATTTCGGCGGCGAGGCGGCGTGGACGGACAACCGCTACAAGCTCGTCGCCGGCGAATCGCGTCGCGCCAAGGCCGGCCCGCGAGTTGAGCTCTACGATCTGCTCGCCGATCCGAACGAGACGACGGACATCGCGGCGAATCATCCCGCCATCGTGCGGCGCATGACCGACGAGCTCCACGCCTGGCAACGCTCCGTCGAGCGCAGCCTCAGCGGTGCGGACTACTGAGTGGTCGAACCTTTCCTGAAAATCAGCTCCTTCCCCCAAAGATCCCTCCCCGTCATGAAATACCTCGGCTTCCTCCTCGCCTGCCTCGCCGCGCTGCCGGCGCTCTCCGCTGCCACGCCGGCCGACCGGCCCAACGTCGTGGTGTTTCTGATCGACGACATGGGCGTGATGGACACGTCGCTCCCGTTTCTCACCGATGCGTCCGGCCGCGCGAAGCGTTATCCGCTGAACGATTTTTATCGGACACCGAACATGGAGCGCCTCGCCGCGCGGGGCGTCCGCTTCAACAACTTCTACGCGATGAGCGTGTGCTCGCCGACGCGCATTTCGATCATGACCGGCCAGAACGCGGCGCGCCATCGCACCACGAACTGGATCAACCCCGACCGGGACAATGCCGGCCCGCAGGGCGCGCCCGAATGGAACTGGCGCGGCTTGAAGAGGGGTGACGTGACGCTCGCCAGCCTGCTGCGCGCGCAGGGCTACCGCACCCTCCACGTCGGCAAAGGCCACTTCGGCCCGCGCGATTCCGAGGGCGCGGATCCGCGCAACCTCGGTTTTGATATCAACGTGGGCGGCGCGTCCATCGGCGCACCCGGGAGCTATTTTGGATCGGATAATTTCGGCCAAAAGGGCGGCAAGCGTGCGTCGCACGCTGTCTTCGGCCTGGAAAAATATCACGGCCGGGAAATCTTTCTCACGGAGGCGCTCACGCTCGAGGCCAACGCGCACGTCGCCGACGCGGTGAAGGCGAGCAAGCCTTTCTTCCTCTACTTTCCGCACTATGCCGTCCACTCGCCGTTCAATTCCGACCCGCGCTTCGCCGCACACTACAAGGACTCCGGCAAACCCGCGCCCGCCCAAGCCTTCGCCGGTCTCATCGAGGGCATGGACAAGTCGCTCGGCGACGTGCTCGACCAGCTCGACAAACTGGGCGTCGCCGAGAACACGCTGGTGATTTTCCTCGGCGACAACGGCTCGGACGCTCCGCTCGGTCACGAGCATGCCGTGGCTAGCGCCGCCCCGCTCCGCGGCAAAAAAGGTTCGCACTACGAAGGCGGGGTGCGCGTGCCTTTCATCGCAGCGTGGGCGAAGCCGAACGCCGCACATCCGGGCCAGCTGCGTCTCCCCATTGCCGCCGGCGCGATCCAGCCGCAGCAGGCGGCGGTGATGGATCTTTTCCCCACGATCCTTGGGCTCGCGGGCGTCGCGGCGCCGCGCGGCCACGCCGTGGACGGGGTGCGGCTGGATGCGCTGCTCGCGGGCCGGCGCGATCCGCAGCGACCGGAGAAATTCCTGATGCACTACCCGCACGGGCCGCATCGCAGCGACTACTGGACGAGCTATCGCGAGGGCGTATGGAAAGTGATCTACCACTACGTCCCGTCCGCCGCCTCGGGGAACTCGCACTACCAGCTGTTCAATCTAGGCGAGGATCCGTTCGAGCAGAACGACCTCGCGGCGGCCCGGCCCACCGAGCTCCGGCGGATGATGCAGGGGATGATCGCCGAGCTGGAGCGCCACGCGGCCGTGTATCCCATCGCCGCCGATAAGACTGCCCTCCGCCCCAAGCTGCCCTGAGTCCGCTTCCCCTATGAACCGACCCCTCCGAATCCCCCTTGCCTTATTTTCCTTCGCCGTAGTGGTCGTGTGCGCGCACGCGGCCGAGCCGTCACGCCCCAACATCGTCATCCTCTACGCCGACGACATGGGCTATGGTGACTTGGGTGCGAACAATCCCGCGTCGAAGATTCCCACGCCGCACCTCGATCGCCTCGCGCGCGAGGGCATGCGGTTCACGGATGCGCACAGCTCCTCCGGCATCTGCACGCCGAGCCGCTATGCGCTGCTCACGGGGCGGTTTCACTGGCGGAAGTTTCACGGCATCGTGAACTCCTTCGACCCGCCGGTGCTGGATGCCGCGGAGTTGACGATGCCGGAGATGCTCAAGCAGCACGGCTATCGCACCGCCTGCGTGGGCAAGTGGCATCTCGGCTGGAATTGGAAAGACATCCTCAAGCCCGGCGCACAGCCGAAACCGGCCACGAAGGGCGCGAACAAAATCTACGCACCGGAGGATTTCGACTGGTCGCGCCGCATTTCGGGCGGGCCGTTGTCCCACGGGTTTGACTACTACTTCGGCGACGATGTCCCGAATTTCCCGCCTTACGCCTGGTTTGAAAACGACCGCGTCATCACCAACCCCAGTGTGCCGCTGAACATCACGCCCCAGACCGCGGAGGGCGCTTGGGAGGCGAGACCGGGCCCGATGACGCCGGGCTGGGATTTTTATGCCGTCGTCCCCCACATCACCGGCAAGGCGGTCGAGTGGATCGCGGCGCAGAAGGGCCGGAGCGAGCCGTTCTTCCTCTACGCGCCCTTCAACTCCCCGCACGCGCCGATTGTCCCGACGGAGGAATATCGCGGCAAGTCGCAGGCCGGCGGCTACGGCGACTTCATGACGCAGACGGACGCCGAAGTGGGCCGCATCCTCCGCGCCATCGAGGAAAACGGTTTCGCGGCCAACACGCTCGTCATCTTCTCCGCCGATAACGGCGCGGAGCGCTACGCCTATGAGCGCATCCGCAGTTTCCAGCACCGCAGCTCCGGCCCGCTGCGGGGGTTGAAGCGCGACCTCTACGAGGGCGGCCACCGCGTGCCCTTCGTCGTCAAATGGCCGGGCGCGGTGAAGCCCGGTAGCGTCAGCGACGCGCTCGTCAGCCAAGTTGACCTCTTCGCCACGCTCGCCGCCATCGTCGGGCACGGCCTGCCTGCCGGAATCGCACCGGACAGCCACGACTTGCTCGGCGTGTGGAAGCGGAACGCGCCCGGCCCGCGCCGCAGCATCGTCCACAACACCATGGCCAACGCCTACGCCGTGCGCCACGACCACTGGTTGCTCATCGCGAACAAAACCGGCGCCCACAGCCCTGTGCCCGCCTGGTTCGACGAAGAAAACGGCTACGCCAAAAACGAGCACCCCGGCGAACTCTACGACCTCCGCGCTGACCTCGCGCAAAAGCAGAACCTCTACGGCAAAGAGCCCGCCAGGGTGAAGGAACTCACCGCCCTCCTCGAATCCATCCGCACCAAGGGGCAGGTGCGCTGAAACGCAGCTTCGGCATGAGACTCCCGTTCCTGTCCTTTCCCTGTTTCTCGCCGCGGCGGCGTCGGGCTTCGCCGCCGCTCCGCAATTTCCGAACGTCGTGATTCTGCTGGCCGACAAAATCGATTACCGCGCCTGGGCGACGGCGGCGACTGGCACCACGGAACGAAAAACTGATTCCATCCCGCCGCGCCCTCACCCATTTTACTCCCGATGACATCGCTCCCGTTTCTCGCCTGCGCCCTGGCCGGTGTCCTCGCGGCCAGCGCTTTCGGGGCGGCGTCTCGACGACCGAATGTCGTCCTCATCGTCGCCGACGACCTCGGCTACGGCGAACCCGGCTGCTACGGCGGCAAGGACGTGCCGACGCCGCACCTCGATTCGCTCGCCACAAACGGCGTGCGCTTCACGCACGGTTACGTGACCGCCCCGTTCTGCGCCGCGTCGCGCGCGGCGCTGCTGACCGGACGCTACCAGACGCGGTTCGGCTTCGAGTTCAATCCCATCGGCGCCGCCAACAGCGATCCGGCCATCGGCCTGCCCGTGGGCGAGGTCACCCTCCCCGCCGCGCTGCGCGAGGTGGGCTACGCCACCGCGCTGGTGGGCAAGTGGCACCTCGGCGGCAGCGCGAAGTTTCATCCGCAGCGGCGCGGTTTCGACGAGTTTTTCGGCTTTCTCCACGAGGGCCACTACTTCGTGCCGCCCCCGTGGGCGGGACACGTGACCTGGCTGCGCCGGCGCACGCTGCCGGACGGATCGAAAGGCCGCTGGACCTCACCCGATGGGCGCACGTTGTGGAGCACGCACATGGGCAACTTCGAGCCGGACTACGACGCCGACAATCCCATCCTGCGCGCGAGCCAGCCGGCCGACGAAAAGGCGAACCTCACCGAGGCCTTCACGCGCGAGGCGGAGGCCTTCATCGCGCGCCACCGGGCGCAGCCGTTCTTCCTTTGCCTCGCCTACAGTGCCGTCCACAGCCCGCTGCAGGGGCGCGACGACTACATGAAGAGGTTCGCGCACATCGGCGACATCCAGCGGCGCATCTTTGCCGCGATGCTGGCGCAGGTCGACGACGGCGTGGGCCGCGTGCTCGCCCGCCTGCGCTCGCTCGGGCTGGAGGAAGACACGCTCATCGTTTTTCTCAGCGACAATGGCGGGCCCACGCGCGAACTCACTTCGAGCAACGCGCCGTTGCGAGGGGAAAAAGGCCAGCTCCTCGAGGGCGGCGTGCGCGTGCCGTTCCTCGCTCAATGGAAAGGCCGGTTGCCGGCCGGCCGCGTCGAGTCGCGCATGGTCAGTTCACTCGATCTTTTTCCCACCGCGCTCGCTGCCGCCGGGGCCATCCCTCCCGCCAAGACCGATGGCGTGAATCTGCTGCCACCGCTGGCTGCGCCCAGCGATGCGCCCATCCGCCGCGCGCATTACTGGCGCGTGGGCGCGCAGGCGGCGTTCATCCAGGACGGCTGGAAAATTCATCGGGGACGCGGCGACACAAGGTGGCAGCTTTACGATCTCTCGGCCGACGTCGGCGAAGCCCGCGATCTCGCCGCCCAGCAGCCCGACCGTGTCGCCCTGCTGGAAGCAGCGTGGAAAGAACTCGACGCCGGCATGGTCGCTCCGCTTTGGGGCGGACCGGCCCGCAACGCCCGCTGACCCTCGCCGTCCCTTTCATCCACCCACCCCATATCGCACCCACCATGACTCCTCTGCTCATCCTCACCCTGCTCGCCCTCATCGGCGGCCTCGCTTCTGCCGCCGAGGCCAAGCGCCCCAACATTCTCTGGCTCACCAGCGAGGATCACGGGCCGGAGATGGGCTGCTACGGGGACACACTCGCCCGCACGCCGAACATCGATGCGCTCGCGGCCAAGGGCATGATTTTCAAAAAAGCCTGGTCAACGGCTCCCGTGTGCGCTCCCTCCCGCACGGCCATCATCTCGGGCCTCTATCCCTCCAGCAGCGGCGGCCTGCACATGCGCTCCATGGTATCCCTGCCCTCGGGCGCCAAGATGTATCCCCAGTTCCTGCGCGAGGCTGGTTACCATTGCACGAATAACAGCAAGACGGACTACAACGTCCGCGAGCCGGGCCAAGTCTGGGATCAGTCGAGCGGCAGCGCCCACTGGAGGCAGCGGGCCGAGGGCCAGCCCTTCTTCGCGATTTTCAACTCGACCAAAAGCCACGAAAGCCAAATCCGCACGCGTCCGCACAAACAAATCACCAAACCCGAGGATGTCCGCGTCCCGGCCTACCACCCGGACACCCCCGAGGTCCGCGAGGACTGGGCGCAATACTACGACAAGGTCAGCGAGGCCGACGCCGATGCCGGCGCGCGGCTGAAGGAACTCGCGGACGCAGGGCTGGCCGAGGACACCATCGTTTTCTACTACGGCGACCACGGCAGCGGCATGCCCCGCAGCAAGCGCTGGCCGAGCAACTCCGGCCTCCACGTGCCCATGGTCGTCTATTTCCCGAAAAATTGGCAGCACCTCGCACCCAAGGAATACGCCGCGGGCGGCCAGTCGGACCGGCTGGTCAGTTTTGTCGATCTCGCCCCCACCGTGCTCAGCATCGCGGGCATCCAGCCCCCCGAGTGGATGCAGGGCCGCGCCTTTGCGGGGCCGCACCAGGGCGCGCCGCAGCCTTTCCTGTTTGGCGAGCGCGGGCGCATGGATGAGCGCATGGACCTCGTCCGCAGCGTCACCGATGGCCGCTACGTTTACCTGCGGAATTATTATCCGCACGTCTCGCAGGCCCAGCGCGTGGCCTACCAGTTCGAGACTCCCAGCACGCGCGTCTGGAACCAGCTCTTCGCGGCCGGCAGGACCACCGAGGCCCAGTCCATCTTTTGGCGGACGCCCAAGGCGCCCGAGGAACTTTACGATCTCCAAGCGGATCGCGATGAGATCAAAAATCTCGCCCAATCCCCTGCGCACCGAGCTGTGCTGGAAAAACTCCGCGCCGCCCAGCGGCAGCACCTCCTGCAGGTGAAGGACGTGTGCTTCCTCCCCGAGATCGAGCTGCACGCCCGTTCGGCTGCCAGCACGCCGCACGCGATCGCGCGGGATCCGGCAAAGTATCCCATCGAAAAAATCATCGCTGCCGCCGACCTCGCCTCGAATCTCGATCCGGCGGCCGCCCCGGCGCTCGCGTCTTTGCTCGCCGATCCGGACAGCGCCGTGCGCAGCTGGGGTGCCCTGGGCCTGCTCATGCGTGGCGGGGATGCGGTCGCGAAAAACGCCCCGGCCCTGGCCAAGGCGCTGGCCGACGATTCACCCGCGGTCCGCATCGTCGCCGCCCAGGCGCTCGGCGCTCACGGTGACGCCGCCTTGCTCCGCCAAGCGCTCGACACCCTCGCGGCCCTGGCGTCGCCGGAGAAGAACGGCGTGCTCGTTGCCATGTCCGCCTTGGCCGCCATCGAGGCCCTCGGGGCGAAAGCCGCCCCGCTGCATCCCGCCATCGCCACCATGAAAGCCAGCGGGGCATCCCCGGACGGCCGCTACGATAGCTACGTCCCGCGACTGATCGAAAACATCGTGCCCACCGCCGCCGCTCCCGACGGAAAAGCCAAAGGAAAAGGTAAGGGAAAAAAGAAGGCGAACCTGTGAAGCCGCTCCCCGGTCCGCCGTGTGCACCCGTCTCAACCCCGCCAGCCTTCTCTAAAAACATGAAACGCGCCCTGCTGTCGCTCCTCCTCGTCTGCGCTCCGGGCTTTGCCGCCGTGTCCTCCGCCGCAGACACCAAGCGCCCCAATATCCTGTTCATCCTGACCGACGACCAGCGCTGGGACGCGCTCGGCCTCGCTGGCAGCAAGCACCTCAAGACTCCGCACATCGATCGGCTCGGCCGCGAGGGTGTATATTTCAAGAACGCCTTTTGCACCACGTCGCTGTGTTCGCCGAGCCGCGCGAGCATCCTCAGCGGGCTCTACGCCCACGCCCACGGCGTGACGAATAACTTCACCGAGTATCCCTCCGGGCTGAAAAGCTTCCCTGCGGTGCTGCAGGCCGCCGGCTACGACACCGCCTATTTCGGCAAATGGCACATGGGCGAGGATAACGACGGCCCGCGCCCCGGCTTCAACCGGTTCGTCACGCACAAGGGGCAGGGCAAATACTTCGACACCGAGTTCAATTTCCACGGCCAGAAGCGCGAGGTCGTGAAGGGCTACTACACGACCGTCGTCACCGACATGGCGGAGGAGTGGCTCGCCCAGCCGCGGGACGGAAAGCCCTGGCTCATGATGATCGGCCACAAGGCGCCGCACAGCTTCTACTTCCCCGAGCCGAAATACGAGAAGGCCTTCGACTCCGTCCGCGTGCCGTATCCGGAGACCGCGTTCATGCTCGACGACAAGCCCTCGTGGATCAAGGAGCGGCTCTACACGTGGCACGGCATCTACGGGCCGCTCTTCGAGTGGCGGAAGAAATTCCCCGACGATTCGCCCGCGGCGGTGAAGGACTTCGAGGCGATGACGCGCGCCTACTGGGGCACGATCCTCTCGGTCGATGACAGCGTGGGCCGCCTCTACGAACTCCTCCGCACGCGCGGCGAGCTGGACAACACCATCATCGTTTTCATGAGCGACAACGGCATCCTCAACGGCGAGCACGGCATGGTGGACAAGCGCACCGCGCACGAACCCAGCATCCGCATCGTGCAGGTCGTGCGTTTTCCCGGACTCACGCCCATCACGGCCCCGAAGATCGTCGATCACCAGGTGCTCACCGTCGATGTCGCCCCGAGCCTGCTTGAGCTGGCCGGCGCGCCCGCGCTCACCGGCATCCACGGCCGCTCGTGGAAGAAACTGGTGCAGCAAGGCGACGCCGCCTGGCGCAAATCCTGGCTCTATCACTACAACTACGAGAAGCAGTTTCCCTACACCCCCAACGTCCGCAGCGTGCGCACCGAGTCGTGGAAATACACGCGCTCGCCCCACGGCGACGGCGGCGCGGACCGCCACAAGGCCGAGCTCTACAACATCGAGTTCGACCCCGAGGAACGGCACAACCTGATCGACCGGCCGAAATACGCCGCGGTCGTGCGCGACATGCAGGCGGAGCTGATCAAGGTGATGCGCGACGTCGGTCTCACGCCGCAGAACGACAAGATGCCGCTCGACGCCGGCATCAAACAGGAATTGCCCGACCAGAAAATACGCTGACCATGCTCCACGCACCCGCGCTCCGCGCTCTCTTTCTCGCCGTGGCCGTCGCCCTGCCGGCTTTCGCGGCCCGGCCCGCCAACGTCATCATCATCCTCACCGACGATCAGGGCTACGGCGACCTCGGCTGCTACGGCAGCCCCACGATCCGCACGCCGCACCTCGATCGCATGGCTGCGGAGGGCGTGCGCTTCACCGATTTCTACTCGGGCGCGGAGGTCTGCACGCCGAGCCGCGCGGCGCTGCTCACCGGCCGCTACCCGTTGCGCAGCGGCATGGCCGGGAACCGGCGGGTGCTGTTTCCCAATTCCGCCGGCGGACTCCCACCCGCCCAAGTCACGCTCGCCGAGGCCCTGAAGGCGCGCGGCTACGCGACCGCGCATATCGGCAAATGGCACTTGGGCATCCATGAGGGTTCGCGCCCGCGGGACCAGGGTTTCGATTCCACGTTCGGCTTGCCGTATTCAAACGACATGGATGGCCGGGCCGGCATCCGGGCCTCAGACCGCAACAGTCCCACGCCGCCCGCCGACGGGTGGAACGTGGCCCTGCTCCGCGACGGCAAAGTCGTCGAGCAGCCCGCCGACCAGACCACGCTCACGAAGCGCTACACCGAGGAGGCGCTGCGCTTCATCGCCGCGCAGCGCGACCGGCCGTTCTTCCTCTACCTCGCGCACACGATGCCGCACACGCCGCTCTTCGCCTCGCCCGCATTCAAGGGCCGGAGTCACCGCGGAATCTACGGCGATGTCATCGAGGAACTCGACTGGAGCACCGGCGAGATTTTGGCGGCGCTGCGTCGCGCGGGTCAGGCGGAGAACACCTTCGTCTTCTTCACCAGCGACAACGGCCCGTGGCTCATCGAGGGCGCGCAGGGCGGCAGCGCCGGTCCGCTGCGCGAAGGCAAAGGCAGCACCTGGGAGGGTGGCATGCGCGTGCCCGGGATTGCGTGGATGCCCGGCCGGGTTCGCCCGGCGGTCAGCCATGCCCCCGCCAGCTCGCTCGATCTCTATCCGACGGCGCTGGCGCTCGCCGGAGCGACGGCCCCCGCCGACGCGAAGCTCGACGGGCTCGACCTGATGCCGCACCTCGCGACCGGCGCCGCGCTGCCGGAGCGCGCCTACATGTTTTACCGCGGGACCGACTTGTTCGCGTGCCGCCTCGGCGACTGGAAAGCCCATTTCCGCACGCAGAGCGGCTACGGCCAGCCGCAGCCCGAGACGCACGAGCCGCCGCTGCTTTTCCGCCTGCCTCACGATCCTTCGGAGAAATACAATGTCGCCGCCGCACACGCCGATGTGCTCGCTCGCATCGCAGCCGCCGTCGCCGCCCATCGCGCCACCGTCCAACCCGCCGAACCCCAATTGAAATGAAAACCCACCTGCTCCTCCTCCCGCTCCTCGCCCTCGCCGTCACGCCCATCCTCCGCGCCGCGGAAACCCCCAATGTCGTCCTGATCATGGCCGACGACATGGGCTACGCCGACATGGGCACCCAGGGCGCCCGCGGCTTCAAGACCCCGCACCTCGATCGTATGGCGGCCGAGGGCACGCGCTTCACGCAGCACTACGTGGCGCAGGCCGTATGCACCGCCTCGCGCGCCGCGCTCATGACCGGCGCCTACCCGAACCGCCTCGGCATGCAGGGCGCCTACAACCACACGAGCCGCGACGGCATCCACGACGCCGAGTGGACCATGCCCGAGATGTTCAAGGCCCGCGGCTATGCCACGATGGGCACGGGCAAGTGGCACCTCGGCACGCGCCTCAAGTTTCACCCGATGCGCCACGGCTTCGACGAGTGGCTCGGCATCCCCTACTCCAACGACAACACCAAGTATCACCCGTCGCTGGCGCCCGAGATGCCGCCGCTGCCGCTCTACGACGGCGAGAAGATCATCGAGCTCGATCCCGATCAATCGCAGTTCACCCGGCGCGGCACCGACCGCGCGATTCAGTTCATGGAGAAAAACGCCACGCGGCCCTTCTTCGTCTACGTGCCGCACATCATGCCGCACGTGCCGATCTTCGCATCGGAAAAATTCAAGGGCCGCTCCGGCGCCGGTCTCTACGGCGATGTGATGGAAGAGCTCGATGCGTCGGTGGGCGAAATTCTGGCCGCGCTCAAGCGCCTGAAGCTCGACGAGCGCACGCTCGTGATCTTCATGTCGGACAACGGGCCGTTCCTCTCCTACGGCGAACACGCCGGCTCCGCGCTGCCGCTGCGCGAGGGCAAGCTCACGGTGTTCGAGGGTGGCGTGCGCGTGCCGTGCATCGCGCGCTGGCCGGGCCGCGTGCCGGCCGGCCGCGTGACCGCGACGCCCTTCATGGCGCTCGACTGGCTGCCGACCTTCACCGAGCTCATCGGCGGCAAGGCGCCGACGCTCAAGACCGACGGTCGCTCGGCCAAGGCCCTGCTCCTCGGCGA
Source organism: Opitutaceae bacterium (assembly GCA_031411915.1). Taxonomy (GTDB): domain Bacteria; phylum Verrucomicrobiota; class Verrucomicrobiia; order Opitutales; family Opitutaceae; genus ER46. Next base: position 12,176 of record JANOCA010000522.1, read on the forward strand.
GCGCGGCGCCCGCGCCCCGCACGACGCGCTGTTCTTCTATTCCGGCACTGCGTTGCACGCCGTGCGCAGCGGCCCGTGGAAACTCCACTTCGCACATCCCTACATCACAGTCGCCGCGGAGCCCGGCCGCGGCGGCAAGCCCTCCAACTTCGGCAAGCTCGCGCCCACCTCGATCACGCAGTCGGGCGTCGAGGGCATCGCCACGCGCCACGGCTACCGCGTCGAGCAGCTCGGCCTGTCGCTCTACAACATCGACGAGGATCCGGGCGAGACCCGCAACGTCGCCGCCGCGCATCCCGACATCGTG
>JANOCA010000523.1:0-3223 GCA_031411915.1 Opitutaceae bacterium
AGAAATCCGCGAGCGCGGAAAAATAGTCCGCCGTGCGCACGCGCACCGCCGCGTCGGGCGAGGTCAGGTAAAACCCCTCGGTCTGAGCCAGCACCCAATGGATGCCCGAGATCGCGATGCCGGCGCGCCGCGCGGCTTCGCGGATCCGCACCCGCTCCGACGCCGGGATGTCGGTCACATGTTTCGCGAGCGTGAACGGCGCGATCTCCAAGGCATCGTAGCCGAGCCGCGCGCAGTGCGTGAAGACGTCGTCGATTTTCCAGCCTTGGAAGATTTCGTTGCAGATGCCAAATTTCATCAGTCGCGGAACTCAGACATCACAGATGCGCACGCCCTGCGCGAGCGAGGCGATCTTGTCGCCGCGCGCCGGGATAAACTCCTGGCCCACATACCCCGTGTAGCCCAGCTCGATCAGCGTGCGCATGAGCGGCGCGTAATTGATCTCCTGGGTGTCGTCGATCTCGTTGCGGCCGGGGACGCCGGCGGTGTGCACGTGCCCGATGTAGGCGAAGTGCTTTTTCATCCGCACCGTCACGTCGCCGTGCATGATCTGCACGTGGTAGATGTCGAAGAGCACCTTCATCCGCTCGGAGCCGATCAGGCGGCAGATTTCCACCGAGCGCTCGATGTCGTCGCAGAAATAGTCGGGGTGACCTTTCATGTTTTCTCCGACGCGCGAATTGAGCATCTCGAGGCAGAGCGTCACGCGCTTCTCCTCCGCGTAGCCGACGATTTTCTTCAGGCCGGCGACCATGTTCCTCATCGCCACCTCGTCGGAGAGCCCGCGCCGGAACCCGGAGAACGTGATCACCCGCTCGACGCCCGCGGCGGCGCACTCGTCGATGCGCTTGCGCAGTGCGGTCACGCACTCGTCGTGCTCGCCCGGGTTCGCAAAGCCCTTGGCGAAACCGTGGCTGCCCGCGATCGCGCAGGTGAGGCCGAGTTTCTTGAGCTCCGGCCAGAACTGCGGCGCGCACAACTCGACGGATTTCAGGCCGAGCGCCGCGGCATGGCGCGCGAGCTCGGGCACCGGCATCGGGTTGAAGCACCACGGGACCACGGATTGCCTGATGCGGCCCTTCTTCACGCCCTCGGGCGGGGACGCTGCTTGCGCCCTCGCGCCGGCGCCGAGCGCGGCGGTCGCAGCGAGGGTTTTCAGGGCGGTGCGGCGGGAGAATCGCGGGGTGTTCACGCCCCCGAGGCTGTGAGTTCGTCCGCACGGCGCAAGCGCGACGACGCGGCATTGCCACCGCCCCGCCCGTCGCCCACGGTGCCGGCGTGTTACCCCGTTTGCTCGCCACGTTGATCGTCGCCGCCAGCGTCGCGGCCTCAGAGCCGCTCCACGACTGGTCGGATTGGGAAAAATATCGCGGCACGGTGCAGCACCCGAGCGGCGCCTTCAAACCCGCCGACGTCGCCCGCGCGCGCGCCAATCTCGCGCGCTACGCGTGGGCACGCGACTACGCCGCGCGGCTCGATCGCTCCGCCCGCGCCGCGCTCCCGAAGATCACCCCGGCCCTTCTCGCGGAACTGATTCCCGAGACCACGCCCGGCGATCCCAAGTTCACGCCTTGCCCGGCGTGCCGCGATCAGGGCAAGCCGGTCCATCCGCACGGGCTCTGGACGTGGCGCGAGTCGTCCCCGCACCAACTCACCTGCGATCAGTGCCGCACGGTTTTTCCGCACGAGAAATACCCCGAGACCGTGGCGCTGCACGCGACGTGGAAGCGCCCGCAGACCTTCACCTACTATGGCGGCGAGCCCTTCGTGATTTTCGGTTACCGCACAGGACGGCCGAGTTTCACGGGCAATATCCGCGCCCGCCAAGTTTCCCACCTCGCCACCACCGCCCGCACGCTCGCCGAGGCGCACCTCCTCTCCGGCAACGCGGACTACGCGCGCGCCACGCGCGACATCCTGCTGCGTTTCGCGGCGGTCTATCCCGGCTGGCTCGTCCACGTCGGCTACGGCGAGTATGCCGACATGGACCCGCGCATCGCTGCGCGCGCGATCAATCAGCTCCCGGCCGACGAGCTGTGCCCGCCGCCGAACAAGCCTGATCGCCGCCTCCACACCGGCTACTGGACCGCGGGACGCTCGTCCGGCGTCGGCCAGGAATCCGGTTTTGTCCGGCGTGTCACCGAGGCCTACGACTTCACCTGCACCGCGAAGAATCCCGATGGCTCGCCCATCTATTCCGACGCCGACCGCCGCCTCATCGAGCGGGATCTGCTGCTGGAGAGCACGGTGCTCCTCGTCGCCGACAAACAGATCAACAACAAGTCCGTCGGCAACCACACCGCCGCCGCGCTCGTAGGCCTCGCCGTCGGGCATCCGGGCCTCGTGCGCTTTGGCTGGGATGGTTTCCAACAGACGATCGACAATTGGTTTCTGCCCGACGGCAGCACCTCCGAATCTCCCGCCTACGCGATGATGACGCTGCACAACATCTGGGACATGCCGCAGGCCTTGCGCGGCCACAGCGAGCCCGCCGGCTACCTCGGCCCCGACGGCCAGCGCCGCACCGCGGTCGATCTTTATCGCGGCACCGCCTACGAGCGCATCTGGCAAAACAGCGTCGATGGCCTCCAAGGCGATCTCACCTATCCGCCGTTTGCCGATTCCTACCGCACGACGACGCTGGGCGCGCAGTTCGCCGAGCTGCTCGTCGCCAACTACCCCGAACGCCCGCAATATCTCACCCTGCTCAAGGAAACCTGCGGCCCCGATCTCGCGGGCGGCCATGCACCGCTCGCGCTTTACTACCGCGAGCCGGGACTGGAGCAAAAACCCACGCCGACCTTTACCCTCCCCGACCATTGCCCGCCCGATTTGCGCATCGGGCACATGCGAAGCGGCGCCGAAGGGCGCGAGAGTCTCCTGCTCCTGAGCGCAAGCCACTGGGGCGTGCATCATCATCTCGACAGCCTCAATCTCACCTACTGGCGCGAGGGCCACGAAATCCTGAGCGACCTCGGCTATCTCTGGGATCATCCGAAAAAATCCCAGCTCTCGCGCACCGTCGCGCACAACACCGTTGTCATCGACGGCAAGGACCAGCGCTCACGCGAGCGCGAAGGCACGGTGCATTTCTTCAAGACCTCGCCGCAGGTGAAAGCCATGGCCGCCTCGTCGCGCGCCTACGCGGCCGCGACTCTTTACCATCGGACCTCCGCGCTCATCGATCACGGCGCGGGCCGCAGCTACGCGGTCGATTGTTTCC
>JANOCA010000524.1:0-25623 GCA_031411915.1 Opitutaceae bacterium
GCCGCCGTTCTTCGCGGTCACGGCGACCAGCTCCTCGCGGATCTCATGGGCGAGTTGCGGCAGTTGCTCCGCGGCGAGGGCCTTTACATCGGCCGGGCCACGAATGCCGGCGAGCAATCGCGGCGAGGGCAGGGGAGCGGAATCGTTCATCTCGGCAAAGTGTGGTGGGCGACTGGGTTCACTCGGCGGCGGCGGTTTCGAATTTCTCGAAGGCGATCGCGCCATCCTTCTGTTTCTTGAGCACCTCGATCTTCAGCTCGGCGTCCTTCAGCCGGCCTTCGCAGACCTTGAGGAGCTTGGTGCCTTCCTCGAACTTGGCCAGCAGGTCGGCCAAGGGGACGTCCCCCGCCTCCATGGACTCGACGATGCCCTCGAGCTTCTCGAGGGCGGTCTCAAATGAAAGTTTGTCGTTGGTGGCGGCCACGGCCGGACACGATGCGGCGGGCGGCGGGCATTTCAATGCATCTTTGGGCTGGCGGCGCGGGGCGTTTCGCGTGGATTGGCGGGATGCCCTACTTGCTCCCGATTGTCGCGTGCCTCATGGCGCTGCGGCTGGTCGCCGAACTCGTTCTCGCCGCGCTTAATCGCGCCGAAGTGCGCCGTCATGCCGGCGCCCGGCCGCCCGCCGTCGCCGCGATCATGGACGAGCCGACCTACACCAAGTCCGTCGCCTACACGCTGGAGAAGTCGCGCTTCGGCACGCTCACCGAAATCTTCGACACGCTGGTGCTCGGGCTCGTGCTCTTCGGCGGTGTGCTGCCGTGGCTGTTTTCCACGGTCGTGACATGGGGCGCGCCCGACGCGATCTGGACGCGCGCGCTTTTCCTGCCGTTGGTCGCGACGCTCATGGCGCTCCCGGCGCTGCCCTTTGAATGGTGGGAACAGTTCCGGCTCGAGCAGAAGTTCGGCTTCAACAAAAGCACCGCCGCCCTCTGGGTGACCGACAAGGTCAAGGGCACACTCCTCCTCTTCGCCATCGGCTACCCGCTGCTCTTCGCGCTACTGTGGGTGGTCGAGCAAGCCGGCGCCACGTGGTGGATCTGGGGCTTCGGGCTGATGTTCGGCTTTCAGCTCCTCATGCTGATCCTCTACCCGAAGGTGATTTTGCCGCTCTTCAACAAGCTCACGCCGCTCCCCGATGGCGATCTGCGCACGCGCCTCCTCGCCCTCGGCGATCGCACGGGCTTTGAGGCCAAGACCATCGAGGTCATCGACGGCTCCAAGCGCTCCGGCCACTCCAACGCCTACTTCACCGGCTTCGGCCGCTTCCGGCGCATCGTGCTCTTCGACACGCTCATCGCGCAGCTCACCGCCGAGGAACTCGAGGCAGTGCTCGCCCACGAGATCGGCCACTACCGTCGCGGCCACATCCCCAAGCTCATCACGATGTCGGCCGCGATGATGCTCGGCGGCTTTGCCATCGTGGCGTGGCTGGCCCGCAGCCCGTGGTTCAACAGCGCCTTCGGTTTCCCGCCGGGCGAGATGGCGCCGTCGTTCCTGCTCTTCGCGCTGCTGAGCGGTGTGGTGACGTTCTGGTTCTCGCCCGTGAGCAATCTGCTCTCGCGCAAGTTCGAGTATGAGGCCGACGCCTTTGCGCGCGACGCGATGGGCGGCCCGGCCTCGATGGTCGGCGCCCTCCGCAAGCTCGCGCAGAAAAACCTCACCAACCTCACGCCGCACCGCTGGTTCAGTGGCTTCTACTATTCGCACCCCACGCTCGTGGAGCGCGAGGCTGCGCTGGCGAAGGGGTAGGTTTCACCACAGAGGCACGGAGACACAGAGATGACCGCGCAACGCTTACGTCTCTCTCTGTGCCTCTGTGTCTTTGTGGTTCAATTCAGCCGGCTTTTTGCCGAGTCGCTCACCGTCGCCACCTACAACGTCGAGAACTACGGCCCGGCCAATCGCATGACCGAGGCCGGCTACCGGAAGGACTACCCCAAGCCCGAGTCTGAGAAACGCGCCCTGCGCACGGTCCTCCGCGCGCTCAACGCCGATGTGCTCGTGCTCCAGGAAATGGGCGGCCAGCCGCACCTCGACGAACTGCGCCGCGATCTCAAGACCGAGGGCCTCGATTATCCGCACGCCGCGCTCGCCACCGCCTCCGACGCCGACCGCCACCTCGCCATCCTCTCCAAGCGAGCGCTCACCGGCGTCGCGACGCACACCGATCTTTCGTTCACGTATTTCGGCGCCAAGGAAACCGTGAAGCGCGGCCTGCTCGAGGCCACGATCGCGACCGCGGTCGGCGACGTCACGGTCTTCGCGCTGCACCTCAAGAGCCGCTACACCGAGCGCCCCGACGATCCCGCGTCGGCCACTCGTCGCGCCGCCGAGGCCACCGCCATCCGCGACCGCGTGCTGAAACGCTTCCCCGATCCCGCCACCGCGCGCTTCCTCGTGCTCGGTGACTGCAATGACAGCCGCACCAGCAAGGCCGTGGGCTTCTTCCAAAAACGCGGCAAGACCGAGATCACCAAGCTGCTCCCCGCCGCCGACTCCCGCGGCGAGACGTGGACGCATGCCTACCGCAAGGAAGACTCCTACTCGCGCGTCGACCAAGTTCTTGTGTCGCCCGGATTATTTTCCGCCGTGAAGGGTGGGGTGGGTCGCATCCACGACGGCTCCGGCGTGCGCGAAGCGAGCGACCACCGGCCGATCGTGGTCGAGTTGGTGTTCGCGCCCAGGGAAAAGTAATTGCAGTTCAACGCCGTGCTAGACCTTAGTTGGCAGCAATTGTAAGCGTCGGCCGGACTCGGCATACATTTGGTCAAGGGTTCGTTCGATAAGTGTGATAATTGCCTCTCGGGATGGCAATGACTCCGGAGAATTCGAGGCGATGATGTGGTAAGATTTGCCGTCGAATGAATGAACGTGAAGCGCAGCTTGTTTGAGTGTGAGATCTGTATGCGCCAGGACCGTGTGGCGAAGCGTGAGAATCTTGCGATGTAGGGCAAGTAGCTCGGGCGACAACGGCGGTGGAGAGAGAGTGCGTCGACCGTGGGCTCCGTCGGAACGTGTGTAGGGCTTGGCATACTCGATAAGCGCGAAACGAAATGCCGCTGCGTGAAGCGCCGATTGATGATCCACTCTACCTAGGTCCTGAAGAATACTCCAAGCGCGGTTGAGGCTGTCGATGCACTCGACATGGTGGACGAAATCTTCCTCGTTGGCTGTCATTCGGCTATGGCTAACAGGCAGTGCCCCACTTCGCGTCGCTCATCTTGGTGAGTTAATTTGCGAGTGCTGTTTCGCGGTTCAAGCCCGGTTTGCCTCGTCGCGGGAATATACGCGGGCTGGTTTGTCTCCGGGCTCGACCGCACCGGCGGCCTTCGCACACTTTCTCACTCTCGTGCCTCGCTTGCCCCAGAACCCATGAGCCAGCCCGCCGCCCTCGCGATTTTCGCGCACCCTGACGACATTGAGTTCCGTGCTGCGGGCACGTTGCTGCTGCTCGCGCGGCGCGGCTGGGCGATCCATTGCTGCAACCTTTCGCGCGGCGATCTCGGGAGCAGCACGATGTCGGCGGTGCGCACGGCGGCGACGCGTCGGCGCGAGGCGCAGGCTTCGGCCAAGCTCATGGGCGCGACGTGGCATCCGCCCATCGGCCACGACGTGCGACTGTTCTACACGGAGCGCGCGATCCGGCAGGTATGTGCGCTCGTGCGCCAGGTGCGGCCGACAATCCTTCTCACCCATCCACCTCAGGACTACATGGAGGATCATACGACCACATGCCGGCTTGCGGTCACGGGTGCGTTTGCGCGCGGCATTCCCAATTTCCGCAGCTTGCCCGCGCGCGCGCCTTCGCTGGAGCCGCTCGCGATTTATCACTCGATGCCACACGGGCTGTGCGATCCGTTGCGGCGCGAGTGGAAACCCGAGGCGTGGGTCAACACCGCCGCCGTGCAGCGCGAGCGCCTTGCCGCGCTTGCTTGCCATCGGAGTCAGCACGAGTGGCTTGATGCGAGCCAAGGCATGAACAGCTACGTCGCCTCCGCCGCCGAGGAGGCCCGCGAACTCGGCCGCCGCTCGAAAAAGTTCACCCACGCCGAGGGCTGGACGCGCCATCTCCACCTTGGCTTCGGCGCCGAAGCAGACGATCCATTGCGCGCCGCGCTCGGGCGCGACTGCCTCACCGCACGATAGCTCCCAAACCAGTGGCCACAAAAAACACAAAAAACGGAGGGCGATTGGAGCCCTCGATGCGCCTATAGGCGCTCTTGCGATCTGCGCCACCCGGACGGAGTTCTTTGCGTTTTTTGTGGCCAACCCTCCGAACGAATACTCTCCATGAACCGCCCCACTCTTTCGCTTTCGTGTCTCCTCCTCGCGGCCAGGCTAATCGCCGCCGACGCCACCACGCCCGCCCACGCTACCCTCGACGCCACCGGCACCGGCCCCGGTTGGCGCGCGCTCGGTGCGGCGGACTTCGCGCCCGTCAACAGTGCGCCCGACACGTGGTCGTGGAAATCCGATGGCCTGCACTGCACCGGCCAGCCCGTGAGCGTGCTGCGCACCGCCAAGGAATATCAAAATTTCGAGATGGTCGTGGAGTGGATGCACCTGAAGCCCGCGGGCAACTCCGGCGTCTTCGTCTGGGCCACGCCCGCCTCGATCGAGAAGCTCACCAAGGAGGCCAAGCCCGGACTCCCCGACGGCATCGAGGTCCAGATCCTCGACCACGGCTACACGGAGCAGTTCAAGAAACGAAATCCCACGAAGGCCCCCGACTGGTTCACCACCAACGGCGACGTCTTCGCGGTGCGCGTGAAGCTGAACCACTTCGAGCCGCGCTCGCCCAACGGCAGCCGCAGCTTCCCGCGCAAGAACATGGCCCGCGGCCACGGCGAGTGGAACCACTACTACATCCGCGCCATCAACGGGGAAGTCCGACTCTGGGTGAACGGCGAGGAAGTCTCCGGCGGCAACAACGCCGATCCCGCGCGTGGTTTCCTTTGCCTCGAGTCCGAGGGCTCGCCGATCCATTTCCGCACGCTGCGCATCCGAACGCTGCCATGACGTCGACCGCGCGGCCACCTTTCTTACCCCGCCCCAAATGAACCCCATCCTCACCCCCAGTCCTGCGGCCCCCGAGCAACCCCAGGGGTTGCCGGCCACCTCGTCGCTCGCGCCGCCGGCTCCCGGCTCCGGCCGGCTCGTGTCCCTCGATGCCTACCGCGGCTTCATCATGGTGTGCCTCGCGTTCACGGGCTTCGGGCTCGCGGGCACGGCGCGCAATCATCTGAAGGCCGATCCGAACTCGTCGTTCTGGAAATCCGTCGAGTGGTTTTGGGAGCATGGTGAGTGGCTGGGGTGCAGCTTCTGGGACCTCATCATGCCCGCGTTTACGTTCATGGTCGGCATGGCGATGGCGTGGTCCTACGTGCGCCGGCAGCGCGAGGGCCACAGCTACGCGCGGATGTTCAGCCACGCCTGCATGCGCGCGCTGATTTTGATCGCGCTGGCGGTTTTTCTCACCACCGGAGACGGCCGCGAGACGCGGTGGATTTTCACCAACGTCCTCGCGCAGATCGGGCTCGGCTATCCGCTGCTTTTTCTGTGCTGGAACCGCGGCTGGCGCGTGCAAGCGATCGCCGCGGGGGTGGCGCTCGGCGGCACGTGGATGGCGTTCGTGGCCTATGGCGGCACGGGTGCGCTCGGGCCCGGCGTCACGGCTGAGTGGGCGGCGCGCAATCAGGCGGACCTCGCGACTGCGTGGCACAAGAACGCGAATGTCTTCCACGCGTTCGACGCGTGGTTCCTCAATCTCTTTCCGGCCGCGAAGCCGTGGGTCTTCAACGAAGGCGGCTACCACACGCTCAACTTCATCCCCAACCTCGCCACGATGATTTTTGGGCTCATGGCCGGCGAATGGCTGCGCTCCGCCGCCGAGCCCGCGCGCAAACTCCGCGGCCTCCTGATCGCGGGCGTCGCGCTGCTCGTGGCGGGCTACGGACTCGATGCGCTCGGGATTCTACCCGCCGTGAAACGCATCTGGACGCCGTCTTTCGGCCTGCTCTCCACGGGTTGGTGCCTGCTGATGCTGGCCGCTTTTTATTGGGCCATCGAGCTGCGAGGGTGGACGCGCTGGGCGACCTTCTTCGTCATCGCCGGCGCCAACTCCATCGCGCTCTACTGCATGGCGCAGTTGCTCAAGGGTTGGACCGGCGCCGTGCTGCGCGCGCACCTGGGGCAAAAACTCTTCCAGGTCTTCGGCCCGCACTGGGAGCCCACCGTCCGCGGCATCATCATCGGCTTCGTGTTTTGGCTCGTGTGCTGGTGGATGTGGCGCCGGAAAATCTTCCTCCGCATCTGAGTCCTTCCGTCTCTCGACTCTCAACTTTCAACCCTCAGCTTCTTCCCCCGATGCCTCGTCCGCTCTCCTCCCTCGCTCCCGATTGGTGGGACTACACCACGCTCGATCGCGGCCTCATCGCCGATGCCGCCGCGCTTACGCCGGAAAAGATGCGCAAGCTCTCGCGGCCGGGCTTCAAGGTCGTGTTCTACGACACCCTCGAGGACTTCTACTGCGCCGAGGCCCTCGAATACATCGAGGCATGGAAGCAGGCCACGCCCGATAATCCCGCCGGCATTTGCGGCCCCATCGGCCCCACCGAGCAGCTCCCGCTCGTCGCGCGCATCGTCAACGCCCTCGGCCTCAAGCTCCACTCCGGTCACTTCTGGGGCATGGACGAATGGGTCGTCGACGGGCGCGAAGCCTCGGTCACGCATCCGCTTTCCTTCGAGAAATGCGACCGCGAGATGTGTTTCGACCGCATCGACCGCAAGCTGGTGATGCATGACGCCAACCTGCATTTCCCGAAGGCCGACACGCGCGCCTACCGCGCCACGTGGGACGCTGGCATCCGCTGCGTCGTGATGCAGGGCGGCCAGGGCGACATCAAGCACTGGGCTTTCAACGACCCGCTCCCGCGCCGTGGCAAATACAAGGACGCGCCGCCGTCCGCCGCCGACTACCGCAAGCTCGCGACGCGCGTCGTCGACCTTCACCCGGTCACCATCGCGCAGAACGCACGCACGAGCGGCGGCGGCAACGTCACCCTCGTCCCCACTCAGGCCATCACCGTCGGCCCCGCCGAAACGTGGAAGGCCGAGAAGGTCTCCATCTGGCACGCCGGTCACCACGACAACCCTTTCGGCCAGCGCCTCACCACGCTCATGATCGCGAAGGGCCTCGCCGACGCCGCGGTGCCCATGTCGCTTCTCGCCGATCATCCCAACGTGCAGTTCAACTTCTACCGCGGCGGCATCGGCTCCTGCGCGATTGAGATGCACTGAGAAAAAACCACCAATTAACACGAGTGGACACGGGTGCGGGCCACGTGCAGCTTGTCCGCGCTGGTTTCTCCGCCCTCTGGGTTAATCCGTGTCCATCTGTGGTTCAAAAACGAATAGCGCGTTCGTGAAATTCTCCTCCCTCGCATTTTCCCTTTCGGCACTCGGCCTGTCTGCGGCCGAGCCGGCGCTCACCTACAACCGCGACATCCGTCCGATCCTCTCGGACAATTGCTTCAACTGCCACGGCGCCGACGCCGGTTCGCGCAAAGGCGGCCTGCGCCTTGACGATCGCGAGGCCGCGCTCGCCGGCGGCAAGTCCGGCGCGCGCGCGATCGTCCCCGGCAAGCCCGCCGAGAGTGAACTGCTCCTCCGCGTGCGCTCGCCGCATGAGGACGAGGCGATGCCGCCACCCGACAAAAAGCCCGCCCTGCAGCCCGCCGAGATCGCCAAGCTCGAACGCTGGATCACCGACGGCGCGAAGTATGAGGCGCACTGGTCTTTCATCGCTCCCGTCGCGTCGGCGGCGAAAGGGAAGGGGAACCTCATCGACACCGCCGTGGCCGCGCGCCTGCGCCGCGAGGGGCTTTCGCCCGCCCCCGAGGCCGACGCCGCCGTGCTTGCCCGCCGCCTCTACCTCGACGTGGTCGGGCTGCCGCCGCCGCCCGCCGAGGTCGCCGCATTTTCGCGCGACGGGTTTGCCGCCACGCTCGATCGCCTGCTCGTCCGCCCGGCCTACGGCGAGAAGTGGGCCCGCCACTGGCTCGATGCCGCGCGCTACGCCGACAGCAACGGCTACGAAAAGGATCTCCCGCGCGAACAGTGGGCTTGGCGCGACTGGGTCATCAACGCCTTCAACCGCGATCTCCCTTACGACCGTTTCATCGTCGAGCAGATCGCCGGCGATTTGTTGCCGGGCGCCACGCCCGAGCAGGTCATCGCCACCGGTTTTCTCCGCAACAGCATGATCAACGAGGAGGGCGCCATCGTGCCCGAGCAGTTCCGCAAGGAGGAGATGTTCGACCGGATGGATTGCGTGGGCAAGGCCGTGCTCGGCCTCACGCTCCAATGCGCGCAGTGCCACACGCACAAATTCGACCCGATCACGCACGACGAGTATTTCGGCCTCTTCGCTTTCCTCAACAACAGCTACGAGGCCCAGTCGTGGGTCCACCCGCCCGACCAGCAGAAACAAATCGCCGACGTGGATCGCGTGATCGCCGAGCTTGAGGCGCGCTTGCGCACGGAGCGGCCGGATTGGAAACAGGAACTCGCCGCCTGGGAAGATGGCGTGCGCGCGCAGCTCCTGCCGTGGACGACGTTTGTGGCGGCCGAACTCGGCAGCGACAGCGGCCTCAACCACCCGACGCAGGAAGCCGATGGCTCGATTCTCACGCTGGGCCATCCCACGTCGCGCGGCGCCATCTACGCCACCACCGAGCAGAATCTCAACGGCGTCACCGGTCTGCGCTTCGAAGCGCTCACGCACGGCGACCTTCTGTTCCGCGGTCCTGGTCGCAGCCGTTACGGCACGTGGGGCGTCAGCGAACTCAAGTTTTCCGCCAAGGTCCCCGGCGGCACCCAGTGGCAGCCGCTCCGCCTGCAAAACGCCACCGCCGATTTCTCCGAAGCCGCAGACAAGATGGAGGAGGAATGGAAGGCTGACTTCGACAAGGAGAACAAACGCACGCGCGGCCCCGTCGCCTTCATGGTCGATGGCGACAAGCTCACCGGCTGGCGCGGCGACCGCGGCCCCGGACGTCGCAACCAGGAATCCGTCGCGGTCCTGCAATTCGAATGCCCGATCGATTATCCCGCCGGCACGCAGTTCCGTGTCGACATCGTCACCGACCACGGCGGCAGCGGTAGCGATCGTTCCAACAGCATGGTCGGCTGCCTGCGCCTCTCGTTCACCCGCACGCCTGATCCGCGCGTGCCGCCCGTCGATCACGCCGCCGTGCTGGCGCTCGCCGTGCCGCCGGCGCAACGCACCCCGGCGCAGCAGCGCGCCGTCTTCACGGCATGGCGCCAGTCGCTCGCCGAGGCCAAGGAGATCAACGACGCCATCGCCGCCGCGTGGACGAAACATCCCACGGCGCCGACCTCCGTGCTCCACCTCGCCGAGCGTCCGCCCTCCGACGCGCGCGCGACTCATCTCCTCGATCGCGGCACGTGGGATCGGCCCAAGCACGTCGTCGCGCCCACTGTGCCCGCGGCGCTCCACGCATTTCCGGCCGGGGAGAAGCGCGACCGCCTCGGTTTCGCGCGCTGGCTCGCCGATGCGCGCTCGCCGCTCACGGCGCGCGTGGCGGTCAACCGCGTGTGGCAGGCGGTCTTCGGTGCCGGCCTCGTCGAGACGGCTGAGGATTTCGGCACGCGCGCGCCCGAGCCCGAGTATCTCGGCGTGCTGGATGCGCTCGCCGTGGACTTCATGAAGAACGGCTGGAGCCAGAAGCATCTGCTCAAGACGATCCTCTCAAGCGCCACCTACCGCCAGTCATCCGCCGCATCACCCGCTCTCCTCGAGCGCGATCCGGCGAACCGCCTGCTTGCGCGCGGGCCGCGTTTCCGCCTCGAAGCCGAGGTCGTGCGCGACACCGCACTTGGCATCGCCGGGCTGCTTTCGCCAACAGTCGGCGGCCGCAGCATTTTCCCGCCCGTGCCCCAGAGCGTGATCGACTACAACTACGTGAAGCCGACCTATTGGATTCCCGCGCAGGGCCCGGAGCGCTACCGCCGCGCGCTCTATGTTTTCCGCAAGCGCTCGATGCCCGACCCGGTGATGAGCGTGTTCGACGCGCCCAACGCCGACATCGCGTGCGCCCGGCGCCCGCGCTCCAACACCCCGCTCGCCGCGCTCACGAGCCTCAACGAGCCCGTCTTCGTCGAGGCCGCGCAGGCCCTCGCGCTCCGCATCCTCCGCGAAGGCGGCGCGACCGACGCTGAGCGCGCCGACTACGCGTATCGCCTCTGCACGGCGCGCCCGATTCGCGACAACGAGCGCGCGACACTCGCCACCCTCCTCAGCGACACGCGCCAGCGCCTCGCCGAAGGCTGGCTCAACCCCCGCGAGATCGCGACCGGCGAGGCCGCGAAGCTCCCCGCGCTTCCGCCGGGCGCAACCCCGCAGGACGCCGCCGCGTGGACGATTGTCGCCCGCGTGTTGCTGAACCTCGACGAAACGCTGACGAAGAGTTGAGATAGAGAGAAGGAGAGATTGAGGGATGGAGAGAACGACCCACCATGGAAATCAAACGCGCCAAGTTGATCCGCAAGCATACCGACCTTGAAGTTTATCGGCGGGCGTTTGACGTCGCGATGCGTGTCTTCGAACTCAGCCGAAAATTTCCCGTGGAAGAACGCTACTCGCTCACCGATCAGGGACGCAGGTCGTCTCGGTCCGTCGTTGCCTGTGGCTATCTGGACAAAGAATCCGGTCGCGCCCTCTACACTGAATACGACAAGGTGATCGGTATGCTGGTAAACATGATCAAGAGGCCAACCGACTGGACGATGCCATGATCCCTCCTTCCCCCCATCCCTCCCTCTCTCCATCTCAGCTTGCCCGTCGCTGGTTTCTCCGCGACTGCGGCGTCGGCCTCGCGGGCGCGGCGCTGGCGCAGCTCCTCGCACGTGACACGCGCGGCGCCAGCTCCGTCGGCGCCGCTACGAATCCCCTCGCGCCCCGCACCCCGCACTATGCGCCCAAGGCCAAGCGCGTGATTTATCTCTTCCAAGCCGGGGCGCCCAGCCACCTCGAGCTCTTCGATCCGAAACCGGAGTTGACGAAGCGCGACGGCCAGCTTCCGCCCGCGGAGCTGCTGAAGGATTACCGCGCCGCCTTCATCAAGCCCAACTCCGCGCTGCTCGGCCCGAAATACAAATTCGCCCGCCACGGGCAGTCGGGCATCGATTTTTCCGAACTGCTCCCGCACACCGCCAAGCTCGCCGACGATCTCTGCGTGGTGCGCTCGATGCAGACCGAGGCCGTGAACCACGCGCCCGGCCAGATCATGATGAGCACGGGCTCGCAGCAGTTCGGGCGCCCGAGCCTCGGAGCCTGGACGCTCTACGGCCTCGGCAGCGAGAACGAGGATCTCCCCGGCTACGTCGTCCTCACGAGCGCGAAGGGCACGAGCGGCGGCGCGAGCAACTACGGCTGCGGCTTTCTGCCCACGGTCTATGGCGGTGTGCCATTCCGCAGTGCCGGCGATCCGATTCTCTATCTCTCCAATCCGCCGGGCATCGATGCCGCGACCCAGCGCGCGTCGCTCGACGCCCTCCGCCAACTCAACACCAGCTCCCTCACCGCCGCGGGCGATCCCGCAATCGCGGCGCGCATCCAGAGCTACGAGCTGGCCTACCGCCTTCAGACCAGCGCGCCCGAACTGATGGACCTCGCCGCCGAGCCTCCCGCGATGCTGGAGCGCTACGGCATCAAGGACGCGAAGGAATCCACGTTCGCCCGCAACTGCCTGCTGGCGCGCCGCCTCATCGAGCGAGGCGTGCGCTGTGTGCAGCTCTTCCACGAGGCGTGGGATCAGCACGGCAACCTGACGCGCGACTTGAAGAAAAACTGCGTCGACACGGATCAGGCCAGCGCCGCGCTCGTCGCCGATCTCAAGGAGCGCGGGTTGCTCGACGACACGCTCGTGATCTGGGGCGGCGAGTTTGGCCGCACGCCGATGGTGCAGGGCGGCAATGACGGCCGCGACCATCACAACCGCGCCTTCACGATCTGGATGGCCGGCGGCGGGCTCAAGCGCGGCCACGTCCACGGCGAGACCGACGATCTCGGCTTCAACGTCGCCCGCGATCCCGTGCATGTTCATGATCTGTACGCGACGATCCTGCACCTGCTCGGCTTCGACCACACGAAGCTCACGTATCGTTTCCAAGGCCGCGACTTCCGCCTCACCGATGTTCACGGCCACGTCGTCAAGGATCTCATCGCCTGAGCGCTTTCTTGCCCAGCAAAGATGACAATCTTCGCCTCAGAGTCCGAATTGCTGGAGGTTCTCGAACGAGCGGACGCGATGATCGCGGCTTGTGTTGCTGGGACGCTCGGCGTTCGTGAGTTGCTTGATCAACTCGGTCATTTACAGGGTTACCACGCCTTGGATGGTCACGAGTCTGATGAAGAAGAGGTGGCGTTGCTCGCCCGGCATCGCACGCGCATCGAATGGATCGAGCGCGCGCTAGGTGAGATCAGCGAGATGTGCGCTGACGACGACGCGAACAAAGAAGCCTACATCAAGGCCGGGCGTTTTGGTTCAGTGGAGGCTTTGCGGCGGTTGCGTGCGCTGGCAGAAAATGGGAAAGCTGAAAAAACCTAACACAACATTTCCCATGCGCCTCCGCTTCCTCCTCCTCCTCGCGCTCGCGCCGCTGGCCTTCGCCGCGGAGAAAGCCGCGACAACAGCCACCACCGCGACCACGGCCGCTGCGGCCACCACGCCACCCAAGCCGCTTCCGCCACCGGCGCCGCCGGCCGCGCTTTACCTCACGTGGCAGCGCGACCCTGCGCGCACGATGACAATTCACTGGCACACGCTCTGGACCGACGCTTTTCGCGACACCGTGCTCGAGTATCGCGCGGCCGCCGCGCCCGTCGGCGCGTGGCTTCGCGCCGAGGGCCGCGCGCAGGCGCTGCCCTACACGCAGCGCATGGTGCACACCGTCGAGCTTTCCTCCCTCGCGCCGGACACCGCCTACGTCTTCCGCCTCGGCACGCTGCGCACCGGCGACAAAGGTGTGGTGTCGTTCCTTTCCGACGGGGGTGAGCACGCTTTCCGCACGCTGCCCGCCACGCTCACGCGGCCGGTGCGCTTCGTCTCCGGCGGCGACGCCAACGTCGGCCAGACCACGACCAACGGTGTCGTCAACGAATACCAGTTCGCCGCCATGAATCGGGTCGCCGCCGCGCGCGATCCGGAGTTCGCGCTGCTCGGCGGCGACATCGCCTACGTCAACAACGAGCCCAAGGCCGTCGCGAAGTGGTTCGATTTCCTCCGCCTCTGGGGCGAAACGATGCGCGGCAAGGATGGCCGCCTCGTCCCCATCGTGCCCGCCATCGGCAACCATGAGGTCCACGGCGACAGCTACGAGATCCGCGGCGGGGCGCCCGAGCGCGGCGTGCATCCGGGCCGCGCGGCGCTCTTCTACACGCTCTTCGCGTTCCCCGGAGCGCCCGGCTACCGGGCGCTCGATTTCGGCGACTACCT
Organism: Opitutaceae bacterium; assembly: GCA_031411915.1. Lineage (GTDB taxonomy): Bacteria > Verrucomicrobiota > Verrucomicrobiia > Opitutales > Opitutaceae > ER46. The sequence goes on from JANOCA010000524.1 coordinate 13,524, forward strand.
GAGCGTCGTCGCGCTGGACTCGTTCCACACCAACCCCGTGCCGGGCCCGCAGACCGACTGGCTGCGCGCCACGCTCGCCGCGCGGAAAAGCGTCCCGTGGATTGTGCCGATCTACCATGTGCCGGCCTATCCGTCGCACCGCGCATTCAGCGGCGCGGTCTCGGTCGCCATCCGCGCCAACTGGACGCCGCTTTTTGACGAGGCCGGCGTGCGCTTCGTCTTCGAGAACCACGACCACGTCTACAAGGTCACCCATCCGCTGCGCGCCGGGAAAACGGATCCGAAGGGCACGCGGTATCTTGGCGACGGAGCCTGGTCCGTGACGACACGCGAGGTCACGCCGCCCGACAAGGCGCCCTACCTTGAGCGCGCCCAATCGCGCAACCATGTCTTCGCGGTGACGCTGCATCGCGATCGCGCGGATTTCGTGGCCGTCGATCCCAAGGGCGAGGAGTTCGATCAGTTCTCGATTCCGGGCCGGCCATGAACGCGCGTCGAACCCTCTTCGTTCTCCTAGGCCTCGCGTCCGCGGCCTTCGCCGCCGATGTCGAGAGTCTCCGCCGCTCCCTCGTGTTCCACGCCTCGTTCGACACGACGGCCGACGCCGACTTTGCGCGCGGCGACCGCCGTGTATTCACGGCGGAGGATCGCGCCAAGCGCGAGGCCGCGACGCCCGGCCTGTCCGCCACAAGCAATGCCCGCCTCGTCGCCGGCGTCGGTCGCCATGGCGGCGCGCTGGAATTTCGCGGCGCCGGGAAGCAGCAGGTTTTCTACCGGGGCGGCGCCAACCTCGGCTTCGTCCCGGCGCGGTGGGCCGGCAGCGTCTCGTTCTGGCTCCAACTGGATCCCGAGCGCGACCTCGCGCCGGGCTACTGCGACCCAATCCAGTTTGTCGGCCCGAAGTGGGCCGACGGCGCGCTCTTCGTCGAGTTCACCAAGGACCACACGCCCCGGCATTTTCGCTACGGGATTTTTCCGGTCACGAAGTTCTGGAATCCGCAGAACAAGAAGCTCGAGGAGATGACTGACGCCGAGCGCCCGATGGTCCCCGTCCGCCGCCCCATCTTCGGCCGCGATCGCTGGACCCATATCCTGATCACGTTTGCCAACCTCAACACCGGCGCGACGGACGGCCGCGGCACGCTTCATGTCGACGGCGAGCGCATCGGCACGAGCGACGGCTGGAACCACACCCTCAATTGGACCGATCCCGCGCAGACCGCGCTCACGCTCGGACTCAACTACACCGGCCTCATCGACGACCTCGCCGTCTTTGATCGCGAGCTCACGGCCGCCGAGGCGCGCACTGTTTTTTCCCTGTCCCGCGGCATCTCCACGCTTCACCCCCAAAATCCATGAACCTCCCCCGTCTGCTCGCCCCCATCGTCCTCGTCGCTTCGCTCGCCACCGCCTGCGCGGCCGACGGCGGCTTTGTTTCGCTCTTCAACGGCCGCGACCTCACCGGCTGGAAAGCCCCGGCCGGGGACAACGGCCACTGGAAAGTCCTCGATGGCGTGATCGACTACGACGCGCGCAGCGAGGCCACCGGGGACAAGAACCTCTGGTCCGAGAAGGAATACAAGGACTTCGTCCTGCGCATCGACTGGCGCATCAAGGAGACCCACGGCCTCTACAACGTGCCCACCGTCCTCCCCGACGGCAGCCACAAGAAAGGCCCCGACGGCAAGGACATCATCACGCCGATGGCCAACGCCGACTCCGGCATCTACCTCCGCGGCTCCAGCAAGGCCCAGCTCAACATCTGGTGCTGGCCCATCGGTTCGGGCGAAGTCTACGGCTACCGCATGGATCAGAAGATGCCTCCGTCCGTCCGCGCCGGCGTCACGCCGAAGGTGCGCGCCGACAATCCGGTCGGGCAGTGGAATCGTTTCGAGATCACGATGAAGGGCGACCGGCTGACCGTGGTGCTCAACGGCAAGACGGTGATTGAAAACGCCCAGCTCCCGGACGTCCCGGCGAAGGGCGCCTTCGCGCTGCAGCACCACGGCGGCTTCACCAACGGCAAATACAACGCCGCCTCCAGCCTCATGCAGTTCCGCAACATCTCGATCCGCGAGCTGTAACTTGTCCGCGGACGAGGCTTCCGCCTCCTTCTGCGCCGTCGGGCGCCGGCGACCCTTGTTTGTGATTCTGAGCGGAGCGACGAATCCAGCAGGGGACTCGAGGTTGTTTTGAAGCGCGAAGCTCCACGTGGATTCTTCGCTACGCTCAGAATGACAACGTGGCCTTAACCCGTCGTCCGCGTTTTCTCCACGTCTCCACCCCCTTTCTTCCTGTCTTTTTCTCCTCCCCATGTCCTACCCCGACCAATCCTCCCTCAAGCTCCGGCTCTCCGTCTTCATGTTCCTCCAGTATTTCATCTGGGGCGCATGGTATGTGAGCATGGGCTCGTATCTCTTCAGCACCCTCAAGTTTGACGGCGCCCAGATCGGCCTCGCCTATGGGGCGTTCGCCATCGGCGCGATGATCTCGCCGTTCCTCGTCGGGTTGATCGCCGATCGCTTCTTTGCCTCGGAGAAAATCCTCGCCGTGCTCGGCATCCTCGGCGGCGTCGTCCTCTGCCTGATCCCGCGCTGCACGACGTTCGCCTCGTTTTTCCCCATGCTGATTCTCTACTGCGCGCTCTACGTGCCGACGCTCGCCCTGGGGAATTCCCTTTCGCTCACGCACCTCGCCAACGCCAAGGTGGACTTCCCCCGCGTGAAGATGCTCTCCGCCGTCGGCTGGATCGCGGGCCTCTTCGGACTCGGCTTCATCGCGAGCGCGGAGTCGCCCACGCAGTTCTACATCGCGGGCGGCGCCTCCGTCGTGTTCGGCGGTTTCTCACTGCTGCTGCCGCACACGCCGCCCAGGAAGACCGGCGCCAACGTCAGCATGGCCGAGATCCTCGGGCTCGACGCGCTCGCGCTGCTGAAAAAGCCGTCGTTCGCGATCTTCATCGTGTGCATGTTTCTGATCTGCATCCCGCTTTATTTCTACTTCGTGAACCTGGGCGTCTACCTCACGCAGCTCAAGTGGACGAACATGCTGGAGAAGACCTCGCTCGCGCAGGTGTCCGACGTGATCTTCTTCCTGCTGCTGCCCCTTTTCCTCGGCAAATTTGGCTACAAGACGACGATCTTCATCGGCATCGCCTGCTGGGTGGCGCGCTACTTCGCGCTCGGTTTCAGCGTGGACGCCGGCACGGCGCAGGCCGCGCTCATCTTCACGGCCATCCTGCTGCACGGCGCGTGCTACGATTTCCTCTTCATCGCGGGCCAGCTCTACGTGGACGAGGAGGCCAATGAGCGCATCCGCGGCGCGGCGCAGGGCTTGATCGCGTTCATCCTCTGGGGCGTCGGCGGCCTCGTCGGCACCTATGTCGCCGGCAAAGTCCTCGCCGCCCACACGCTGGCCGCGCCCAATGCCGCCGGCCTCGCGCACGACTGGAAGGCCATCTGGCTCACGCCCGCGTGGGGCGCGCTCGCCGTGCTGGTGATTTTCCTGATCTTCTTTCGCAACCCAACGAAGACCGAGGCTTCGAAATCCTGAAGGTAGGGCGGCGACTCCGCTCGCCGCCGGGTAGCCAGGCCTATGGTCATGAAAAAGGCGCGGAACGGAGTCCGCGCCCTACCTTCGATCAAGACAGTTCGCGATCTCAGCGCGCGTTGACCGTGATCGGGATGGTCATCTCGCCGGAGCCGAAGCCCCGGAGGAAGAGATTGCCGGAGCCGGGGCGGCCGCCCTCGACGTTCACCGAGACCGAGGTCTGGCCCGGCTTCACAATCACCTCGGGCATGATCACGCTCTCGGGGACGTTGGTCGTGACGTCGAGCAGCGTGCCGCCGGCGGGCGCGGGATTCGCGAGCGTGAAGGTGAGCGGCTGGCGCTCGCCCGTGCGCAGCGTGAGTGACATCGGGCTGATGGTGATCGAGCTGGCATCAATGCGGAACACGCCCACGTCCGTGTTCGCGGCGGTGCCGCGGATGAGGACCTTGTAGGTGCGGCCGGCGTCGAGCGGCGGCACGAAGAAATTGAGTTCGTTGGGCGAGACCAGCACGGTTCGCACCGAGGTGCCGTCGAACTGGATCGTGTCCTGGGGCGTGAAGCCACGCCCGCTCACGCTGACAAGCGCGCCCACCGGGCCGCGGTTGACCTGCAGGCGCGTGACGTAGCGGTTCTCGATCACAACCTGGCTGACCTGCGTGTAGCTCTCCTGCGGGGTGAGGGTGCCGTTGCCCTCGACGCTGTAGTTGACGAGGAAGTAGTAGGCGAGGCGGTCGCGGCCGGCGGGCACCTGGTATTCGAAGTCGTAGAGGCCCTCGCCGAGCGGGCTCTTCTTCATGCCGTGGTTCTGGCCGTCGACCACGATGCGTGGCTCGAGGGCGGTGACGGTATTGGAGCGCGCGGCGACGCGCAGGCTGAACGTGTAGATGTTGGAGGGGTTCTCCACCATCGTCTTGGGCGTGAGGTCGGTCAGCTTGACCGTTTCGCAGCCCGTGAGCAGCGCGAGGCCGAGTGCGGCGGTCAGCGCGCTGATGATTTTCCTCGCGGGAGAAATTTGGTTGGTGTGCATTGGTTCCAGAATGAAAGTCAGCCGGTCAAAGGTCGCTAGTAATGAGTGGGGTTTTCCTAGCGCAAGCCAAAGCTGAGTCGGCGCCGCCGCTCGGGCTCTACGTGCATGTGCCCTTCTGCGCGTCGACCTGCGATTTTTGCGCCTTCTACCAACAGGAGCCGACCGCGGATGATGTGGCGGAGTTCCTTCGCGGGATCGAAAATGAGGCGGCGCTGATCGATTGGCGGCGGCCGGTCACCACGGTCTTCTGGGGCGGCGGCACCCCGGGGCTGCTCGCGCCGCGCCATCTCGCGCGGCTCGCCGCGGTGGTGCGGGCGCGGTGCGGCGGCGCGCCGGAGGAGTGGACGGTGGAGCTGGCGCCCGGATCGGTCACGCGCGAGCGGCTCGCGGTGCTGCGGGAGGCGGGCGTCACGCGCGTGTCGCTGGGCGTGCAGAGTTTCCAGCCGGCGCTGCTCGACGCGCTGGGGCGGCAGCACACGCGGGAGAAAATCCTCGCCGCCCACGACCTCGTGCGCGCGGCGAATTTCCATAGCGTGAACCTGGACCTGATGTTCGCGCTGCCCGGCCAGACCGCGGAGGAGTGGGCGGCGGACGTGCGCGAAGCCGTGGCGCTGGCGCCCGATCACCTTTCGACCTACTGCCTGACCTTTGAGGAGGACACGAAGCTCTGGCTCAAGCTCTCGCAGGGCCGCGTGAAGCTCGATTCCGAGCGCGAGGCGCAGCTTTACGAGGCGACGTGGGCGCAGCTCGCGGACTCGGGCTACGCGCAATACGAGGTCTCCAATTTCGCCCGCCCGGGTCACGCATGCCGGCACAACCTCAACACCTGGCACATGCACGAATGGGTCGGCCTCGGCCCCTCGGCGGCGTCGCAGCACGCCGGCTGGCGGGGCGGCAACGTCGCCGATCTCGGGAAGTGGCTCGCGCATCTCGCGGAGGGCCGGCGCGTGACCGAGGACCGCGTGATGCTCACGCCGGCGCTCCTGGCGGAAGACGCGCTGATCTTCGGGCTGCGCATGAATGAGGGCGTCGATCTCGCGCCGTGGCGCGAGCGGGCGCCCGCGGCGCCGTGGCCGATGGTCGAGGACACGCTGGCGACGCTCGCGGCGGGGGAGTTTCTCGTGCGCGAGGGGGACATCGTGCGACTGACGAACCGGGGCCGCCTGATCGCGGATTCGGTCGCGACAGAGCTGATGGCGGCGTTCGAGCCAATGTGCGAAACGGCATGAAACCCACGTTGCGCTGGAGCGCGTTTCTTTTCCCGGCGGCGGTGATGCTGGCTGCGCCGCAGCCGCTCGTGCTGCAGACGGATTTCGGCGTGAAGGACGGGGCCGTCGCCGCGATGCGCGGGGTGGCCGCGGGCGTGGACGCGCGGCTGCCCGTGCATGACTTGTCGCACGAAAACACGCCCTTCGACATTTGGGAGGCGGCCTACCGCCTCAAGCAGGCCGCGCCTTTCTGGCCGGTGGGGACGGTGTTTGTCTCCGTCGTCGATCCCGGCGTGGGCACCGAGCGCAAGTCGATCGTCCTGCGCACGAAGACGGGCCATCTCTTCGTGGGACCGGACAACGGCACGTTCACCCTCGTGGCCGAGGAACTTGGCGTGGCCGGCGTGCGCGAAATCGACACGACGCGCCACCGGCGGAGCGGCTCGGAGCGCTCCTACACTTTTCATGGGCGGGACATCTACGCGTTTGTCGGGGCGAGACTCGCGGCCGGGGTCGCGGCGTTCGATGAGGTGGGCCCGGACCAGAAGTCGCGCCTCGTCAGGCTCGACTACGAGCGGGCACGGCTTGACGGTGCCGCGCTCGTGGGTGCGATCCCGTTTCTCGATTTTCGATTCGGCAACGTCTGGACCAATCTCGACGAGACGCTGTTCGCCAAGCTCGCGCCCAAGGTCGGCGACCGCTTCCGCGTGACGATCGCGCGGGCGGGGCAGCGGGTGTTCGAGGGCGAGCTGCCTTATGCGCGGACGTTTGGCGATGTGCCCGAGGGCACACCGCTGCTTTTCATGAACAGCCTGATGAATGTCGCATTCGCAATCAACGTGGGCGACTTCGCGCGCACTCACAGCATCGGCAGCGGGGCGCAATGGACCGTGCGCCTCGAAAAGGCCCGCCGATGACGGCCCGCCTCGCACTGCTCGCGGGCTTGGCCGCCGTCTTGGTGGGCGGATGCTCGTCCACGCCTCCGCCGCGGGACTACACACCGGTGGCCATCCGTTTCCACCTCGAATCCAACGATGGCGACGGCGCGCCCGTGATGCTGCCGCAAAGCCGCGTGAGCCTCACGGTGAACCCCAAGCCGGTGCTGACCGAGGGCGATGTCGTGCTCGTCGAGCTCGTGCAGGTCGATCTCGGGCGGTGCTTGATGTTCCAGCTCAGCCCGGCGGCGACGCGCGATTTCTACCGGCTCTCGGTCGCCCATCAGGGGCGGCGGCTGGTGCTCATGCTCGACGATACGGCCATGGGCGCGCGGCGCCTCGACGGCCCGATTACGAACGGTGTCGTCTTCATGTTCATCGAGCGGCCGGACGAGTCCCTCCCGGCGCTCGTCGACAATCTCCGGAAAAGCTCCGCCGCCGTGCAGCGCGAGATCGCGCGAAAATCATGAAATCCACGTTCGCCATCCTGCTCGGGCTGATCGCGCTGACAGCCGCGGGCGCCGCGGATCGGTTTCCCCTCGTGTGGCCGACCTCCGGCACCGCGTGGGCCGAGGGGCGGAAGCCCACGGAATGGCTGCAGCACGCCGGCTCTGGGGAGCCGGAGTCGGGCGGGTTTGGCGGGGTCCGGGGCTCGGGCACGCATTTCCACGAGGGCATCGATATCAAGCCATCCTCGCGCGATCGCCGCGGCGAGCCGCTCGACGAGATCCGGGCGGCGATGCCCGGGGTCGTGCGGCATATCAGCGCGACGCCGGGCGCGAGCAGCTACGGGCGCTACGTCGTGCTCGAGCATCCGTCAATGTCGCCGGCGGTCTACACCCTCTACGCGCATCTCGCGCGCGTGACCCCGGCGCTGCGCGTCGGTGATCAGGTTTCCCTCGGCCATGTGCTCGGCGTGATGGGCCACAGCTCCGGCGGCTACATGATTCCGGTGGAGCGTTCGCACCTGCATTTCGAGATCGGCGTCGCCGTCACGAAGAATTTCCAGGGCTGGTATGACCGGAAGAAAATGGGCAGCCGCAACGAGCACGGCATGTGGAACGGCATGAATCTCCTCGGCATCGATCCGCTCGCGTTTTTCAACGAATGGCGGTCCGGCCGGATCGCGACCGTGGGGGATTTCTTCGAACGGCTTGAGCCCGCGGTGCGCGTGCGGATCGCCACGTATCGGACTCCGGATTTTATCACCCGTTACCCGGCGCTGCTGACCAAGACCCTGCCGTCGGGATTGCCGGCGGGCTGGGAGATTAAGTTCAACTGGACGGGTCTGCCCTTTGCATGGACGCCGCTCACGGCGACCGAGATCGCGGGTTTGCCGCAGGACCAGCCGCGCGTCGTCGAGGTCAATGCCCCGGTGCTCAAGCGCGAGCGCAGTAAATCCCTCGCGGTCTCGCGGCGGGGCGGCTGGACGCCGGGCAAGGACCTCGAGCGGGTGCTCGAGCAGCTCTTCGGCGTGCGGTGAGTTTGCACCGACGGCGATACCACTTCTCCTGACGCCACCATGTCCGCCTCGCTTGCCCCCGCCCAGCTCGTCGCCGCGCTCCGCTGGCGCTACGCCACCAAGAAATTTGATGCGGCGAAGAAAATCGCCGACGCCGACTGGCACGCGCTGGAGCAGGCGCTCGTGCTCACGCCATCGTCCATCGGATTGCAGCCGTGGAAATTTGTGGTCGTGACCGACACGGCGGTGAAGGCGCAGCTCGTGGGGGCTTCGTATCGGCAAACGCAGCCGGCAGATTGCTCGCATTTCGTGGCCCTGGCCGTGCGGCGTGATCTCGACGCGGCGCATGTGGAGCGCCACGTCGCCCGGATGGCGGAGGTGCGCGGCATCGCGGTGGAGACGCTCGCGAAGTTCCGCACCATGACGATGGGCAACCTCGACCGCGCGCGGGACGAGGGCACGCTCGACACGTGGCAGGAGCACCAGATTTACATCGCGCTCGGCCAGTTCATGGCCGCCGCCGCGGTGCTCGGGATCGACACCTGCCCGATGGAGGGCATCGAGCCGGCGAAATACGACGAGATCCTCGGCCTCGCCGGCACGGACTACGCCACCGTCGTCGCCTGCGCGGCGGGCTATCGGGCGCCCGACGACAAATACGCGACGATGCCTAAGGTGCGGTTCAAGACCGAGGATGTGATTGTGCGGGTGTGAGGCGTAGGGCCTCAGCTTGCTGAGGCCGTGTGCGTCGAAAGGCCTGACCAAGGTCAGGCCCTACGCAAACACTGCTGCACGCTCGCGGGCGTCGAGTTGACGCCACGTCCCCGGCACGAGTTCGCCGAGCGCGTGATCACCCATGCGGACGCGCACGAGGCGCAGCGTGGGGTGGCCGACGGCGGCCGTCATCCGGCGAACCTGGCGATTCTTGCCCTCGATGAGTTCGAGGCTGAGCCACGCATCGGGCACGCTCTTCCGAACCCGGATCGGCGGATCGCGCGGCGGGATCGTGGGCGCGGGATCGAGCAGGCGGGCGCGGCAGGGCAGGGTGCGGAAGTCGCCGAGGTCGAGGCCGCCGCGCTCAAGGCGACTTAGCGTGGCCGCGTCGGGCACGCGTTCGACCTGCGCCCAATACTCGCGGCGGTGCGCGTGCTTCGGATCGAGGAGGCGGGAGTTGAGGCCGGGTTCGTCGCTTAGCAGCAGCAGGCCCTCGGAGTCGGCGTCGAGGCGGCCGAGGGCGTAGCAGCCTTTCGGTAGCGCGAAATCCGCCAGCGTGCGCCAGCGGGAGCCGGGCTCGGGGGTGAACTGCGAGAGGACGCCGTAGGGCTTGTGCAAGGCGAGGAGCACGGAGACGGAGTAATCGCGGAAACACGGAGGAGCGGAAGCACGGAAAACGGGTTCTAGGTCGGACTCCTCCCGATCGGAACCGTGGGCGCGGATTTCCCGCGACAAGTCGGGATGCAAAGTCCATCCCACAACCTAACTCCACGGGCTTTCCGGTTTGAGCGCGCAAATCGTCTCCGTGTAGGCCAGCGCGCTTGCGCGCGCCAAGCCGCGCTCGCAAGCGCGCTGACCTACGGTTGTGAAACCAAACCGAAAAGCCGTGAACCAAACTCACACGTCCAAACCGGGCCATTGGCAGAAATGCTTTCTGCGCTTTCGCTCCTCCGCGTTTGCGCGATTGTTTCCTCATGCGCGCTGTTCAACTCACGGGAATCAACCAGGTCTGTGTCACCGAGGTCGCGGATCCTGCGCCGGCGCCCGGCGAGGTGGTCGTCGTGCTGCACGCGGCGGCGCTCAACCACCGCGATGTGTGGATCAAGCAGGGGCAGTATGCCGGCCTCAAGTGGCCCTGTATCCCCGGTTCCGATGGCGCCGGCGTGGTTGCGGCTTTGGGTGCGGGCGTCGATCCGATGTGGCTCGGGCGCGAGGTCGTGATCAACCCGAGCTTCAACTGGGGCGACGACGAGCGGGGGCAGGGCGGGACGTTTTCGATTCTCGGGCTGCCGCGGGACGGGACGCTGGCGGAAAAAATCGCCGTGCCAGCGACGCAGCTCGCGGCGAAGCCACCGCATCTTTCGTGGTCGGAGGCCGCCGCGTTGCCGCTCGCGGGGGTGACGGCCTTTCGCGCGCTCTACGCGCGCGCGGGCCTGCGCGCCGGTGAGCGCGTGCTCGTCAACGGCATCGGCGGCGGTGTGGCGTTGTTTGCGCTGCAATTTGCCGTCGCGGTCGGCGCGCGCGTCTGGGTGACGTCGAGCTCGCCCGAGAAGATCGCACGCGCGGTCGCGCTGGGTGCGGTGGGCGGTTTCAATTATCTCGATGCCGGCTGGACCGCGGCGGCGACGAAAGACGCGGGCGGCTTTGACGTGATTGTGGAGAGCGCGGGTGGCGAGGGTTTCGAGCGACTGCTCGACGTCGCCGCGCCCGGCGGACGGGTCGTGTTTTTCGGCGCGACGCGCGGCAACCCGCCGGTGCTGCCGATGCGCAAGGTGTTTTGGCGGCAGCTCTCGCTGCTGGGCACGACGATGGGTTCCCCGACGGACTGGGCGGCGATGACGGCTTTCGTCGCGCGTCACCAAGTGCGGCCGGTGGTGAGCGAGGTTTTTCCCCTGGCGCGCGCCGGGGACGCGTTTGCGCTCATGGAGCGCGGCGAGCAGTTCGGAAAAATCGTCGTGGCCGTGAAATGAGTTCAAGCTTGGCGCGGCCTGCGCCGATCGGGAGAGTCCTTCTTTTCCCATGAGCCAACCTTCCCGTTTCTTTGCGTGCGTCATGGCCGGCGGCAGCGGCGAACGCTTCTGGCCGATGAGCCGGTCGCAGACGCCGAAGCATCTCCTCAAGCTGCTCTCCGAGCGCACGCTAGTGGAGGAGACAGTGCGGCGCATCGGCACCATGGTGCCGCAGGAGAATATTTTCGTCCTCACCAACGAGGTGCAGCTCCCCGGCACGCGCGCCGCGCTCGCCGGCCTGGTGCCTGCCGCGCAGATCGTGGCCGAGCCGGCGAAGCGCGACACCGCCCCCGCGGCGGCGCTCGCGACCGCGCTCGTGCGCGCGCGGGGCGGCGACAATGCCACGCTCGCGCTGCTGCCGGCGGATGCCTTCATCGCCGACGCGGCGGGCTTCGGCCGCCAGCTCGGTGGGGCGCTGGCGCGGGCCGACGAGTCGGGCGCCATCCTCACCATCGCGATCAAGCCGGACCATGCGGCGACGGGTTTCGGTTACCTTGAGATGGGCGGGGAGCGCGCGAGCGGCCCGTCGGGCACGGTGCGCGAAGTGAAACGCTTCGTGGAGAAACCGGACCTCGCGACCGCGCAGCGCTACGTGGCGAGCGGGGATTTTGCATGGAATGCCGGCATGTTCTTCTGGCGCGTGGGCACGTTTCTTAGTGAGGCGGAGCGCAACGCGCCGGAGCTGGCGCAGTTCGTCCGCGATTTTCCCCGGGGCGATTTCGCCTCGTTTCTCGCGCAGCGGTTTCCGGTCCTGCCGAAAATCTCCGTCGATTACGCGATCATGGAGAAGGCGCGCGCGGTCGAGACGCTGCTCGCGCAGTTCGACTGGGACGACGTGGGCCTGTGGACCGCGCTGCCCAAGCACCTGAAGAACGACGCCGCCGGCAACGCCACGCGCGGTGCGGTCTTCACCGCCGCCGCCGGCAACAATATCGCGATCAGCAATGGGCGAACGATCGCACTGTGCGGGGTGAAGGACCTCGTGGTCGTCGAGACGGCGGACGCGATCCTCGTGTGCCACCGCGACGCGGTGCAGGACATCAAGAAGATCGTGACCCAGCTCCCGAAGGAGCTGTTGTAGGGAGTCCGGTCGGGATCTGCGCGATGGCCTGACGAAGCGCGGCCCTAATGCCGAGGATTGGGGTAGGGCGGGTCTGTGACCCGCCCTTCTTTCACGCTGGCCATCCGAGGGCAGG
>JANOCA010000525.1:0-6330 GCA_031411915.1 Opitutaceae bacterium
GCGCGTGAAGGCCGAGGAATCCATCCGGCGGCGGGCGGAGCGACTGGAGCTTGTTTCGAAGGCGACTAACGACTCCGTTTGGGATCGCGATCTGCGCTCGGGCGAGGGCTGGTGGAACGAGGTGTATGCCTCGCGCTACAAGGCGATCATCAACCCGGCGGTGACCGTGAAACTCGCCGAGCGCACCAAGTGGACCGTCGACTACGAATTCAACCGCGCCGATCTCAACCCGCGCGGCACCACGCCGCAGACGCCGCCGGCCGTCAATCCGGATGGCCGGAACAACATTCTCCTGAACACGATTCCCCGGTCGTTCAATTTCCGCACGGCGGAGACGTTCAGCGACCGGCGGACCGGCACGTGGACGAGCGAGTTGGTCCACGCGTTCGACGCGCGCTGGTCGCTGCGGCAGGCGCTCAACTATGTCACCACGGAGAACAGCTCCCATCTCATTGGTTCGGCCGGCCTCACGGGCGCGCGCGGCGACCAGCTTTCGCGCGGAGCCACCCACTCGAACGGCGACGCCACCTACCTCTTCGCGCAGACCGATCTCTCCGGGAAATTCGAGGTCGCCCGTCTGCCGGTGCAGCTCCTCCTCGGCACGGACTATCGCCGCGACCGCGCTAACAACACGAACTACGGCAGCCTCGCCGCCTTCACGCCGCGCGCCTGGAACATCACTGATCCTGCGACGTGGAACCGCACGACACCCTCGTTTCCCTCGCAGTTTAGCCTGACCAGCTCGGCCGCGCAGGACTCGCGTGACATCGGAGCCTACACGATTCTTCAAGCCGAACTATGGGACAAGCGCCTGCGTTTCCTTGGCGGTGTGCGCTACGACGATTACCAGAATACCGGCACAAACCTCGTCACCAGACGGGCGGACCCCAAGACCACCCTGAAGAATTGGGTCGAGCAGGCGGGGCTCCTCTACCGCGTGCGGGGCGATTTTTCCCTCTACGTGAGCGGCAGCAAGTCGTTCGAACCGATCAACGGCTTGAAGCAGAACGAAGACGGCTCGCAGTCCCTCTACAAACCGCGGACCGGCGAAAGCGCCGAAATCGGATTCAAGACGGACTTCTGGTCCGGCCGCCTCTCCTCGACCGTCGCTTTCTTCACGCTGACGCAGGAAAACCAACCGCGCCTCATCCAGACGCGTGGGGCTGGCAACGTGGTCGTCAATTCGTTCACGGAACAGTCGGGCCGGGACCGCAGCGAAGGCGTCGAGGTCGATTTCGTCCTTTCGCCCACCGACAGCTGGCAGGTGCTCGGCAGCTACTCCAATCTCGACACCTACACCGTGAGCAATCGTGAGCAGCCGGCGTTCGTCGGGCTGCCGCTGCGCAACGTCCCGAAGCACAAAGGCAGCGTGCGCACCCGCTACAAGATTTCGCAGGGCGCGCTCAAGGGCCTGTGGTTCGCGGCCGGCGCGCAGTTCACCGGCGGCGGCCGCATCGCGCAGACCACGCTCACGAGCGACGTGCTCGACGGATTCTCGCTCTACAGCGCGTCTGTCGGGTATCGGTGGCGGCTCTTCGGCGTCGACTACACCGGCACGCTCGCCTTCCAGAACCTGGGCAACGCGGACTATCTCAACTCGAATTTCGACCGCGGGGCGCCCCGCACGGTGAACGCCACCGTCACAATGAGATTCTGATCCCCGTTCGGCCCCTCCGCGTGAACCGCCGCCAATTCCTCGCCGCCTCCGTTTCCACGGCATTGCTTGGCTCGCTCCGGGGTGCCGATGCGGGTCGGCCCCCGCGAATCCTCCTCCGCTCCTCGTGGCAGACCGTCAACATCGGCGACATCGCCCACACGCCGGGCGTGCTGCGCCTGCTTGAGGAGCATTTCCCCGCAGCGGAGGTGCGGCTCTGGCCGAGCAACGTCGGCGACGGCGTTGAGGCGATGCTGCGGCGGCGGTTCCCGAATCTGGTGATCGTTCAGGGCTCCGAGGCGCAGCGCGCAGCCTTCGCCGAGTGCGACTTCCTGCTGCATGGCTCCGGTCCCTCGCTCGTCGCTTCAAAGGACGTGGAGCGGTGGCGGCGCGAGACCGGCAAGCTCTACGGCGTATTTGGCATCACCGTATCGGCGGTCGACGAGTCCCTGCGCGAGCTGCTCTCCGGCGCGCGGTTTGTTTTCTTCCGCGACTCCGTGTCGCTCACGCTCGCCCGCGAACGTGGCGTCAGCTGCCCGGTGATGGCGTTTGGTCCCGACGGTGCGTTCGCAGCCGATGTGCGCGACGATGCGCGCGCGGCGGCGTTTCTCGCCGCCCGGGGGTTGGAGCCCGGCAAGTTTCTCTGCTGCATCCCGCGCTACCGCTACACGCCCTACTGGGAGATTCACTCCGAAAGGCCGAAGGACGCCGCCCGCCACGCGCGCAACGAGGAGATGAAAGAGCGCGATCACGCGCCGCTTCGGGCGGCGATCATCGCCGTGGCGCGGGAGACGCCGCTGAAGATCCTGCTCTGCCCCGAAGATCGCACCCAGGTCGCGCTCGGACGGGCGCAGGTTCTCGACCAGCTCCCCGCCGATGTGCGGGACCGCGTCGTCTGGCGCGAGAGCTATTGGCTGACCGACGAAGCGATCAGCACCTACGTGCAATCCGCGGGGCTTTTCGGCCTCGAGATGCATTCACCGATCATGTGCATCGGCCACGGCGTGCCGGCGTTGGTCGGCCGGTTTGCCGAGCAGACGAGCAAGGGGATCATGTGGCGCGATGTCGGCCTCGGCGACTGGCTCTTCGATTGGGACGACGCCAACGACATGAAACGCTTTGTCCCGACCGTGCTCGCGCTCGCCCGTAATCCAGCGGCAGCCCGCGCACAGTCCGAAGGCGCGCGAGCGCTGGTTCGCGCCAGACAGCGCGAAATGGTCTCCCTCCTCCGCCAATCGCTTCGCCCATGAAATTCTCGCTGCTTCTTCTCCGTCTCGTTGCAGTCGCATCGCTCCCCGTCTGCGCTGCGGCCGCGCCATTTCTCGCCCAGGGAACCATGGCGGGTGAGCCCGGGCCGACGACCATCCTCCTACAGACCCGGCTCACCGCCGTGCCCACGATGACCGACGGCCGCGTGCCCGGTGCCGTGGGCATGGTGCGCTTCGAGTTCTCCGAATCACCTGAACTGGCCGCTCCGCGCGTCACCGACTGGCTTCCGGCCCGCGCCGAGGACGACTTCATCGTGAAGGCGCATCTAACCGGCCTGAAGCCCGGCACCGTCTATCACTATCGCGCCCGCTTTGGCGCCGACGCCAGCGCCGCCGAGGCTGGCGCCATCGCGCAGTTCCGCACGCTCGCGGCACCCGACGCACCGTCGCCGGTGCGCTTCGTGGTTCTGAACTGCATGCACTACGCGCGCTTCATGGGCCACGTGCCCGAGGCGCCAAAGCGTCCGCTCGCTCCGGAGGAGCGCGCCGCCGGATATCCGGGCTTCGCGGCCGTGCGGAAGCTCGCTCCGGACTTCTGGGTGAGCGCGGGCGACAACGTCTACTACGACAATCCCAAGGACAACCCCGCGGCCACCATCGAGGCGATGCGCCACAAATGGCATGAGCAGGGCGTGCTGCCCCGCGTGCGCGATCTCTTCGGCGCGGCGGCGGCATTTTTCATGAAGGACGACCACGACTTCCGCTATGACGACGCTGATCTCACCGGAGAAAAAGCGCCCGCCCCGGCGCTCGGCATCCGGCTCTTTCGCGAGCAAGTCCCAGTCATCGCTCCGACCACTCCGCGCGCGCCCACCTATCGCACCGTGCGCGCGGGCCGCGACACGCAACTCTGGTTTCTCGAAGGCCGCGATTACCGCAGCTCCAATCAAGCTCCTGACGGTCCTGGCAAAACAATTTGGGGCGCGGAACAAAGCGCATGGCTGCGCCGCACCTTGCTCGCGAGCGACGCTAGCTTCAAAATCATCGTCTCGCCCACGCCGCTCGTCGGCCCCGACGACGCCAGCAAGGCCGACAACCACACCAACCTCGGCGGCTTTCGCAACGAAGGCGCCGAATTCTTCGCGTGGCTCACCGACTCCCGGCTCGACCCTTCGCGCGTGATCTTAATCACCGGTGATCGGCACTGGAAATATCACTCGGTGCATCCGTCTGGGTTTTCCGAATGGTCCTGCGGCTCGATCGTCTTCGAGAACTCCCGTCTCGGTCGGGCTCCGGGCGACCCCAAGTCCACCGATCCCGACGCCCGCATCCGCCAGCCCTACACCGACGTCCGCCCGCTGGGCGGATTTCTCCTCGTGGAGATCGCGCGTGAAGCCGGGACGCCGCGCGCGACTTTCTCGCTGCGCGACGAGGCTGGTGCGGAACTCTTCGGACGAAGATACCCCGCTGACGGTGACCGGCCATGAGGGCGACGTGTCACGAAGCGAGACGAGCGCCCACGATCGAGTGCATGCTTGATCTCCGCCATCCGCGCCGCCAATCGTCCGCGCCGTGGATTCGCCCCGATCCGAAGACGCCGCCCCGCCCGCCGCCGCGCTGCACGCGTGGTTCGCCGAGGAAGTGCTCCCGCACTACGCGATGCTGCGCGTTCACACCAAATTGCCGTCGGGTTCGCAGACTACAGCGAAGGGACTTGCCGCCGCTCACTCGTCCTTCCCAATCTTGGTCTGCACGGTCGTCGCCTTCACCTGGGTGAGAAACGCCGTGAGGGTCTGATCCAACTCCTTGGTTTTCTCCGGCATCTTTGCGGAGAGGTCGTTTGCTTCGCTGAGGTCGTTTGAGAGATCGAACAACTCTAGTTTTCCCGTCTTCCAGGTCTTCACCAATTTGAGATCGCCCCAACGCAGCGCGGACTGGGCGTTGCGATCATAGGCTTGGTGGAAGATCAAGTAGGGGCGCGAGCGCTTCACTTCACCCACGCCGGCATTGCGCAACACGGACGCCATGCTGCCGCCGTCGATCGTCGCAGGCAGTGCCGGTTGGTAGCCGGCGAGCTCGGCCATCGTCGGCAGGAAATCAAGGCCCGTCACGGGCACGTTGCTCACGCTGCCGGCCTTCACGCCGGGGCCGAGCACGATGAAGGGCACGCGTATGCCGCCTTCATACATGCCCGCTTTGCCGCCGCGCAGCGGGTGATTCAAACCGAGCCCGAGGTCCTTGCTGCCGGGCAGGCTCGTCCGCCCGCCGTTGTCGGACAGGAAAAAGACGAAGGTGTTTTCCAGCAGCCCGAGCGCGCGGACCTTTTCCATCAGCCGGCCGATGCCCGCGTCCAGATCGTCGGTCATCGCGGCGAAGGTCTCTAGCTTGTGTTTCTTTCCGGGCTTGAGAGATTTTGTGCGCTCCATCGCCGCCGCGCTGTGCTGGATGGCGAGGTGCACCGCGTAGTGCGAGACCTGCAGATAAAACGGCCGCGCCTCCCTCGCCTGTTCCTCGAGAAACGCGCAGGCGCGATCGGTGACGCTCACGACGCGCTTGGGATCCTGATGAAGGGCGGCATCGCCGGCGTCGCGGCCGGTGCCGGTGGCGTTGCCTGTCAGGCCGTCGCTCACATCGTAGCCCTGATTGGCGGGGCTCACGTTGTCGTAGCGATGATCCCATTTGCCGAAGTGCGCCGCGCGGTAGCGAGGATCGGCCGACTTGAGCATGCGCGGGATGTTCAACTGTTGACGATAAACGGCGGGCCAGCCCTCGCGGTCGGCCTGATACTCGTGCCGCGCCGGCGTCTGGGAAACCTGTAGGCTGCGCCGCGTGGGACAGCAAAACGGCGCCGGCGAGTAGCCGCTCGAAAACACCATGCCCTGCTCGGCCAGCCGCTCGATGGCCGGTGTGCGAAAGTAGTCGCTGGCCGTCTCCGGGTTGCCCGGGATCATCCGCTGCGACGTGCCCACCCAGCTCTGATCGTCGGAGAGGATGACGATGAAATTGGGCCTCGATGACTTCGCCTCCGCGGCCGCGTGTGACGCGACAACGGGGCTCAGGAGAAAAACGAGGACCGGGAGAAAGCGCAGTTTCATGGGGAAGGTCGAGGACGGCGCAGGGAAAGGTGGACCGTGCAGCCAGGCGGAAGAATCTCGACGATCGCTACACGGTGCCGCGCGCGATGCCAAATGGATTTCCCGTTTCCAAACCACGCATTTCAACTACGATGCCCCATCCTCCCCATTTCCAGCGCCCCCTGCGGCTCCTCTCTCCCACCGCCCCGCTTACTTCCTCATGCATGCTTCCCTCCGCCTTTCGCTCCTGATGGTCGGCGCCCTCGTGAGCTTCGTCGCGCCGGCGCTTTCCGCCGCCTCCGTCGCTCCCGCCCCGGCCAAGCGCCCGAACGTCCTCTTCATCGCCGTCGACGATCTCAACCACTGGGTCGGCTACCTCGGGCGCAATCCGCAG
>JANOCA010000526.1:0-16576 GCA_031411915.1 Opitutaceae bacterium
GAAAATCCGACGACTGCCTGATGGGTTTGGCGGAGGATTTTCCGACGCCGATTGCGCTCGATGAGTCGGTCGTGGGCGCAGGCGACATCGAGCGCTGGATCGGAGCGGGCTGGCCGGGTGTGTTTGTGATCAAGCCGACGCTGATTGCCGGTGTTGCGGCCGCGATGGCGGCGCTGGAAAAGGCGAAGGCGGCGGTGGTGTTTTCCTCGGCGCTTGAGACGGCAGTCGGAGCGCGGGCGGCCCTGAGAATTGCGTTTGCCTGGAGAGGCGAGGCGGACGCGTCGGGCGCTCCGCGTCCCCGCGCCCTGGGATTCGGCGTGTGGCCGCTGTTCGCGGATGCGCGGCTCGACGGGCCGGTGGCGATGCCGTTTGTGCGCGCGGAGGATTTGGAGCGAATCGACGCGGAGGCCGTGTGGACCGCGCTGAGTTAACAGCTCTCGTGCGCGCAACCGGCTGCGCCGTGGAGCGCGACGGGGCTATTTTCCTGTGCGATCCGCAGGTGTCGGCGCACGAGCGCGCGCAGATGGAAAACGCGATCGCGCGCGCCGGTGTGTGGGCGAACCGCGATGAAGGCTGGCTCGGTGTGCGCACGGGCGGCACGGGTGGCGTCGTGAAATTCGCGCGCCACGATCAGGCGACGCTCGGCGCGGCGGAGCGGGGGTTCTGCGTGCACTTCGGACTGAAGCGGGTCAACGCCATCGACGTCCTCCCCGCGCACCACGTGAGCGGGCTCATGGCGCGCGTGCGTTGCGCGGCGACGGGCGGCGAGCACGTGGCGTGGAATTGGAAACGCCTCGAGGCCGGCGACCTCCCGCCGCCGCGCGCAGGGGACTGGGTGCTGTCGCTCGTGCCGACACAGCTGCAGCGCCTGATGCGATCGCCGCGCATGGTGGAGTGGCTGCGCGGCCTGCACGTGATTTTTGTCGGCGGCGGGCCGCTGTGGTCAGAGCTGGCCGAGAGCGGGTCTCGCGCCGCGCTGCGTCTCGCGCCGAGCTACGGGCTCACCGAGACGGCTGCGATGGTGGCGGCGCTGCGACCGGAGGAGTTTCTGGCGGGCGCGCGCACCTGCGGCGCGGCGCTGCCACACGCGCGGGTGAATGTGGATGCCGAGGGCGGGGTGAGCCTCGCGGGCGACTCTCTCTTCCGCGGCTACTGGCCTGACTTGAGGGAGGCGCGGGCTTTCGCGACCGAGGATCTCGGCGCCCTCGACGCGTGCGGGCACCTGACGATCCTCGGCCGGCGCGACGCGATGATCATCACGGGTGGGAAAAAAGTTTCGCTCGCGGAGGTCGAGGCGGCGTTGCGCGCGAGCGGGGAGTTCGACGACGTCGCAGTCATTGGAGTGCCCGACGCGGAGTGGGGCGAGGCAGTCGTCGCGTGCTACCCGGCGGGTCGCTCACCGGATCTCGCTCGCGCGTGTAACGGACTCGCAGCGCACGCGCGGCCCAAACGCTTCGTCGCCTTGCGCGATTGGCCGCGCAACGCCCAAGGCAAGATCGACCGTGCGGCGTTGCGGGCGGCTTTGTAGGTCGGGCTTTACGCCCGACATGTCGGGGATAAACCCCGACCCACATGGATTTTTCCGTGTCTTCCGCGTGTTCCGCGGGCAATTTCGCGCCGTGACCAAGAACGAAATCGCCGACGTCCTCACCGAGATCGCGACGCTGCTCGAATTGAAGGGCGAGAATCCATTCAAGGTGCGCGCCTACCAGACCGGCGCGCGCGCGCTTGAGGCGATTGAGGAAGCGGAGCTCGGGCGGCTCGTCGCCGAGGAAAAACTCGGCACAGTCAAGGGCCTCGGCGAGGCGCTCGTGCAGAAAATCACAGAGCTGCACACGACGGGGAAGCTCGAGTTCTTCGAGAAACTCAAGGCCTCGATCGAGCCGGGATTGGTCGAGCTGCTGCAGATTCCAGGAATTGGGCCGAAGAA
This sequence comes from Opitutaceae bacterium, assembly GCA_031411915.1. Taxonomy (GTDB): domain Bacteria; phylum Verrucomicrobiota; class Verrucomicrobiia; order Opitutales; family Opitutaceae; genus ER46. The sequence continues at coordinate 1,931 of JANOCA010000526.1, forward strand.
AATCCAGGCGCTCAAGGCGAAGCTCAGCGTGACCGACATCGCGTCCCTCACGGCAGCGTGCCGAGACGGGCGCGTCGCCGCGCTCGACGGCTTCGGCGAGAAGACGCAGGAAAAACTTCTCGCCGGGATCAGAAACCGCGAGGCCTACGGTAAGCGCCACCTCTGGTGGGACGCCGCAGTAATCGCCGAGCCGATCGTCCGGGGGTTGCGCGCGCTCCCGCAGGTGCGGCGCGCCGAGGCGGCGGGGAGCCTGCGTCGCGGCATGGAGACGGTGGGCGATCTGGATTTCCTCGTGTCGGCGACGGAGGTGGCGCCGGTGGTCGCTTGGTTTGTCGCGATGCCGGGAGTGAAGGAGGTGACCGCGCAGGGGGAGACCAAGGCCAGCGTGCGTTTCGAGAGCGGACTGCAGGCGGACCTGCGCATCGTGCCCGACGAGCAGTTTGTTTTCGCGCTGCACCATTTCACGGGATCCAAGGATCACAACGTGCAGATGCGCCAGCGCGCCTTGGCTCGGGGCCTCAGTCTGAGCGAGTGGGGTCTGGTGCCGGCGGAGGGTGAGGGGACGGCGAAGCAGAAGGCGGAGGCCGGAGGTCAGAAATCTGACGCCACCTCTGAGGAAGAACTTTTTTCGGCGCTCGGGCTGCGCTTTATCCCGCCGGAGCTGCGCGAGGGCCTCGGCGAGATCGAGGCGGCGGAGCACGGCGAACTGCCCCGGCTCGTCGAGCTGGGCGATTTGCGCGGGGCGTTTCACAACCACACCACCGCCTCCGACGGTCGCAACACTCTCGCCGAGATGACCGCCGCGGCCGACGCCCTCGGTTGGGAATACCTCGGCATCGCCGATCACTCGAAGGCGAGCTTCCAGGCCAACGGCCTCGACGAGGCGAGGCTGGCGCAGCAGGTCGCGGAGATTCGCGCGCTCAATGCGTCGAAGAAATTCAAGACGCACGTCTTCGCCGGCTCGGAAGTCGATATCCTCGCCGATGGCCGGCTCGACTACGACGACACCACGCTCGCCTCGCTCGATTACACCGTGGCCTCGGTGCACAACGCCTTTGCGCAGGACGAGGCGACCATGACCGCGCGCATCATCCGCGCCGTCGAGCACCCGCGCACCACGATGCTCGGCCACGCGACCGGCCGGCTCCTTCTCCGTCGCGAAGGCTATCGAGTGGATCTTTCCAAGGTCATCGACGCCGCGATTGCCCACGGTGTGATCATCGAGCTCAACGCGAGCCCGTGGCGCCTTGATCTCGACTGGCGGCTCTGGCGCAAGGCCGCGGAGCGCGGCCTGCTCTGCGCGATCAATCCCGATGCGCATGAGAGCGACGGCCTGCGGCACGTGCGCGCAGGCATCAACACCGCGCGCAAGGGCGGCCTCACGCGCGAGCAGGTGTTCACCACGTGGCCGCTCAAGCGCGTGCGCGAGTGGCTGGCGACGCGCGTCGCGAAGAAGTAACGGGCCGCCAGCGGCCCGCCGCGCGCCTGCTTCACGGCGTTTTTCCAAACCGCCCGGGTATGAGGCTTGATATCGCCGCGCGCGATTTCGCATGATCGGGAACAACCCTCGGTTCCTGCGCACCCAATTGACGCAACCCACACTCGCCATGATGATCACCACCCGCCGGATTCGCTCCCTTGTTTCGACCGCGGCGCTTGCCGCCGCCACGCTTGGCGCACTGCGCGCCGAGGATTACGCGCTGATCACGTTTGCCGGTGCGGCGAACGTAACCACCGGCGCCGATGGCACGCCGGGATCGTTCAACAACCCCTACGGTGTGGCGATCGACGCGGCGAAGAACATCTACGTCACCGACACGGTGAACTACACCATCCGCAAGATCACTCCGGGCCGCGTGGTCTCCACGCTCGCCGGCACAGCGAAGCTGCCCGGCACCGCCGATGGCACCGGCGCCGCGGCGCGTTTCACCTTTCCCGTCGGCATCGCGGTCGATGGCGCGGGCAATGTCTTTGTGTCCGATGCCGCCAGCGCCACGATTCGCAAGATCACGCCGGCGGGCGTGGTCACCACTTTTGCCGGCACCTCGTTTCAGTCCGGCATCGCCGATGGCGCCGGGACGGCGGCGCGCTTTTCGCTGCCCGCCGGACTCGCGTTTGACGGAGCGGGCGTCCTCTACGTCGCCGACAGCGGCAACCACACCATCCGCAAGATCACGCCCGAGGGCGTGGTCTCCACGCTCGCTGGCGGTGCGGGCCAGGAAGGCTTCACGAACGCCACCGGCACGGCCGCGCGCTTCAAGACGCCGTTTGGCGTCACGGTCGATGGCGCCGGCAGTGTCTACGTCGCGGACAGTGGCAACCACGCGGTCCGCAAGATCACCGCGGCCGGCGTCGTGACGACGGTCGCCGGTGCCGGTGCCGCCGGGGGCATCGATGGCCCGGTGTCGACCTCGCGTTTCAGCCAGCCGCGTGGCATCGCGGTCGACGCGGGTGGCAACCTTTTCGTCGCGGACTATGGCAACAGCACGATCCGCCACATCACCGCGGGCGGCGTCGTCTCGACGATCGCAGGCACCGCCGGGATTGTCGGCGAGGTCAACAGCGTCGGCCCGGCCTCGCGGCTTTACGACCCGACCGGCATCATCGTCGATGGCACGACCATCTATGTGGCCGACACCTCCAACAACCAAGTGCGCCGCGGCCAGCCTGCGAGCAGCGCGCCCATCCCCACGATCTCGCTGCACCCGCTCGATCAGAATGTGAGCGTGGGCCAGAGTGTCAGTTTCTCCGTTTCGGCCAGCGGCGGCACGCTCAGCTACCAGTGGCTGCGCAACAACACGCTCATTCCCAGTGCCACCGGCGCCACCTACACGATCGCCTCGGCGCAAGCGGGGGATCAAGCTTCCTACTCCGTGCGCGTTTCCACCTCCGGCGGCTCCGTGGACAGCAACCAGGCGAACCTCACCGTCTCGCCCGTGCTGACGGGTGGCATCACCATCACCGCGCGTCCAATCAGCCTCAACGTGAACCCCGGCCAGCCGGCCTCGTTCAGCGTCACAGCGGCAGGCACCGTCGCCTACCAGTGGTTCAAGAACGGTGTCACGATTCCGGGCGCCACGGCCGCCACGTATACGATTGCGGCCGCGCAAACCGCGGATGCCGTAGCCTACTCCGTGCGGCTCACGCAGGGCGGAAACACGGCGACGGTCGACGCCAAGCTCACCGTCGGCGGCTCTTCCGGCTCCAATATCACGATCACCACGCAGCCGCAGGCCAGCACGCGCGATGTCGGCCAGAGCGTCACGTTCACCGTGGCGGCCACGACCACCAGCGGCACGCTGTCCTACCAATGGCTCAAGGACGACAACGCCATCGCCGGCGCCACGGCCACGGCCTACGCCATCCCCTCCGTCCAGGTGGCCAATGCCGGCAACTATTCCGTGCGCATCGGCAACGGCACCATCAATGTCCTGAGCGCCACGGCGGTGCTCGTCGTCAATCCGCCGATGCCGCCTCCGGGCCCCACCGCGCGACTTTCCAATCTCTCCGTGCGGACGGCGATGGCCGCTAACCAGCTGCTCATCGTCGGCGTCGTCGTGAGCGGCGGCGGCTCGCGTGATGTCCTCGTGCGTGCCGCGGGCCCCGCGCTCGCGGCCTTCGGCCTCACCGGCGCGATGGCTGATCCGCGGCTCGAGCTTTTCAATGGCACGACCTCCGTCTTCACCAACGACAACTGGCCCGCGAATCTCGCCCCCACCTTCGTGAGCGTGGGCGCCTTTGCGTTTCCCTCCGCGAGCCTCGACGCCGCGTTCGTGCAGGGCCTCGACGGCCCGCGCACGATCCAAGCGCGCGGCACCGGCGCGGGCGTGGTGCTCGTCGAGGCCTACGATCTCGGCTCCGCTAACACCCCGCGCATGATCAACGTCTCGGCGCGCAACCGCGTCGGCACGGGCGACGACATCCTGATCGCGGGCTTCAACGTCGCCGGCACCGGCACCAAGCAGCTCCTCATCCGCGCCGTGGGTCCGACGCTCGCCGACTTCGGCGTGACCGGCACGCTGGCTGACCCGATCCTCGAGGTTTACAGCGGCAACACCAAGATTGCGGAGAACGACAACTGGGCTGCTTCGCTCAGCTCCACCTTCACGGCCGTGGGCGCTTTCCAGCTCACTGCCGGCAGCCGCGACGCCGCGCTCGTCACGAGCCTCACGCCCGGCGCCTACACCGTGCAGGTCCGCGGCGTGGCCAGCGGCACCGGCGAGGCCATCGTCGAGATCTACGAGGTGCCGTAGGCGCGGGCTTGGCGCCCGCTTGCGCGTTCAACCTGCCCGAAGCGCGGGCAGGTTGCTCGCTACTAGGTTAGGCGGCATTGGTGTCATACTCAAATCTCTCTGTCGCCGTCTGTGCCGATGGAAGCAGTCGGGCAACCCTCGACGGCCTCTCTCGCAAGACGCAACTCGTCCGGTGTCGTAGGCTGGTGAAAAACAAAAGCCCAGCCTTGCTCGTTGCACTCTCGAAAAACTGTCGGTGCTGTCTCGTCGCATAATCCGCAGTAGATGCACGACCGGTCCACGTAAAACCTACCGGGCACGTTCTCTGGAACTTTGGCCTCAATAGCCGCCATACGCGTGATGCCGCCTAACAGGGAGTGACCAACTTCGTGCCCCTCATCATGGTGGCTAACTTGGGAACGCGCTTTTTCCGTTCAAGCTCGATTTGGTTGAGCTTGGTGCAGGTGCGCAAACTAGCTTCCGTCGTTGCTCCTGCTAAAGCAACGGCACTGCGGCACTCCTTGGCACGAGATGTTTGATGCGCTCAACGTTTCCCTTCTTGCGCCCTCCGCCCCTCTTTGCGCCCATCGCGGGCGCTCCATGAGAATCACTGGCCTCGCCCTCGTCCCTCCGCCCACCGCCGCCGACTGCCCCAAGGTCACGCCCGAGCTGCTCGCGTCCGTGCTCGCGCGCTATTCGCGCAGCAACCAGGGCATCCACACGATTCTCTCCAAGGTCGACCTCGCCAACCCCGACGCCTCGATCGACCGCATCCTCAACTTCGTCGACTATGGGCACGCCTCCATCGGCGGTCTCACCGGCGGCCTCGCGGTCGCGCTCGACGACGTGTCGATGTGGCTCGCCTACAAAATTTTTGAGATCGCCACGATGGCCGACGGGCAGGAGTCGAGCACGCGCTACATCACGATGGACGCGGCCAACGTCCCCTCTGCCGATGAACTCGGCCTCCCCGCCGATCTCGCGCCGCGGTGGCGCGACATCCTCGCGCGTTCCTTCGCCGCCTACCACGCCGAGTATGCGCGGCTCGACGCGCTCGCGCAGACCGAGCCGCAGCGCGTGCGCCTCCCGGCGGACGCCAAGCCCGCGGTCGTCACGCGCCTGCGCAAAAACTACGCGCTCGATCGCGCGCGCTATTTCATCCCGCTCGCGACGCGCACGAACGTCGGCCTCGTGCAGACCTCGCGTATGTGGGCGACGACGGTTAAGCACCTCGACTCGTTGCCGCACCCCGAGGCCCGCGCCGCCGCGAAGCTTATCCGCGACGAATTGCTCAAGCAGTCGCCGCGGCTCATGCGGCACAGCTTCGCGGAAAAGTCCTATCAGGAGCAGGCGCGGCAGGAACTCGCGTTTTCCCTCTCGCTCGGCCGCGAGCGCCTCTCCGCGGCGCCGCTCGCCGACGAAGTCTGGGTCCACGTCGATCGTGCGACACCGCCCTTCCTGCGCGAGCCGCAGTCGATTGCCGAGTCGCTGCGCCACCGTGCCAACCGCTACGGCCAGCAGGGCCTCGCAACGCGCCGCATGAGGGTGGGCTTCGCCTGGAACAACATGGCGGTCGCCGAGCTACGTGACCTCAACCGCCATCGCACCGGCCACCGCTGCACGCCGCTGATCCAGGCGGGCTTTTACCTGCCGCCGGAGATTTCCCACGCCACGCATGCGGCGCTCCTCGCCGACCAGCTCGAACTCACGCGCGAGCTGATGGCGCGCGGGTCGCCGGCCTACGTTTATTCGCTGCTGCTTGGTGCGCAGACGCCGTTTGAGCACAGCACGCACGCTGACAAGTTCATCTACGAGGCCGAGCTGCGCACGGGCATGGGCGCGCACTTCCGCTACGCCGAGCACTTAAGCGCGGCCCTGAAAGGCTTCCTCGCTCACGTGCCCGAGGCACGCGACTGGGTCGTAGAGGGCACGGCGGAGCCGGAGTGAGCTGGTCTACCTCTTGTGGGAGCGAGCTTGCTCGCGACTCCGGCCGGCCAGTCGCGAGCAAGCTTGCTCCCACAAGGCGGAACCCGTGCGGCCAGAATAATGATTTGCGGCATGTGACTTGCAGCGCCTTGCTGCGTCGTGTCCCGCGTCTTGCCATGAAATCGGCTGGTCTTGTTGTTTTTTTTGCTGCGAGCACCTGCGTCACCACCGCCGGTGCGGCGGACGCCACGACGCCGATCGACTACACGCAGCGCAACACGCCGTTTGCCCCCGGCGGCGGCGTCGCGCCGGAGAAGCAGAACCCCGCCGACAAGACCGCCCCCGTGCAGGACAGGCGCTACGAGAAATCCACGGTCGACAAAAAGACCGCACCGCTCGGCGAGCGCCGGGCCGCGATCGACATGAGCGAGGCCCGGGAGAAAAATGTCCGCGAAAAGGACTCCCGCCGGCCCGAGAAAATCGATCATCAGGAAAGCACTTACAACCATCGGCAGTCCTCGATCTCGACCACCGACGACACGAAGAAGCCCCCGACCGTGGCGAAATTCCAAGACAGCCTGACGGCCGCGAGCGCCACGAACATGGCGCGCTTCCCCGCGATCGACAAGGCGACCTCCGCCAAGATAAACCGTTTTGTTTTCCGCAAGAATCCGGTGGAAGCGGAAGCCGCCGCGGCCAACGTGACGCCTGCCGGCGGCCCCGCCGCCGTGCTCAAGTGAGCGCAGACCCGCGCCGTCGATGAGCCGATTCCGCGTCCTCCAGTTCAACATGCAGTTTGGCGAGGTCTGGGATGAGACCTATCCCGACCGCGCGCCGATCCGGATCGAGGAAACCATCGCCGAAATCAAACGGCACGACGCCGATATCGTCTTCCTCCAGGAGGTCGAGCAGGCCACGCCCGGCGGCATCCAGTTCCAGCCGCCGCCCAACTACACGCGTCTGCGGGCCGAGCTGGCCGGCTACGATAGCTGGTTCAGCTATCCGAAGGCCGATCCGCGCGAACTCCCCTTCGGCATCGGGCTCGCGATTTTTTCGCGCACGCCGCTGCTCGACACACTGCACATGGACCTGCCATCGCCGGCGATCGAGTTCGATTTCTACGGCAAGAAGATGACGCCGACCGACCGGCTCCTGATTGGCGCGCGCACGACCCTCCATGGCCGCGAGCTCCAGCTCCTCAACACCCACCTGCTCGCCTTCTTCATGCTCGGCTCGAGTAGCGAGGCGCACCCCGGGCAGCGCATGATGGTGGCGCAGCACCTCACGGCGGTGCGCGGCCCCTGTGTGCTCGGCGGCGATTTCAACGTCAGCCGGCACGATTCCCTCGTGGCGCAGTTTGCCGCGTGCGGCTTCCAGACCGTGCAGGACAACGAGATCACTTGGCGCCGGCGCCCGCTGGTGCTCGACCACATCTTCCACAACGCGCCGCTGCGGTGCGTGAAGCGCGCGGTCGTGCCCACGCTCGCCAGCGACCATCACGCGATCGTGGCGGATTTCGAGTTCGCGTAAGGCCAGTAGGGCGTGGTCTGTGACCCGCCTTTTCACGCGGTGAATATTCGAACCAAGGGCGGGTCACAGACCGCGCCCTACTGCTACCGCGCGCGGCGCACGCGTTCCTTCTCCTCCTCGCGCTCCTCGTCGAGCCGGGCGCGTTCGCTCGCAAGCTGCTGCTTGATTTTCTCAAGGTCGTCGAACTTCTGGGCGGCAATCGCCTCGTCGAGCTGCTTCTTCAGGAAGATCTCCCGCTCGGCGAGCTTGCCCTTGAAGACACGATCAACCTCCGCGAGGCGGGATTTCTGCTCGGGAGTGAGCGGCTTGTTGGCGTTGGGGTCGGATTTGGCGAGCCGCTCCATCGCGAGTTCGTAGGCGCTTTTCATTGGGATAGGAGGTTGCCCACGGAATGCACGGAAGACACGGAAAAATTCAGCTGCCGAACCGCACTCCGAAAATGAGCGTCAGTGCCACGACCACAAACGGCGGCCACCACCAGCCGCCGCGTGGCGTCCAACGCAACGCGTAGCCGGCGAGCAGGGTTGCCAGCAGCGCCGTGAGCGCCGCGGGCCCGACCCAAGGGGCCGCGAAGCGCGCCGGGAGAAAGGCCCCCGGCAACTGCACGCTGGCCTGCACGAGGCCCTCGATCGCGAGCAGCACCACGGCCGCGGCGTGGTTGCAGACGACGACGCCCGGACCGAAGCCCACGAGCCCGCACAGCAGCGAGGCGAATCCGCCGAGGGTCGCGACCATCGCCGCGGGGATGAGCACGAGGTTGGCGACGAGCGCGCCCGGCGTGAGCAGGCGGAAAAATTGCACCCCGGTGAGGAGGCTCACGAGCGTCGTCGCCACGCCGATCGCGATCGCGGCGAGGCTCGTGCGCCACGTGTAGGCGAAACCGTGATGCCACCATCGCCACGCGGGTTTCGGCAGATCGCGCCACGGTGCCCAGCGGGCGAGCCAGGCGTCGGACAACGGCAGCCCCAGCACGAGCAGCGCCGCCACGATGGTGTAGCTCATCAGGAAGCTCGCGCTGAAAACCTGCAGCGGCGCGATGAGAAGAACCGCGAAGGCCGACGCCACGAGGGCCGCCACCGGGTTGCCCGGCCGGCGCAGCACAAACGCCGCCTGCAGGAACACCGCCATCACGAAGGCCCGGACCGCCGAGGGCGACGCACCGGTGATGTCCACGAACAGCCACAGGGCCGCCGCCCCGAGTGCAAATCGCGCCCACGCCGGCAGCCGCAGGAGGAGAAGCAGCGCGTGGATCGCCGCCGCGATCACGCCGATGTTCAGTCCGCTGATGGCGAAGAGATGCATCGTGCCGCTCTGCATGAAGAGCGTGTGCTGCTCGTCGCTCAGCTCGTGGGTGGCGCCGAGCATCATCGCGCGCAGGAGTCCGGCGAGTTCGGGGCGCTTCTCGGCGATCCCACGGCCGAGCGTGCCGTGGCACCACGCGGCGGCCCGTGCGCAGAATCGATAGTAGGCGAGGGCGGGCTTTTCCATCGCGAGCACGCGCCCGCGCGTGAGGCGGAAGTTCATTCCTGCGCCCGCGAGATAGCCGTCAAACGTGTCCGCCGGGGGATTCCGCGGGAGCGTCACGATCACGCCGAGGGCGGAAATCTCCGCGCTGCGGATCGGTGCGGCCTCGTCCTTGCGCAGCGCGAGGGAGAAATACAAGCGCTGCCCCGCGAGGTCGCCCATGTGTTCGTCGCCGCGCAGCACGGTGGCCAGGCCGCTCGCGCGCTTGGCGTCGGCGGAAACGAAGACGCGATCGACCCGCAGCGAGAGCCTCGCCTCGCGCGCTGGCAGCGTATCCCACGCCGGCAGCCGCACGCGGTGCAGCCCGTAGGCGGCCGCGCCCGCGCACAGCAGTCCCGCAATCATGGCCGGCGCCCAGAGGCGCGGGGCGCGGACCGCGCTCCACAGCGCCACGCCGATCAGCGGCGCGGCGATCGCGAGCAGAGGGAGCGGCGGGAACGCCACGCCGGCTTTCGCCGCCGCCAGCCCGCCGACCAACGGCAGCACAATCCACAGCAACGGCGCACGATGGCCGAGGCTGCGGCGGGTTGAGGCCATGAAGATTTCTCGAAGGTGGGCGGGCGCGTCCCTGGGCCCGCATGGTTTTTCCGCATCGCCGCCATCAAATGCGGGCACAGGGACGTGCCCGCCCACCCCAGTCAGCGATCTTATCGCGGGACCGACGCGCCGCGCGGCTTACTTGTCGAATGCCGCCAGGCCGAGCTGCTTGGCGAGGTCCTGTTTCATGTATTTCACCCAGCTCTCGGGGATGGCGGGCTTCTTGATGACGCCGTTCTTGTCCGGCTTGCCCGAGTTGGAGAAGATTTTGATCTCCTTGGTGTCGTAGGTGAGTGTCATCGTCGAGCGCCAGCCGCCCTGCTCGAGGAAAAGCACGATCCGGCCGTTTTCCTTGGCTTTGAGCGCCCAGCCCCGCGCGGAGGTGCCGGTGACGATGGCTTTCTGGACATCGGCGGCCTTCAGCCCATCGGGCACGACGACGGTGCCGGCGAGCGTGCCGGGATCATCGGCGGCGCGCGCGAAGGAAAACAGCGCGACAAAGAGGAGCAGGAGACGGGCGGGGCGGAGCACGAGGTTCATGGTGGCGAGGCAGGAGTTTTCGTTTGGGGAGGGATACGAACGCGATTCGAGTAAAAACGCGCGGCGCTCGGCGGGTCAACGCGCAAGGCAGCGCCCCGATCCGTCAGCGCAGTTGCTCCGCGCGCGGCACCACGCACGCGAATTTCCGCGTCGCGATGGTGTCGAGCAGCCGCTCCATTCCGGCTACGCGCACGGCGGCCGGCACGCTCGGGCCCTCGTGCAGCAGCACGATCGCGCCGGGACGCAGGCGTGCTCCGACGGAGGCCGCCAGCGCCTCGGCGGATGCCGCGCGGCAGTCGCCGCTGCGGATCGTCCAGCCCACGCACTGCAGGTCGCGGGCGGCGAGGGCGGGGGCGAGGAGCAGGTTCTTGATCCCCACCGGAGCGCGAAAAAACGCCGGCCGGACCGCGCATCCCTCGAGCGCCGCGATCGCCCGGTCGAGCTCAGCGTGCAGCCGCCCCGGGCTCGCGCACCAAAAACTGCCGCAGGGGTGCGTGTGCGTATGGTGGCCCATCCCATGACCGCGGCGCACGATCTCGCGGGTCAGTTCCGGCCAGCGAGCGGCGCGTTCGCCAATGACAAAGAACGTCGCTTGCGCGCCGTGGCGGTCGAGTAGATCGAGAATCTTCGGGGTGTCGTCCGGATCGGGGCCGTCGTCGATCGTGAGCCAGACCTCGCGGCGATCGGTGGCGAAGTGCGTGAACGTGCGGACGAGGCCCTGGGCGTTGGGCGCGAAAAGCGCCCAGAGCACGAACGGATCCGGGGCCGCAAATAATGCGAAAGCCAGCGACGGGCTCGCGCCCGCCAGCCATAGCACGAGTGCGCACGCCTTGGCGGCCAAGGCGATGACGAGGAGGGGAGGGAGCTTCACCGTTCTGGAACTAAAACGACCAGCTCGCACCGAGCGTGAACCCGACCGCGTCGATGCCAGGATTCGGCTTGGTCTGGCCGCCGTTGGAAAGGTGCTGGAACATCACGCCCGCGCTCAAGCGGAGATTTTTCGCGGCGAGGTGCTCGAGGCCGCCGCGAGCGAACCAGTTGAGCGTGAAGTCCTGTCCCTGGCCGCCACGCACGCCCTGCGAGTCGAGCCAGCCGAGACCGCCGCCCGCGCCGCCGTAGGCGCACCACCGGCCGGTTGGACTCCACAGTTCGACAGAGGGCGAGGCGTTGAGCGCCAAGTAGTGCGACTCGGGACCCTGTTGAAAGGCGGTGCCCAGCAGCGTCAGGCGATGACGCAGCACCAGCCGGGCCCGGCCGATCGGGCGGCCGAGAAATTCGCGCGAACGCCACGAGAGCTGCGTGGGAATGAGGCGGTAGCTGAGCGGCGTGCTGGAGCCGACCTGCCACAGCAGGCCCGACTCGAGGCTCAGCGCGGTCGATTCCCACGGCCGCGCCTCATCCGCCGCCGCAGCCGCCCCTGCGCCGCCGACCCCCAGTGCAAACAGCGTAACGACGCGCAGACAGAGGCTTGAACGAAGGGGCATGGGCCGGACGTTGTGCCGTCACCACGCACAAAGCGAATCGATGTGCGCATGCGAGCCGTCGCGCGCCCAGCCGTCGAGCTGCGCTTGATCCTTGAGTTGCTGGCCGCGGGCGCGCGGCACCGCGGCGAAGACGTTGGCACACTCGGGCAATGCGGTCATGTCGCCCCAGAGTTTCTCGAACTGCGCCACGGGATAGACGTCCTCCTGACCGTGGCCCCAGCGCTTCTTCACGTCTTTGAGCGTGACGTAGGTCGGCACGCGCGCGGCCATCGCACGCACGGCGGCCGCGGTGCGTGCCGCGTCACCGAGTTCGGCGCGTGTGAGCTGGAAGAGCGCGAGCAGGCGGTCGATGTCCACCCAGCACGAGTTGGTGCTGTAGTAGGTGAGGGCAAACTCGTCCTCCTCGCGCGGCAGGGCGAGTCCCTCGACGAGGCGCAGGCGGCCATCGACGCGCGCGAGTCCGCCGCCGTGGTCCTCGATGCGTCGCGGGATCACTTCCCAGCCGAGCGTGGCGCCGGAGGATTGAAACCAGCCGACGATTGCGGGATCGAGCGTGGCGCCGAGCGTGTCGATGTTGTGCACGAGCAGCGTGCGGAGCTGCGGACGCGCGGAGAGCAGGCGCGCGAGCGTGCCGTTCTTGAGCAGATTCGGAATCTCGAACCAGTGGCCGACCGGGTGGAGGCACTGGCCGGGAAGGTTATCGGTGTAGTCGCTGCCCTCGCCGGCGGCGCGGGCCCAGCCGGTGAGCGCGGCGCGCACGCTCTCGCGCATCTTTTCCTTCTGCTCGTCGAGCTTCTGCTGCGCGGTCTCCTCCCAAGCGAAGTGCAAGTCGCGCAAGGCCGGCACGAGCCGCAGCCCGATCGAGCGGCCGGGGGAAAGAAACACGCTGCGCTCCCACGCGGCGCCGTGGTGCGCGCGCAGGTGGCGCTCAGTGGGCGCGTGGGTGAGATGACTCGTCGTGAAGATATGCGGCACCTCCGCGCCGAAATCGCGCGACGTGCGGCGCGACTTCGCGAGATGCACGTCGATGAAGCTCCGGTGCTCGCCGGCGAACTTGGCGAACGGATGCAGGCCTTTCACGACGCCGGCGCCCTGCGTCCAGCGGCTGCCCACGCCCGCGGCGTAGGTGACGACGGCGACCTCGCCGCGGCCGAGCGCGGCCTCGCCGGCCTTCTGGATATCCTGTGGGTTGGGCTTCATGCCCAACTTCCCAATCTTGTCGGGCGTAAAGCCCGACCCATAATCGAACAGCTCGTCCGCCGCCACGTCCTCGATTCGCGTGCTCGCGGTCAGGCGGTTCATCGCTAGGCCGATGCGGCCGGCCCGCAGGTCGGCGCGGATTTGCTCGTGCTGCGCGCGGTCGAAACCGTTTTCGGCGAGCAGTTCTTCGAGGCCCCGTCCGCCGCGTCCGCGCGGGTCGGTGCCGGGCATGAGGCGGTCGAGCAGCGTCGGCATGGCCTGGGCGAACTCGGGCCGCGTGCGGGCGGCGCGCGTGAACTGCTGGAGATCGCCGCGCTCGCGGGGCGTGAGCTTGCTGGCCTCCTGCCGCAGCCAGCCGGGTGCCGCGTGCTCGTAGAATGAAACCGGCAGCAGCGCCTCCGCGCCCGTGAGGAGCGCCCCGACTGAGCCGTGCTCGTTGATCGCGAAATCATAGACCACCGGGTCCATCGCGAACGGCAGCGACGACTCCAGCTCGCGTTTCGTCGCGAGCATGATCTCGAGAACCTTGGCCTGCGCCTCGGCCTTGCGGTGCGGCGCGAAGATGAAGCCCATGCCGCCGCCCGACATGCCGCCGAGCATCCAGAAGCCCCAGAAATCGTCGCCAAACGCGGCGCGGGTGCGCGCGATGAGCTGCTCCGTGTAGCGGTTGCTCACCCACGGGATGATCGCCTGGAGCGGGCCGAAGAAATTTTCCGTGAGCGCTCGGCCGAGGCCGCGGATGTCACCCGCGGCGAGCAATTCGAGGATGTCGTCGAGCGTGGCCACGGCGCGGCGGCGCGCGGTCCACTCGGGTTCGTTGCGCAGGAGATATTTCTCCGTGGCCATCTCGAGGATCGGGCCGACGTTTTGCGCCATGCCGCCGTGGACGACCACGAGCGAGTCCTGGAGTTTTTTCCGCGCCGCGGGCGAGACCCGATCGTGGCCGAGCAGCGTGTGGCGCGGCAGCAGGCGGCCGCGGCTGACGCCGTGCTCGGGATCGCCGGGCTGCGTCGGCACGCCCTCGATCAGCTTGATCCCGGGCCAGACGCCGCCGCTGTCCTGCCAGCCGCCGCCGGAGCCGCCGATCCATTCGCCGAGGATCGCGCGCGCGGCGACGATGCGGCGCTCGGGCTCCGTCATCGCGCCCTCGAGCGACGCGATCTGGCCGGTGGCTCTCATGCACGCGCCGATGAGCGCGCCGAGGAGGTTGGTGGAGACGGCAAGGCGCGAGCCCTTGGGGATGCGGTTGACGTTGCTGACGAGCTCGAAGCCGCGGCCCGGCCCGAAGATCGTGGCGAGCAATTGCGCGAGACTTGCGCCCGAGCGCTCTATGCCCGGCGGCACGAGGCCCGCGGCGATCACGGCGGCCTTGAGCAGGCCGAGGTAGTCGCGGCCGAAATCGAACACATCGTCCAGCGACTCAAGCGTGGCCGCCGCCTCAAGATCGACGCTCGCGAGCCGGATCACCGGCTCGTCGATCATGCGGAAGAACGCCTCGACCGGCGGGCGCGGCGCGGCGTCGCGCCCATGCACGCCGAGGTCGATCGAGATGTTAAGCACGCGTGCGCCCTCGGGAAAATCCATGCCGAGGAAGAAGATGTCGCTCCACCCGCAGTGCGTGAGGTCCATGCGCACCGGCGTGCGCTCGCGCAGGAGCGGGTAGGGGGCGTCGG
>JANOCA010000527.1:0-5094 GCA_031411915.1 Opitutaceae bacterium
CATGCCGGACTACTCCGGCGAGTTCACCGATGCGAAACGGCACTTCTTCGTGCTCGAGCCGCCCCACCCGCGCGAGCCGGCGCCCGATATGAACGCGCTCCGCGCGGAGCGCGAAGCGAAGCAGCGCGCCGCCGACGAGAAGCTCTACAAGGCCCAGGCCCGCGAAAGAAAGAAAGGTGAGAAGCCCTACGTGCCCGCCACGCCCTCGCCGCTGCCGCCCCGGCCGGCAGCCGCGGCCGCACCCCAACCGTTCCGCCCTGCCACCGCGGTCGATCGGTTTCGCGCACGCATGAACGTCACCTACGAACGCTGGCACGAAGGCATCGGCTACGATCTTGAAATTCTGAAGACCGCGACGCCCGAGGAACTCGTCGAAATCGAGGAACTCCTGCTCCCGCGCGCCGCGGAGGACTGGCGCGACATCGAGGCGCTCGCCGCCCTCGATTCACCTCGCGCCCGGGTGGCACTCCGCAAGGCACTGAGGACGTCCAATCATCGGGTGCGCATCGCGGTGTTGCAGCATGCGCCCGCGCTCATCACCGACGCCGAGCGCACCGCCGCGCTCGTGGAGGCGTTGGAGGGCTCCGACACCTACGGCGGGCTCACGCAGGCCCTGCTGCAGATCGAGACCTATCACCCGCCGGAGATCGTCGCGGCGCTGCTCCGCGGCGTGCTGACGCGCACTCACGGCCCGCCCGTGCATTTCGCCGCTATGCTCATGTTCATCCACGGAAAGGCGAAGACCGCCTTCGACTGGGAACAGCGCCCGTTCTTCCTCGAATTCCATACCCCCGACGGCGCGAAGCGGCGCGCGCTCTTCCACGATCTCTGCGCGAAGATCGGCGTCGCGCCCGAGCCCTACCTGTAATCAGGCACCGCGTGCTGCGGCTGCGGCTGGCCGCCGAGGCGGCGGACCGCAGCTTGCGCTTGTGCCGCTCACTCGCTCGTCCGGTCACGGCGGAAGTGGCATCGGTTGGCGGGCACGGATGGAGCGGGGCGATTCATCGACTCGTAGATCTGACCGATTGAGTGGCAGGCGGCGTGGAACGGCGGCGGAACCGCAAGCGCCGCGCCGCCGGCATGACCCGGCACAACCCAAAAAAAGGATAACGCCGTTTCCATGATTGCCCAGGCGCCCAGCCCAGTCACATTCGCCGCCACCGTTCCCCGCGGTTGCCCCACCGATTCAGGCCATGAGCAGGATTCCCGCCCGAGAAGAGGCGCTCTTCGCCGCTGCCGCCCACCGAGTCCTCCGCCATTTAAACCCACCCCCACATAAAAACGTCGCCTGCGCCGTGAGGCAACGCGCGCGTCGCCACAGATTTCAGGTCCAGTTGTTCAACCCCCAAAACATGAATCCATGAAAACGCACCGTTCACCCCTCGCCCATCGCATCGTTTCGTCCACCGCCATCCTGATCCTGTGCGCCGCGCTCGGCGCCGCCCTCCGCGCCAGCACGCCGGAGCTGTCCCCGCAGCAGAAGGAAGTATGGAGCAACGTTGAGACCTACTGGAAACACGACCAAGCCGGCGAGACGACGGCCTTCATGGCCTACTTCCACGCGGACTACCAAGGCTGGGGCTACGACAACGCGCTGCCGGGCTCCAAGCAGCGCGCGACCAAGTTCATCACGCACAGTCACCAGACCTCGAAGACACTCGTGTATGATCTCCAGCCGCTGACGGTCCGCGTGCAGGGCAACATCGCCTACGCGCACTACCTGTTCACGCGTGTCTTCAAGGACGCCGAGGGAAAGCAGAAACGCGAAGTGGGCCGCTGGACCGACATTCTCATGAAGGACGGTAACAAATGGGTGCTGATTGCCGACCACGGCGGCGAATTCCCGCCGAAGCCGTAACGAGACGACGGCTCGCCATCCATTGTCCCTATCTCACTCCCGCCCATCGATGCTCCAAACCGGGGCATGACGTTTCTCCGGCGTCTCGCTCTCGCGCACTGGCTCGTAGCCGCCTCGGTGGGCGGCTTGGCGTTTGGCCTGCTGTTTCCCGCAGCCGCGCCGCACCCGCAGCCGGGGAGCGACTTTTCCTGCGGCTCATCCGCGCCGTGATCGCGCCGCTGCTGTGCGCATCGCGGTGGCGATTTACGCCGTCGTCGATGCTCGGACCAGCCAAGGCGCCATTTGGATCAGCCTCAACGGCATCGGCATCTCCATCGTGACGCTGCCGGTTGCGTTCCTCGGCGAGATGCTCGGGATGAAGCCCGACTACCGTCGCAACCTCGACATGGCCTTCGCCATCCGCGTCTGCACGGTGCTCGGGTATCTTCTGGGCGCTGGGCTCGCAACGGTGGCACGCGCATTGTTCGCTAACGGAGAAACGGGATGAAGCGCATGTGGGCCATCGTTTCATCGCCGCCGGCGTCGCCGTGCTGATCTCGCGAACGCGCCGCCAACGCGAAGCGCGACCTGTTCCACTAGCCGCCGGTCGGTAAAGTCACGCGAACCCGTTTTTTCCGCCGGAGATTCCACCCGGTGCACGCGCACCAAACCCTCAATTGACCCGGGGGTTGCGGCCGCGATGACCGGTGGGTGAACACCCCGTGTCGATCGCAGCGCAGCGGGTGTATTCTCACCATCCGCAATGCCCGTCCCCGACTAGTTCGCCTACGTCCCGTTTCCGCAACGCCCGGAATGGACGCCATCCCGCTGGGCGGCCAAGGGCGGCGACAAGTGGAAGATCCAGATCAAGCATGCAGGCCGCGGAAGTCCAGTATCGGGCTTTAAGAGACGATCATTCATGAACGAAGCCAAAAACAATCAAGTCGAGAAGCTCCAAGGCCTCCTCCAGGACTTCAGCACGGTGATGCTGATCACGATGGGCGGCCCCGCCGGGTGTCATGCCCGCCCCATGGCGGTGGCTCGCGTGGACAAGAACGCCGACCTGTGGCTCTTCACTTCGCGGGATTCGGCCAAGGTGCGCGAGATCGGGGCGGATGCGCGCGTGCAGGTGCACGGGCAGGCGGGATGGACGAATTGCGTGGTGCTCTGCGGCAACGCGACGGCGGTGGAGGACCGCGCGTTGATCCGCGATATCTGGAAACCCGCGTTCAAGGTGTGGTTTCCGGAGGGCGCGGACGACCCCAACATCGTGCTGATCCACGTGAGGGGCGAGCGGGCCGAATACTGGGACAACACCGGCGCGAACCGCTTCACCTACATCTACCAATCGATCAAGGCGCTGGTGCAGGGAACCACGCCGGAAATCGAGGAAGGCCAGCAGCACGGCAATGTGACGCTGGCCCGCTCGGTGCCACGGAAAACGAAACCATCCACCCAAACAACGCGGTCACAAAACGGTGGCCTAAAATCCCATCCCAAAAAATCATGAAGACAATTGAAGACACCATCATCGTCGGCGTGCCCGTGAGCCGGGCATATAACCAATGGACGCAGTTCGAGGAGTTCCATCTTTTCATGGAAGGCGTCAAGGAAGTGAGGCAGCTGGACGACAAACGGCTGCACTGGAAGGCGGAGATTGGCGGGAAGACGCGGGAGTGGGACGCGGAAATCTTCGAGCAAATCCCAGATCAGCGCATCGCCTGGCGCAGCGTGGGCGGCGCGAGGAATTCAGGCATGGTCAATTTCACGCCGCTCGGCGCGGACCAGACCCGGTTGGAACTAAAGTTGGACTATGACCCGGAGGGGATTGCCGAGAATGTCGGCTCTGCGCTGGGCATGGTTTCTTCGCGTGTCGCAGGCGACCTGAAGCGCTTCAAGGAGTTCATTGAGTCACGGCCCAGTTCCACCGGCGGATGGCGCGGCGAGATTCACGGCAAGAAAGTTCAGGCCACCGGC
The DNA here is from genome assembly GCA_031411915.1 of Opitutaceae bacterium. Lineage (GTDB taxonomy): Bacteria > Verrucomicrobiota > Verrucomicrobiia > Opitutales > Opitutaceae > ER46. The sequence continues at coordinate 3,815 of JANOCA010000527.1, forward strand.
AACACCGGCTGAAACCGCCGTAGCCGCGAGCGCCAGCGACTGGAGGAACCACGACTCGCTGGCGGGCTAGCGGGCTGAGTTGCAGCCGGCGAATCGCCCTGCAACCCAGGCCGGCTCGGAGAGCCAGCCCCACTTCGAACGCGCCTGCGCCCGGTCAATTGACCGGGCGCATCCGCACCGTGAGCACGTCGGCCGGATTTCGCACGGTCAGACGCTCGATCTCCGCGGCGCTGAAATCGTTTCTCCGCAGCAGTGGCACGAACTCCGCGAACAGCAGATCGTAGCCGCGGAAAGCGCCGCCGCCCGGCTTCGCCGGATCGAACCACCCGGCGTCGTGCGAGAGCAGCACGCGCCCGAGGTGGCCGCGCTTCCTCAGCTCGACGCAGAGGTGCAGGTGCCGCGCGATGCTGTTGCGGTTGAGCCCGTCGCAGGAAATCCACGCGCCGCGATCGGCCGCGTCAAACAGGTCGTCGTCCTTCGCGCCCTGCGCATGCACCCAGATGGAGGCGGCCGGCGCGACGCCGTGGGCGCGCAGCACGTCGAGTTGCGCGAGGCCGGGGCCGCGGCCGGTGTGGACCGCGATCGTCAGCCCGGTCGCGGCATGGGTGAGCGCCGCGGCGGCGACCAGCTTGCGCTGCACGTCCGAAAGGACTGGCTCCGGATCCACCCCGCTCTTGATGAAGCCGGGCCGGATGCCCGTGCCATCGATGCCGTCGCGGGCCTCGGCAATCCAGCGCGCGGCGAGCCGCTCCGCGGGTTCCGTGTGCGCGTAGGGCGGCAGGAAGATATTCCTTCGCGCCCCGTAGAGGCCTGTGTTGGTGACGAGATGCAGCCCGCTTTCCGCGCTGAGCCGCGCGAGCAGCCGCGGGTCGCGCGCCAGGAAATCCGGCGTGCACTCGACGAGCGTCCGCACGCCCTGAGCCTGCGCGGCCCGCAGGTGGGGCAAGGCCGCGGCCGCCACATCGTCGGCCGCATAGCGCGCGGGCGAGACCTCGCCGGCTCCGATGAAATCGACGAGGATGTGCTCGTGCGGCAGCGTCGGCCCGAGCGCTTCGGGCGCGACGGGGCCGCGCACCGTCTGCACCGTCGGCGCAGCCGCGGCCGCCCGGCCGCGCGAGGCTCCCGCCGTAGCGGCGAGGGCCGCGGAGCCGACATGTTGCAGAAACGCGCGGCGTTGCATGGCGCTAGCGTCCCTTCGCCCCCGCCCCTGTCAACGGCAGCCGCAGGCACACCGCCTCGAGGTCGTTGCGCACGAGCAGCAGATCGCCGGCAAGCGCGGG
>JANOCA010000528.1:0-1632 GCA_031411915.1 Opitutaceae bacterium
GCCGCGAAGCCGTGGCGCTCGATGGCGGGCTTCGCCAGATCGATCCGGTAGATCACGATGCCGTCGAGGCCGAGATCGGGCACGAGGGCGAAGCGGCCGTCGGGTGAGAAGCCGGCCCAGTGCGCGTGCGGCTTTTCCTGCACGGGCTTAACGACGCCGGAACCGCCGGAATGCTTGACCAACTGCGCGGTGCCGAGCCGGCCATCCGCATCGAGCGGGAAGAGCGCGGTGGAGCCCCCGCCGTATTGCGCGGTGAGGAGAAATTTTCCGCTCGGGTGCACGGCGATGTGCGCCCCGCCGCCGTCGCCGGTGGGCGCGGAGTTGATGACGGTGAGCGCGCCGCCCGCGCCGATCGCGTAGCCGATGGCGCCGGGGCCGCCGGGAAAATTGGCGACGGCGTAGAGCTTCGTGCCGTCGGGGTGCAGTGCGAGGAAGCCCGGGGAGGTGACCTCGGCGGCGAGTTCGGCGGCGGTGAGCTTGCCGGTCTTGGCGTCGAACGACGCGCGGTAGATGCCCTTGGCCGGGCCGCCACCGGTGCCGAAGTAAACCGTCTGCGCGGACGCCGCGGTGGTGGCCGCGAAGATCGAGGCGAGCAGCGGAATCAATTTCAGGGGGAGGGGAAGTTTCATCGCGGCGAGGTTGCGGGTTGGGCGGGGGATTTCAACTGCGGCGTGGGTGCGAACATCGGCTCGCGGGCGCTCGCTCCTGCCGTTTTGCCGAGACGCATCACAGAAGGGGTAGCCCGGCGGCAGGCGACTTCGTGGCGGTGGGCGTCCCTGCCCGCTGAGGATCGAGGATTCGGGCGCGCTGAACCGGCGGGCAGGGCACGCCCACCCTGCTTCAGAAATCCACGGCGAAGGTGAGTTGCGTGACGCGCGAGTCGACGGTCGCGAGGCGCGAGATGGCGCCGGTCGTGAGCGCGCCGACGGGAATCGGGTCGTTTTCGTTGAGGGCGTTGCGGACGTTGAGCTGAACGCGGTAGTTGAAATTGCCGAAGGCCTTCATTTTTCCGCGATAGGCGGCGAGGAGGTCGAGGTAGCCCTCGGTCTTCCCTTTGTAGGCTTTGTCGAGATCGAGGAGCACGGTGCCGGTCGCATTGGTCTTGGTGCCGTAGCCGATGGTGGGGGCGGAGCGCCAGCGGTAGGCGCCGCCGACGTTGAAGCCTTTCAGCCGCCCTTCGCTGAACCGGTAGTTCACGATGGCATTGGCGCGGCCGCCGCGGGCGGTGGCGGTGGCACGGCCGTCGGCGGCGGTCATGAACGCGAGCGCCTGGCCGACGAGCGCGCTGTTGTAGTATTGCTCGAGCGTCTGGCCGGTGGGCGCGGCGGCGCTGTAGGGCGCGGTGCGCCACGTGACGGGCTGGCCGGCGGCGTCGCGCTCGCCGTTCTTGGCGACGACACCGGTCCACACCGGGAGGCGCGCATCGCGCCACGCATACCACGGTCCGCCGATGTTGGACTCGATGGCCTCGGACTTGGCGCCGTTGAGGCGGATGTTCCAGGCGCGCGTGGGGGAGAAATTCAACTCCGCCTCGTAGCCGTTGGACTCGAAGTCGGACATGATGAAATAATTCGGCCGGCCGGCGGTGCGGTAGCCGCGGCGGTTGCCGTCGGTGACGTTGATGGTGGGCGC
>JANOCA010000529.1:0-12706 GCA_031411915.1 Opitutaceae bacterium
GCGCGCCCCGCGCGCGGCCCTCGCCCTGCTGGCAGCCCCCGCCCTCGCCCAGACCCTCCCGCCCGAGGTCGTCAAACTCGACACGCTCGCCGCCTTCCGCCCCGTCGGATCCAATTGGAAACTCGCCGCCGATCTGGCCGGTGACCCGCGCCGCGACAAGAACCTCGCCCCCGTCGACGGCACCGGAATCCTCGTCTGCACTCCCGGCACCACGAAGGAAACCCGCACTCACCTGCTCACGGCGTGGGATCATGGTGACTTGGAACTCGACCTTGAGTTCCTGCTCACGCCCGGCTCGAACTCCGGCGTCTATCTCCAGGGCCGCTACGAGGTGCAGCTCTTCGACAGCTGGGGCGTCAAGACTCCGCGGGCCGCCGACTGTGGCGGCATCTACTCCCGGTGGGATGCCACGCGCGGCGCAGGGAAGGAGCTATTCGAGGGCACCGCGCCCCGGGCCAACGCCAGCCGCGCGCCGGGCCTCTGGCAGAAACTCCACATCCAGTTTCAGGCGCCGCTTTTCGACGCCGCGGGGAAGAAGACCCGCAACGCCCGCTTCGCCAAAGTCGCCCTCAACGGCTTCACGATTCACGAAAACGTCGAGGTCACCGGCCCCACGCGCAGCTCGCTCGCCAACGACGAGGTTCCGCTCGGCCCTCTCATGATTCAGGGCGACCACGGCGCGGTCGCGCTCCGCGGCCTCCGGGTGAAGCGCTTCGACCCCGGTGCGGTCGTCGCAGTGTCGAACCTCCGCTACCAACTCCACGCGGGCCTCCACAGCACGGTCGGCTCCTACGACAAGGAGAAACCCACCGCCGAGGGCGTGCCCGCGCGATTCGCCCACGGCGCCGTCGAGAAAAGCGGCCGCTTCGCCCTCGTGTTCACGGGGACGCTCGATGCGCCGCGCCCGGGCGCCTATCGCTTCGCCCTCGAGTCCAGCGGACCTGCGCGGTTGCAGATTGACGGCCGCACCGTCGTGCAGCCGCTCGACCGTGGCAGCCAGCCCGGCATCGTGACGCTCACCGCGGGCAAACATGAGTTCCGCGCCGATTTCGTGCATGCTTCGCCGGCTCGCCCGGCCTTCGAGCTGCTCACAGAGGGTCCCGGCATCGCACCCCACGCACTCACCGTCCGCGAAGGCGGGGACGCCCCAGGCCGGGGCGGTCGCCGCGGTGGCACCCGGCCCATTGCCGTCGAGCCCGCCGAACGGATCGTGCTGCAGCGCGGTTTCGTGCCGTTTGATCCGCGCAAACGGCTTTATGCCGCGTCGGTCGGAACCCCCGCCGGAGTCCACTACGCCTACGACTTCGAGACCGGTGCCATCCTCCGCGCGTGGCGCGGGCCGTTCATCAACACCGCCGACATGTGGGAAGGCCGCGGCAACGACCAGCTCGCCCGCCCCGAGGGCCCCGCGCTGCTATTCAACGGCAAGCCCGCGATTGCCCTGATCGAATATGCCGCCAACGGCGACTGGCCCGACCAGCCCGACGCGCTCTGGTCTTCGCAAGGCTACACCTTGGAGGCCGACGGCCAGCCCGTGTTTCTCTCCACGCTCGCCAACCTCAGCATCCGTGATCGCATCGCACCCGCCAAGGAAGGCCGCGGGCTCGTGCGCACGCTAAATCTGAAAGGCAGCCTGCCTTCGTGGTCCGCATGGGTGCTGCTCGCCGAGGCCGAGACGATCACCCCGCAGCCCAGCGGCGGCTGGCTCGTCGGCCAGCGCGAATGGTTCCTCGACTGGCCCGCCGACGCCCCTCAGCGACCGGTGCTGCGCACGGTCAATGGCCGCCAGCAGCTCGCCGTGCCCCTTTCGGCCGGCCTGCTTGAAAAACCCCTCTCCTACTCGATCGTGTGGTGAACTCCGCCGCCATGAAGCGCCTTTCCTTTCTTGCCCTGTTGCTCCCTTCCGCCGCGTTCGCCGCCGACGCCACCCCGCCTGCGCGCGTCAACAATCCCTCCGCCGCCGAGCGTTTCGCCAAGCCCTCCGATGCGCTCACCGCCCGCGAGGACATTTATTGGAAACGCACGCCGCTCGCGGTGCCGGAGAACATCGTGCTCGAGGCCAGCGGCATCGTGCCCGTCGCCGGCAAACGCCTGCTCGTCACCACGCGCCGCGGTGAAATCTGGTGGGTGGACGGCGCCTACGCCGCCGGCGACGACGTGAAGCCAAAGTTCACGCTCTTCGCCGCCGGCCTCCACGAGCCGCTCGGCATCATCGCCGCGCCGTCACCAAAAAAAGGTTACTACGTCGCGCAGCGTCAGGAGCTCACGCGCCTGGATGATATCGACGGCGACGGCCGCGCGGATGTTTTTGAAACGGTTGCCAAGCTCCCGATCTCCGGCAGCTACCACGAATACAACTTCGGCCCTGTCCTCGCGCCCAACGGCAACCTGCGCCTCACGCTCAACGTGGCGTTCGGCGGCGCCACGCAGGCACCCGCCCCGTGGCGCGGCTGGATGGTGGAGGTCACGCCCGATGGCCAGATGATGCCCATCGCCGCGGGCCTGCGCTCACCGTGCGGCTTTGTCGTCACATCGAAGGGCGAGTGGTTTTTCTCCGAGAACCAGGGCGAATGGGTCGGCTCCGGCCGGCTCACGCACGTGGCGCCGGGGGATTTCGCGGGCCACCCCGCCGGCCTCGCGTGGAGCCGCGCGCCGGGCTCGACGGTCAAGCTGCGCCCCGATGACATCAAGGATTTCGGCGAGCCCATGCACGAGGTCGCGAAGAAAGTCCCCGGCGTGAAGCCCCCCGCCGTGTGGCTCCCGCACACCGTGCTCGGCATCTCCAACGCCGGCGTGATCGAGGATCTCACGGGCGGAAAGTTCGGGCCGTTCGCGGGCCAGATCTTCGTCGCCGATCAGGGGCAGAGCAAAATCGCGCGCGTGTTCCTCGAGGAAGTCGGCGGCGTGTGGCAGGGCGCGGCGATCGCGTTTCGCGAGGGCTTCGAGTGCGGCATCATCCGCATCACCCACGGCGAGGACGGGGTGCTCTTCGCCGGCGAGACCGCGCGCGGCTGGGGCGCGGTTGGCTCCAAGCAGCAAGGCCTCGAGCGCCTGGAGTGGACGGGAAAAATGCCCTTCGAGATCAAGGAAGTGCGCGCGCAGGCGGATGGGTTCACGCTCACGTTCACCTCGCCCGTCGATCGCGCGACTGCGGAGAATCCCGCGAGCTACTCCGTCGGCGGCTTCACCTATCTCTATCATCGCGCCTACGGCAGCGCGCCGGTGAACCGCCTCGCCTGCCCGGTGCGCAAGGTCGTCGTCGCGCCCGATGGCCTCAGCGTGCGGCTCGCGCTCGCGTGCGTGCGCGAGGGCTACGTCCACGAAATCAAGGCCCCCGGCCTGCGCGCCGCCGGCGGCACCGAGGCGCTGCTGCACCCCGTGGCTTTCTACACGCTGAACCGCATCCCCGCCACCGGCCGCATCGTGCCCCTCGATCCCAAGGAGGCCGAGCTCTGCGTGGCGCCCGTCCCGACCGTCGCGCTGGGGAACACCCAGAAGCACCCCATCCGCGCCCCCTCGGACTGGCCCGGCGACGAAGGCGACAAGCAGATCATCCTCGGCACCCAGCCGGGCCTGAAATTCGACCAGACGCTCCTCACCGTGAAAGCCGGCGCGCGCGTGCGCCTCGTATTCAGGAACACCGACGACATGCTGCACAACTTCGTCCTCACCGCACCCGGCCGCGGCCAGGCCGTCGGCGAAGCCGCGATGGCCCTCGGCCTCGATGGCGCCGCCAAGCATTACGTGCCCGACTCCGACGACGTGATCGTCCACACCGCGATCATGGCGCCGGAGACCAGCGACACGCTGTTCTTCAACGCGCCGGCCAAGCCCGGCGATTACGATTTCGTCTGCACCTTCCCCGGGCACTCGCAGCTCATGAAGGGCATCCTCCGCGTGGAGTGATCGGCCGCATGTCCGCGCCGCTCCCTCCTCTGCCGGCGGAGCCCCGTCCCGGGCTCTACCGCCATTACAAGGGCAACGAGTATCGCGTCATCGGGCTCGCCCGGCACTCGGAGACGCTGGAGCCGCTCGTCGCCTATCAGGCGCTCTACGGCGAACGCGGCCTGTGGGTGCGCCCCGCGGCGATGTTCACCGAGACGATCATGATCGACGGCAGAGACACACCACGTTTCGCGCGCATCGCGGAAGAATGAAACCGGCCATGCGCGTCCTCCTCGCGTTTGACAAATTCAAGGATGCCCTCACGGCGCCCGAGGCCTGCGCCCATGCCGCGGCCGCTCTCCGCGCCGTGCATCCCGAGTGGACGCTCGACCTCTGCCCGCTCACCGATGGCGGCGAAGGCTTCGGCGACATCCTGAGCCGCGCCGCGCAAGCCACGATCGAGACCCATGCGGTCACCGGTCCGCGCGGCGCACCTGTGCGCGCGGCGATCGGAATCGCGCCTCTCGCCGCGATTCCACCCGCGGCCCGCGCGCTGTTGAATCTCCCGATCGCGGACGGCACGCTGGCGATCATCGAGATGGCCGCGGCCTCGGGCCTGGCGTTGCTCAAGCCCGAGGAGCGCGATCCGTGGCTCGCCAACACCACGGGCACGGGCGAACTGCTGCGCGCCGCCGCGCGGCCAGGCGTCGATGCGATTCTGCTCGGCGTCGGCGGCAGCGCCACGAGCGATCTCGGGCTCTGCGCCCTCGCGACGCTTGGCCTGCGGTTCGAAACCAATGCCAACGAGATTCTCCCGCTCCCCGTGCCCGCCCACTGGGCCCACATCGCGCGCATCGGGGGCTCCCTCCCGCCGCTGCCGCCCATCCGCATCGCGTGCGACGTGAGCAACCCGCTGCTCGGTCCACGCGGCGCCGCCGCAATCTACGGCCCGCAAAAAGGCCTGCGCCCCGCGGATCTCGCGCGGCTCGATGGCGAGGCGGCGCGGCTCGCGCGGCTGCTGTGCGCGCACGCCGGCCAGCCCGCCTCGCTTGTCGAGTTGCCCGGCACCGGCGCCGCGGGCGGCATATCCTTCGGCCTCATGGCCGCGGCGGGCGCGCAGCTCGTGCCCGGCGCGGAGCTTGTCACCGCGTGGCTCAACCTCGCGCCGCGCCTCGCCGCGGCCGATCTCGTGATCACCGGCGAGGGACGCTTCGACGATAGCTCGCTCAGCGGCAAGGGGCCCGGAGAGGTCGCCGCCCGCGCGCTCGCGCTCGGGAAAAAGGTCCACGTTTTCGCCGGCCGCGCGACGGTCGCCCGGCCACCGGCGCGGCTCGCCCTTCACTCGATCACCCCGGAGGACGTGCCGCTCGCGCACGCCCTGCGCGAGGCCGGCGCGTTCCTCGAATCATCGGTGCGCGCGCATCTGGGCTGATCGGCCGGAGGAAACATCTCGACCGCTCTTCCGCGGCGCGGCACGTTCCACCTTCATGTCCGGCGTCGTCCGCGCTCTTTTTGCCCCGCGCTTGCTCTCGGTGCTCGTGCCGCTGCTAGGCCTGTTCGGCTGCAGCGCGAGCCAGGCTCCGGCGCCGAGGAAGCAGCCGTTCCAGCCACCCATCGTCACCGCTGCGCCTGAACCGGAGAAGCCGGTCGCGGGGATGACGCCGGTGATGCTCGGCATCGATGTGCTCGAAGCGGAAGGTTTCGCCGCCGTGAGGGGCAAGCGCATCGGCCTGCTCACGCACCCCGCCGGCGTGAACCGCCGCGGCGTGAGCACCATCGAGGTCCTGCGCAACGCGCCTGGCGTGAAGCTCACCGCCCTCTTCGGCGTCGAGCACGGCATCAACAACGAGTTTCCCGCCGGAAAAAACTACAACAGCTACAAGGATCCCAAGACCGGCCTGCCGGTGAATTCGCTCTACGACGGCAAGTCGCGCAAGCCCACCCGCGAACAGCTCCGCGATCTCGATGCCCTCGTTGTCGACCTGCAGGACATCGGCACCCGTAGCTACACCTTCATCAGCGCGATGAAGCTCGCCGCCGAGGCGTGCTTCGAGAACGACAAGGCGCTCATCATCCTCGATCGGCCCAACCCGCTCGGCGGACTCAAGGTCGATGGCCCGCCGCTCGACGCCCATCTCTCGGTCAACAACTACGTCGGCGCGTTTCGCGTGCCCTACGTGCATGGGCTCACCATGGGCGAACTCGCCCGCATGGCGCGCGAGTCTCCCGGCGTGCTCTCGATTTCGGACCAGCTGCGCAATCGCGGCCGGCTCACCGTCGTGCCGATGCGCGGCTGGACCCGCGCCATGCGCTGGTCCGAGACGGGTCTCACCTGGGTGCCGACCTCCCCGCTCATCCGGGACTTTTCAGCGGTGATGGGCTATCCGATGACCGGCCTCGGCTGCGAGACGCCGAGCGGCTTTCGCCACGGCGTCGGTGATCAGCACGTGTTTCGCGGGCTCTCGCACTTGTCGGCCAAGCTCGACGTCTACGAGCGGGAACTGCGCGCGCTGAACCTGCCCGGCCTTCAGTTTCGCCGCGTGACTGCGTCCAACGCCAAGACCGGGCGGGAGGGCGTGGGCCTTTTCATCGAGGTGGCCGCCTGGGAGGAATGGCGTCCGGCCGAGCTGAATTTCTGGCTGCTGAAGCTCACCTGCAAACTTGAGGGCAAAAATCCGTTCACCGCGGCCCGGGTCAATGACCGCACGATGTTCGTGAAGCTGCTGGGCTCCTCCGAGTTCGCCAAGGATCTCGTCGCCAAGGGCGAGAAAATTGACGTCGAGGGCTGGCTGCGCACCTGGCGCACCCAGGCGCAGGCCTACCAGGAGCAGAGCAAACGCTTCTGGCTCTATCGCTGAGACGGGCGTCGGCCGGGCTACGTCGGGAAGCCGCCCGTGATGTAGTTCTTCAGGTGCTCAGCCTCGGCGCGGCTCGCGTCGGCCATCCAGCGCGTGATGTCGCCGATCGAGAGCGTGCCAATGAGCTGGCCGTTTTCGACGACGGGCAGATGGCGGCAGCGCTTATCGGTGAAGAGCACCATCGTGTCCTCGATCGTCGCCTCGGGTGAGATCGTGATCACGCCGGGCGTCATCACTTCGGATACGCGCGTGCGCAGCGGATCGACGCCCGGTCCGACGACGCGCCGCAGCACATCGCGCTCGGTGAAGATGCCGACCAAGCGGCCGCCATCGAGCACCAGCACGGAGCCGACGCGCTGGCGGTTCATCTCGGCCACGGCTTCGGAGACTGTCATCGTAGGCAAAACAGAAAAGACGCTGCGTCCCTTCCGGTCCAAGATCGCGGAGATCGGAGTATTCATGGGATTAACTAGGGGTGGGGGCACTGTGGCCCCCCGCGCGTCGCCCGCAACCCGAAAGGCTGCAAGTATTAGGCAGCGCCGCGGCTCTAACGCCCGAACAGCTTGTCGAGGGCGCCGAGATTCTTGAGCGGCGCGCCCTTCGTCGTCGGTGGCATCGTCGGCGCCGCGACAATTGGCTTGGCCCGCGAGACGGCGGTTGGCGCCGCACCCGGCGTCTCGCCCCGCACGGCCGCAATCGCCCGATCCAGCTTCACCGCGGACACCGCCTCCGCCGTGCCCAGCTCCTGCGCGAAGAGACTCACCCGAAACTCCTCCAACAGCCAGCGAAGGGCTTCGCCTCCTTCCAGACCACGCAGGCGCATCGCCGCCGCCTGATAGGGCGCGAGCTGCGCGGCCCGCTCCGCGTCCTTCGCCGGATTCTTGCGCGCTCGCTCCGCCCTCAGCTTCATCGCCTTCAGGTAGCGCGGAAAATGCGCGAGCTGCGCATACGGTGCCGCCTGGAGAAAATTCGCCGGCAGCAGCGCCGCGAGATCGGTCGCCAGCGAGGCCGGCGCCTCAGGCAGCACCTGCAGCTCGAGCCGAAGCGTGAGGATTTCGCGCAGCAGATCGACCGCGCGCGGCACGATGCCGCGCAGGTCCGCCTTGGCCCGGTCGAGCATCGTGCCGAACACCGCGGCCGTCGCCGGGACCACGGGCCGCTGCGTCACCCAGCGGCGGATCGAGGCGAACATCTGCTCCTGCAATTCGTCCATCGGCGCGAGCGTGGCGACGAGCGGGCCGAGCGCCTTCATCGCGCGCAGGTCGCGCTGCGTCCACATCAGCTCGTGCCCGAGCTGCCGCTCGAACAGCGCCGCGAGCCCGGCGCGCGCCGCCGCCGCCGCTTCCTCCGGCGTTTTGAAAAGCCGCCGCGCCACGCCGTCGCGCCCGGCCTGCAGCCCGGGAAACGCATACACCGGCGCGCCCGCCTGCTCCGTCACGAGCACGCGCTCCGGCAGCTCGCTCCACGCCCACGTCGTGTGTTCCGGCGTTTCCCACTTCGCCCGAATCGCCCGCCACGCCGAGGGCTCCTCGCGCGCCACCGCCACGCTCGCCTGCCGCGACTGCGCCAGCAGCGCACCGCGGATCTCCGCGAGCTCGCGGCTCGCGGCCAGCTCTTTCCCCCCGGCATCGACCACGCGCACCCGCACGCGCAGATGATCGGGTGGCGGCTTGTCGGCCCACACCGCCGGATCGAGCGCGATGCGATGGCGCTCCGCGATCTCCGCGACGAGCGCCTGCGGCAGCGACTCTCGCCGCGCTGTCAACCGATCGCGCGACGCCAATTGCGTCGCGAGCGCCTTCGCCGTCTCCGCAAGCGGCACGAAGCCGCGGCGCAGCTCCTTTGGCAGCGAGCGCAGGTAGTGCTCGACCTTCTGCTCAAGGTGGCCCGGCACCGCCCAGTCGAGCGCGGCCTCCGTCAGCGCCTCGGCCTCGCGCACGCTCACATCAAGCGTCACGCCATCATCGGCCTGGCCGGGCTTGTAGGCGTAGTTCAACGGCAGCGCGGCATTCTGCAGCGGCAGCGCCTCGGGAAACGCCTCCGCATCGTGCGAGATCGTCTCCGGGTCGCGCAGATCGTCCGGCTGCATCATCAGGAAACGCGGCTCCACGCCCCGCCGCTCGCGCACGAGATCGACCAACTCGGCGACGGATGAAATGCCTTCAGCTGTAGGCGGGGTGCCCCCACCCCGCGGGCTTGCGGGCTCTTCGGCGGAGCGGGTTGAGGGCACCCCGCCCACACTCATCAGCCGCGCCGCGTAGAAACGATAAGCCGCCTCGTCCAGGTTCAGATACCCACTGTCGCGCGCGCGCGTCAGCAGGTCCTCGATTTTTTCGCGCACGGCCCGGTTGTGCGTGAGGCAGTCGAGCGGGAAGGTCACCGTGTCGTTCACGAGCCCTTCGCGGATGAAAATCTCCGTCGCATGCACGGGATCGATTTTTCCGTAGCTCACGCCTCGGCTCTCGAGTTCGAGGCCGTAGAGCCGCGTGCGCTGCTTCACCATCACGCGGCCCGCGTCGACGTTCCAGAATGGCTCGCTGTGCGCCACGCGCACCACGTGCGCGCCGAGATCGAGCGCCCAGAGCGGGTCGAGCCGCGCGCAGGTCCGCGCAAAAAGGCGCGTCGTCTCCATGATCTCCGCGGCGATGATCCACCGGGGCGCCTTGGCCTTGCCGGTGTCCTTAGGCGGGCTGGGCGCTCCGCGCCCGGCCTTCTTCGGCTCCTCCCGCCGGAAAAGCACCGAGCCGGGAAAGAGCGACACGCGCCGGTCGTGGGTCGCCTTGTAGCCGCCGTTCTCCTCGTCGAGGTGCGCGATGTTGCCGAGCAGGCCGGCGAGGATGCTGCGGTGGATCGCACGGTAGGACGGCGCGCCGAAGACCGTCGTCTTGTCATCGATCTCTTTCAGGCCGTGGTAGGCCGACGTGAGCTTGAAATCGTCGCGCTGCTCGAGCGTGTCGATCAGCTGCGCGTGGATGTCGCGCCACTCGCGCAGGCGCGTGTAGCTGAGGAAGTGGTCGCGGCAGAAACGACGGAGCTTCGCCTGCGTGAGGTTTTCGAACTCGTCGTGAAACGCCTCCCAGATGTTTAGCAGCGTGAGGAAATCCGAGTCCGGGTGCGCGAATCGCCGGTGCGCCGCATCGGCCTGCTGCTGTTTGTCCATCGGCCGCTCGCGAGGATCCTGGATCGAGAGGCCGGCGGCGATCACCGCCACCTCGCGCACGGCTTTCTCCGCGCGCGCCTGCAGAATCATGCGCCCGACCGTCGGGTCCACGGGCAGCCGCGCGAGCTCCCGGCCGAGCGGGGTAAGCACGCGCACTGAGTCCGCGATGTTGTCCGAGGCATCGAGTGCGCCAAGTTCCTCGAGCAACGCGTAGCCCGCGCGGATGGATTTCGCGGCGGGCATGTTGATGAAGGGGAAGCGCTCGATGTCGCCGAGGCCAAAGGCCTTCATGCGCAGGATCACATCCGCGAGATTCGCCCGCTGGATCTCCGGCTGCGTGAAGCGCGGCCGCTCGAGGAAATCCTTTTCCGAATAGAGGCGGATGCACACGCCGTCGGCCACACGGCCGCTGCGGCCCTTGCGCTGGTCGGCGCTCGACTGCGACACCGGTTCGATCGGCAGGCGGCGCGTGCGCGCCTGCGGCGAGTAACGGCTGACGCGCGCAAGCCCGGTGTCCACCACGAAGCGGATGCCGGGAATGGTGAGCGAGGTCTCGGCGATGTTGGTCGCGAGGATTATTTTCCGCCGCTGGGTGGACGCGAAGACGCGCTGCTGCTCCGCGTTGGAGAGCCGGCCGAACATCGGGATCACCTCGCAGTTGCGCAGGCGCCGGCCTTCGCACAGGTCGCCCAGTTCGCGAATGTCACGCTCGCTCGGGAGGAACACCAGCACGTCGCCGCCGGTGCTCTCGCGCACGATGCGCTCCACCGCCTCGATCGCGCCGTCGATGTAGTGCAGCGCCTCCGCGCGGGCCTCGCGCTCGTCGCCCTCGGCCGCGTCGCTGCCCAGCTCGTCAAGCGGCGCGTAGATCACCTCGACCGGATAGGTGCGGCCCTCGACCAGCACGACGGGCGCGCCGTCGAAGGCCTCGCTGAACGCCGCCGTGTCGATCGTGGCCGACGTGATGACGATCTTCAGCTCGGGGCGCTTGTAGCGCAGCGTGCGCAGATGCCCGAGGAGGAAGTCGATGTTGAGCGAGCGTTCGTGCGCCTCGTCGATGATGATCGTGTCGTAGTCGCGCAGCAGCGGATCACCCTGCACCTCGGCGAGCAGCATGCCGTCGGTGAGAAACTTGATCTGCGTGGCCGCCGTCGTCTGGTCGTTGAAACGGATTTTGCAGCCGACCTCGCGGCCCCACTCGACGCCCAGCTCCTCAGCCACGCGCCGCGAAACCGACAGCGCCGCCACGCGGCGCGGCTGCGTGCAGGCGATGCGGCCCCGCGCGCCGCAGCCAGCGGCGAGGCACATCTTCGGGATCTGCGTGGTCTTGCCCGAGCCCGTCTCACCGGCGAGAATCACCACTTGGTTGGCCTGAATCGTCGCCGTGATCTCCTCCGCGCGCACGCTGATGGGCAGCTCGGGCGGGACCTCGAGGCGGAAGGGAAAGGGTTTCAAAGTGAAAGGAAGAGTTAGAGTGAAAGTGAAATGGGAGAGGAGAGTGCGAGTGAAAAATAGCGTTTTTCCCCCGACACCAGGGTTCTGTTCCCTTTCACTGTCACTTTCCCCTTCACTATTCCTTCCATGCCCACGCCGCCGCAGCTGCCCGAAGTCGTCCTCGCCCGCGTGCTGCGCATCGCGCGCTTCGACGGCTTGAGCGTGCTCGCGCTCGCCGGCGCCTTTGCGCTCATCTCGGCCTTGGACCACAAGGTCGCGCTGGCGCTGATCGGTCTGACTGCGGCCGGCGCTGGCGCCGCAGAGTTGCACGGCGTCAGCCAGATTGAACGCGGCGAATCCCGCGGGCTCCGCTGGCTGCTCGCGAGCCAGCCGATTCTGCTCGGGGCGGTGCTGGCCTATTGCGCGGTGCGCGTGTGGTTCATGCCCGTGCCGCCGCTGCCCGGGTTTCTGCGCGACCTCATCGCCTTGAGCGCCCAGCAATTTGGCATGAGCGTCGACGCCTATCTGTCCTTCATGAATCGCCTCACGCTCGGCGTGCTCGCGGCGGTCTCGGTGGCGCTGCAGAGCGGGATGTTCGTCTACTACTGGCGCCGGCGTGAGGCGATCCGGCAGGCGCTCGCGATCGCCGGGTAGGGCGAGGCGTCCTGCCGAGCCGGTGGCGCGCAGAGTCTGGGTAGGTCGGGGTTTACCCCCCGACAAGTCGGGCATAAAGCCCGACCTACGGCTTGCACGAATAACTTCGAGCGGTAGCCTCGGCGCCATGTCGAAGGAACGCTACATCGCCGCGAAGCAGAAGTGGGCCGAGAAACAAAAAGCCCGCGGCATCGCGGCTCGCGCCGTGGCCTCCAAGGATCGCCTACCACCCGGCCAGAAGCTGACGACTGGCTTCCCCGTGCTCGACCTCGGCGTGCATCCGCAGATGCCGCACGACAAGTGGTCGCTCAAGATCGATGGCCTCGTCGAGAAGCCCACCTCGCTTTCGTGGGCTCAGTTCCACGCGCTGCCGCAGGTCGAGGACGTGAGCGATTTCCACTGCGTGACAACCTGGAGCAAATACGACTGCCGCTGGGGCGGCGTGGCGTTCACGACCCTCTACGAACTCGCGCAGCCGAAGCCCGAGGCGAAGTTCGTCTATTTCACCGGCTACGATGGCTACTCGACCAACGTCGCCCTCGCCGCCTGCCTCGACGACGACGTGCTCATCGCGACGAGCTTCGACGGTGCGCCCGTCTCACTTGAACACGGCGGCCCCGCCCGCGTGATCATCCCCAAGCTCTATGCATGGAAGGGCTCGAAATTCGTGAGCGGCATCACGTTTCTCGCCGAGGACAAACTCGGCTTCTGGGAA
>JANOCA010000530.1:0-2269 GCA_031411915.1 Opitutaceae bacterium
CTTGCCGAGGACGTGCGAGATGTTGCCGAGGTGGCAGAGCGCGCTGGAGATGTGGCCCTCGAGGATCGGGCCGTATTGGTCGGCCATCTTCCGGCTGCGGACGACGTCGATGAAATTTTTCATGTGGCGATCTTCGCCGACGAACTCCTTCACGGCCTTGCCGGCCTGGTCGTAGGCGGTGGCCTTGAAATAATCCGTCGTGACCACGGAGCCGCCCTCGCACTCGACGACGTTGCCGACGGCGACGCCGCGGTAGTTGTCCATCGCGCTGCCGGCGCCGCGAGCGCCACCGCCCTTCTTGCCTTTGGCGCCCTTGGCAGCGGCGGCGTTGGCGGCCTCGGCCCCGGCCTGATCACCGGTCGTCGCGGCCACGGCGGCCTCGGCCTTCGCGGGCAGGCCACGCACTTCGAAAATCAACGGCGCGCTCGCGTAGTCGTGAATCACGACTTGGGTGTTGGGCGTGTTGCCGTCGTCGACGTAGCCGAGCCGGCCGCCGATGCTGAGCGTGCCGCGCGGGAGGCCGGCCTCGCCGAGGAACCAGCGCGCGACGTCCATCTGGTGGATGCCTTGGTTGCCGACATCTCCGTTCCCCGTGAGGTAATCCCAGTGCCAGTCGTAATGCAGCCGGCCGCGCCGCAGCTCCGCCGTGGGCGCCGGGCCGGACCAGAGATCGTAGTTCACGGTCGCAGGGACTTTCTGCGCGCCCTCGGTCTTGCCGATGGAATCGCGGCGCTTGTAGCAGAAGCCGCGCGAGACGGTGACCTTGCCGAGGTTGCCGGCGCGCACCCACGCGACCGCTTCCTGCAAGCCGGCGCCGGAGCGGATCTGCGTGCCGCATTGGATCACGCGGTTGTATTTCGCGGCGGCGGCGACGAGTTGCCGGCCCTCCCAGACGTTGTGGGAAACGGGTTTCTCGACATAGACATCCTTGCCCGCCTGCGCGGCCCAGATGCCCTGGAGCGAGTGGAGGTGGTTGGGCGTCGCGATCGTGATGGCATCGAGGCCGGGCATCGCGAGGAGCTCGCGGAGATCGACGAAGGTGCGGACGTCCGCGCCCGCCTCGCCGAGGCCGGCCTTCACGCGCGCGAGCACGGCGGTGTCGACGTCGCAAAGCGCGACGACACGCACGCCCTTGATCTTGGAGAGGCTGCTGAGGTGGCTGCGGCCGCGGCCATTCAGGCCGACGACGGCGACGCGAATATCGGAGTTCGCCCCGACGACCTGCGCCCACGAGCGGGCGGAAAACGCGGCCGTGGCCGCGCTGGCCAGCGCCGTGTTCCGAAGAAAGGCACGACGCGTGAGATGATCGATGTGGAGGGGCATGGCGGGGAGTTTTTTTGGGAGTGACTGACTGCAAACGGCGAAGCACGCCGCCTCCGCCGGCTACTTGCCCGCGGCGTAGGCGGCGAATTGCTCGGCGACTTTGCCGGCTTTCTCGTCGCCCATGTGGAAATAGAAACGCCAGCGGAACGTCACGCTGCCGCCTGCGGGAATCGTGAGATCGCCGGCCTTGGGGTCGGCTTTGTGCTCAGGCTCGAAGTCATGCTTGCCGAACGGATTGGCGGCGAAGAGCGCGTAGGAGCGCACGTGCCACCAAGTCGGATGACGCGGGTTCTTCGGGTGATCGAACATCGCAACGCCGTAGGTCTTGCCGCCCTTGGGCCCGTGGTAGTCGACCCAAGTGGATTTCTTGCCCCACGCGGCGTCGTTGGTGATGCCCTCGGCATTGACGATCTTGCCCTGGCCTTCGTGCTTCACGCGCTTCTTGTCGGCGCCACTGTAGCTGTGCGGCGGCGTCATCCAGAGCGGCACACGGATGGCCATCGAGCCCTCCTTGGTGTCGCCGAAAACGACCGGCTTGCCGGCGGGGGCCTTGAGCGTGACCTCGTAGTCGAGCGTGCGGGTGTCGGCGGTGCCACGGATCTTGATTGTGGTCTCATCGGTGAGATGGACGGCGCCGTCCGGGCCGACCCATTTGTTACGGGACTTGATCTCACCGACGCCGGCCTTCACGGCGGATTCGACGGCTTCGTTCACGATCGTGCCCTGCTTAGTTTGGCCGGGTTTGGTCAGTTCGTTCTCGGCCCAGAAATCGATGCCGTTGACCGCGCCGTGCGTGAACCAGAGCGAGCGATGGTGCGGGTGATCCTCGACTTCGCCGGGGACGCCGCCTTTGCCCTTCATCGGGAAGTGGCGCATCAGCTCGGTGCCGTCGGCGGCGAGGACCGGATAAAGGTAGGGCTTCGGACCGCCTTTATGCACATACTCG
>JANOCA010000531.1:0-10891 GCA_031411915.1 Opitutaceae bacterium
GCACCGCTACGTTCTTCCGGCACTCGCTCATGCCAGCGGCCTCGCGCCCGCGCCCGCGCCGCTCGTCGCCATCGCGCGGCCGGTGACGTTCAAGCCGCCCCTCGCCTATCTCCTCCCCGTGAAACTCTCCCGCGGCCCGCGCGCCGAGGTGCTCGCCACGCCCGATCCGGGCAACACCTCGGGCGACTTCGCCGGCCTCATCGGCAGCGACGGCTTTGTCGAGCTGCCCGCGGACACGACGGAATTTCCCGCCGGCACACTCGCGCCGTTCCGGCCGTGGCTTTGATTCGCCGGGCGCTTGGGCGTTCGATGTTCAGCGTTGAGCGTTGAGTGTTCGCGCGCGAAAGTGCGCGCATGTTCTCTCACCTCGACGCGCAGAACCGTCCCGCGATGGTCAACGTCGGCGCGAAGCCCGTGACGCGCCGCACCGCGCACGCCGTCGCGCACGTGACGCTCCCCGCCGAGCTCGCCGCGCTCCTCCGCGACGGCGAGATCGCGACGAAGAAGGGCCCGATCTTCCAGACCGCGATCCTCGCCGGCGTGATGGGTGCGAAGAAAACCGGCGACCTCATCCCGCTATGCCACCCGCTCGGCCTCGACGACTGCCAGATCGAGATCGTCCCCGATCCCACGCGCGGCGAAATCGCGATCCACTGCCGTGTCGAGACGCACGCCAAGACCGGTGTCGAAATGGAAGCGCTCACGGGCGCGACCGTCGCCGCGCTGACGTTCTACGACATGGCCAAGGCCGTGACCCACGGCATCGTGATCAAGGACGTGCGCCTCCTCGAGAAAACCGGCGGAAAAAAAGACTACCGCGCGTAGGTCGGGCTTTACGCCCGACATGTCGGGGATAAACCCCGAGTCAGACCGTGATCACCGTCCGCATCCAGTATTTCGCCATCCTCCGCGAGCAGCGCGCCCTCTCCGAGGAAACGCTCACGACCGCCGCCGCGACCCCCGGGGCGCTCTATGACGAGCTGCGCGCGCGCCACGGTTTCACCCTCCCCGCTAATCGCATCCGCGCCGCGGTGAACGATACCTTCGTCGCCGCCACTGCCCCGCTCCGCGACGGCGACTGCGTGGTCTTCATCCCGCCCGTGGCCGGGGGGTGACGCGTGTCGGTAGTGGGTTGTTTGCTTCCGATCGAAACTGTGGGAGCGGGTTTACCCCGCGACAAGTCGGGGCATAAAGCCCCTCCCACAACCAAACTAATCCACTACCCGCCGATCACTCCTCGAACTTCAGCAAGCGTGTGTCGCGCTCGGCGCCGGTGCGCTGCGTGAGCGGGCCGTAGAGTTCCGGGCGGCGCGAGCGAATCCACCGCCGCCCCGTGGCCTTCGCGAGCAGGCCCACGTCGAGATCTGCCACGATCATCGTGTCGGCGGCGGCGCAGGTCTCGGCGAGGATGCGGCCGTAAGGATCGAGGATCATGGCGTTGCCAGTCCTGATTTCGTCGTCATCGACGCCCACGCCGTTGCTGAAGATCAGGAAAATCCCGTTGTCGTGCGCGCGGCTCGGCAGCCAGCGCATCAGCCAGCCCCGGCCCTTGTCGCCCGTGAATTCGCGCCGGATCGCCTCCGGGTCGGTGTGGCGGTTGTCCCACACGCGCCGCTCGATGAGGCCCATGAGGTTCGGGTCCTTGCTGCGCACCGCGCCCGTCTGGTGCGGCGCGATGAGCACCTCGGCGCCCCGCAGCGCGGTCATGCGCACGTTCTCGATGAGATTGCAGTCGTAGCAAATCAGCACGCCCGCGCGCCAGCCGTCAGGCAGATCGAAGACCGTGAGCTCGGTGCCGCTGCGCACCTGATCGTGCTCGAACGCATGCAGCTTCCGGTGCCGGTGGATCGAGCCGTCGGGCAGCGCCACGACGTAGCTGTTGTGAAACACGCCGCCCTCGCCCGTCTCGAACCAGCCCGCGCCCACTGATATGCCGTGCCGCCGCGCGAGCGCGATCAGCCGCTGCGTGCTCGGCCCGTCCGGGATCGGCTCGGCGAGCGCGGCAAGTTGCGGGACGGTGAGGTTGCGCACGAACCAATAGCCGCTCACGCAGCCTTCGGGAAACACCACGAGCCGCGCGCCCTGCGCCGCCGCTTCGGCCGTGAACGCCTCGACCTTCCGGAAATTCGCCTCCTTGTCGCCGGGCGCGCACTCGAATTGCACGGAGGCGACGCGGAGCTTGCGGGCGGGGGCGGGCGGGGTCGGAGGCGTCATGGTCGCGCACTGAAAAAGCACCGGCGATGGCGCGATCGGTCAAGCCGCATGGCGGGAGTTTCTTCCGTTCAAAGGATGGTTGGTCAACAGGACCGGGCAACAAACCGGATTGAGAGCGCCAAGAGCTGGCCTTTTGTTTTCTATCCGCGCTCAAGAATCCGACTGGCCATAGAACATGACCTTTCAAATCTCCTCTGCCTCCCTCGATCCCGCCGCCCTCCAGCGCGCCCTCGGAGACGAGCGCGCCGGGGCGTGCGTGACGTTCGAGGGTTGGGTGCGCAATCGCAACGAGGGCCAGCCCGTCCTCTCGCTCGAATACGAGGCCTACGCGCCGCTCGCCGTCTCCGAGGGCGACACGATCCTTGCGGAGGCGAGGGCAAAATTCTCCCTGCTCGGCGCGGCGTGCGTGCATCGCACCGGCCACCTCGCGCTCGGCGATCTCGCGGTGTGGGTGGGCGTGACGGCGGAGCACCGCGGCGCGGCGTTCGACGCATGCCGCTACATCATCGACGAGGCCAAGGCCCGCGTCCCCATCTGGAAAAAAGAGCACTACGCGAACGGCGCCACGGCGTGGATCAATTGCGCCACGCGCGGCGAGCATGGAGGTTCGGCGGCCACGGCACCCATTCCGCCCGCGTGAACCGTGCGAGTGCGGTCATGTCCACGCGTAATATTTTGGATGGAATCGTCCGTCCTGAGGTGTAACCCTTATTAGATGGCGACCCCTTACCCCATGAAGGCCACGTGCATGCTCGTTTTCACGATGGTGGTTGCGGGCGGGTCCCCTCTCTTGGCTCAAGGCATGGGCGCTCCGGTCGTGGCGAGTCTTTCAAGCAGTCAGACGCTCACCGAGGGCCAGGACGTTACTATTTCTGTGTCGGTCAACGGCACGGCGCCCTTCACCTACCAATGGCGTAAGGGCGGGGGCGCTATTGCGGGTGCGACCGGCAGCGCGTTTGCTTTTGCGCCCATTCGCGTGGCCGACGCCGGCACCTATACCGTCACGATCGCAAATGCCGTGGGCTCTGTCACGAGTGGGCCGGTGGTGTTGGCGGTCAACGCGGCCGTTGCCCCGACCATCTACTATCAGCCAGGCAACGTCGCTTTCACCATCGGCGACACGATTAACCTCTATGCTTCCGTGAGTGGCACCTCGCCCATGACGTTTGTGTGGAAACGCGGCACCACCACGCTCGCGGGCAGCACCTCTTCCTCTTACACGAAGGCCAACGCCGGTGCGGCCGATGCCGGAACCTACAGCTTCACGGCGACGAACATCGCCGGTTCGGTGACGAGTTCTTCCTTCACCGTTTCGGTCAATCCCCTCTCTCCGCCGGTGTTCTATTACGGCCCAGGTAACGCGACAGTGGAGACGGGCGGCTACCTGAGTCTTTACGCGAGCGTGAGTGGCGGCGGCGTGGTCACCTACCAGTGGCGCAAGGACGGCGTCGCGATCGCAGGAGCCACGAGCAGCTCCTATTACAAGAGTCCGGTCACGGCCGCAGACGCCGGCAGCTACACGGTGGTCGCGACCAACGGCGCCGGTTCCACCACGAGCAGCGCGGCCATCGTGACCGTGTCGGCGCCTGTCGCTCCCACCGTCACTTCGATTTCCGGGCCAGTCACAGTCATGGTCGGCGACTCGTTCTCGCTTTCGGTCTCCGCCTACGGCACCGGGCCGCTCAGCTTCCAATGGCGCAAGGACGGCACTGCCATTTCCGGGGCCACGAATGGCTACTTCTCGAAATCGAACGTGCAAACGGGCGACGCGGGTCTTTACAGCGTCTTGGTTTCCAACGCCCAGGGCTCCGCCACGAGCGGCAACGTCACCGTGGCGATCAGCAATGCCCGGCCGCCGGTGATTAACTATCACCCGCCGTCGTTCGCGGTGCGCGTGGGCGCCTACATGTATTCCATTTCCGTAGGGGCATCCGGCACCGGCACACTCTCCTATCAGTGGAGCAAGAACGGCACGCCCATCGCGGGCGCGGTGAGTTCCTATCTGAATTTCTATCGTTACGCGGCGGCCGGGGATGCCGGCACCTACACGGTGGTCGTCAGCAGCGCCCAAGGTTCGGCGACTTCCGAGCCGTGCGTCCTCACCATCTTGCCCGCCACGGTGCCGGTGATAACGCAACAGTTGCCCAGTCAGACTATCCGCCAAGGCCAGGCCATTTCCCTCTACGCTTACGCGGCCGGCGTGCCTGAGCCGACCTTCCAATGGCGCAAGGACGGCGTGAACATCAGCGGAGCCACTTCCGCAAGCTTCTCCAAGTCCAACGTCGCTTCCAGCGATGCCGGGATCTATTCGTTCGTCGCCACCAATTCCGCCGGTTCGGCGACGAGTGGCGGCGCCACGGTGACGGTGATCACGCCTTCCGCCCCGAGAATCATCGGGCATCCCGCGAGCGCCAGCCTGCTGCCGGGTGAATATTTCTACGGGCTCTACGTCAACGTCCAGTCGGCCGTGCCCTACACCATCCAGTGGCATCGTGACGGAATCGCGGTGCCCGGCGCCGTCGGTTCGAACTACTACATCTCCAACGCGCAGCCGTCCATCGCGGGCACTTACACGGCGGTGGTGACGAGCACCGCGGGCAACGTGACGAGTCGCGATGCGGTCATCACCGTCGATTCCAACGTCGCGCGGCCCGTGGTGACCTACGTCTCCGGCGGCGCCGCCGTGGCGGGCGGCGAGGGCGTCTCGCTGAGCGTCTCGACCTCGGGTTCCGGCGAGAGCGTCCAGTGGTTCAAGGACGGCGTCATCATCGCCAACGCCACGGCGAAGAACTACTCGTTCAACAACTTTACCCCGGGCTCGGCGGGCACCTACACCCTGCAGGTCACCAACGCCTCGGGCACCTTCACCAGCCGTCCCATCGTGCTCGAGCTGCTCGATGCGGGCCTCGCGCCGCTCATCACGATGCAACCGGTCTCGGCGACGGTGGCCGCCGGTATCACCGCGGGCTTCAGCGTCACCACGGAGGGCGAGCGGCCGCTGGCCTACCTATGGCGGAAGGACGGGGTTAACATCGCCGGTGCCGTCAGCAGCAGCCACTACGTCTCACCGGTCGGGGCCGCCAACACCGGCGCCTACTCGGTCGTCGTCACCAACCGGAACGGCAGCGCGACCAGCTCCTCGGCCACCCTGGCGATCGCGCCCGTCACGACGGTTCCGCCGATCATCACGCTCCACCCCGCATCGCGGACGCTCGCGGCCTCCTCCCCGTATCTGGATCTCTCCGTCTCCGTGGCCGATGCCGCGGGCTGCACCTACCAATGGCGCAAGGACGGCGTCGCGATTGCCGGGGCCTCAGGCAGCTATTACTCCACCTCGCAGGGAGCGGCCGGCCGCTACTCCGTCGTGGTGACCAATCCGGCAGGCTCCGCCACCAGTTCCGACGCCGTCGTCGCGCTCACGACTGCGGCGAGTGGACCGGTCTTTTCCACGCAGCCGCAGAATCAGGCCGCCTATTACGGGAACACGGTCTCGTTCACCGCGGCAGCCACCGGCAGCCCCCCCGTCGCCTACCAATGGCGCAAGAACGGCGTCGCGATCGCCGGCGCCACGGCTGCGACCCTCACCTTGAGCAACGTGCAGGACAGCGACGTCGCCACCTACTCGGCCCTCGCAAGCGACACCAACGGCGCCACGCCGAGCGCCGGCGCCACGCTGACGCTTTCCGGCGGCGTGCTGCCTTTCTTCACGGCCCAGCCCTCGGGCGTGACGATGCCGGCGGGGCAGGCCGTCACCTTCACCGCGTCGGCCAGCGGCACGCCCGCGCCCACGTTCCAATGGCGGAGAAGCGGCGTCCCGATCGCCGGTGCCACCAGCGCAACGCTCCAGCTCGCCAACATCCAGGCCGCCGACGCCGGCGCCTACACGCTAGCTGCCACCAATCCCGTGGGCTCCGCCGTCAGCAATAGCGCGACGCTCACCGTGGTTTACGTCCCGCCGGTCATCACCGCCCAGCCGCAAAGCCAGAACCTCCTCGTCGGCGCCACCGCGGTCTTCAACGTCACGGCGTCCGGCCAGCCTTCCCTCAGCTATCAGTGGCGTCGCGATGGAATCGATGTCGCAGGCGCGACCACGAGCTCGCTCGCGCTTTCAAACGTGCAGACCTCGGCCGCCGGCCGCTACTCGGTCCTCGTGCGCACGGACTTCGGGTCCGTCACGAGTGCCGATGCCCTGCTGACCGTGGGCAACCCGATCACCGTTTCCCCACCGTTCAACACGACGGCGTTCGTCGGCAGCACCGCCACCCTGACGGCTTTTGTCGCGAGCGTGGATCCCTTGGTGCTCCGGTGGGCGAAAAACGGCACCTACATCCCCGGCGCGACTTCGGCGACGCTCACAATCCCCAATGCGCAGCTTTCCGACTCGGGCGTCTATGTGCTCACCGTCTCCCGGCCGGACGGCACGGTGATCTATCCGCTCACGGGTTCGTCCGCGCTGTTTGCCACGATCTCGGTCGTGCCGCGGCCGGCGCCGGTGTTTGTCGTCCAGCCGCCTTTCTTGGTCACGGCGTCGATTGGCAGCGGAGTCAGCATCACGGCCCGTGCCGTCGGCACGGGAAACGTCACCTACCAGTGGATCAAGAATGAGCAGATCCTCCCGGGAGCCACGGCGAGCTCCCTCGTAATCGCACCGGTGAAGTTTTCGGACGCCGCCGACTATCGGGTGATCGCGAGGGATTTCGTCGGAGCGACGGTCTCCGCGGTCGCGCGGCTGACGGTGACCGGCTCGCCTTGGGCGGGGACGTATTTTGGCAACTTCCCGGACGGCGACGGCTGGGCGCTCCACGTCACCGCCGATGGCTCGACGGCATTTGTCGCGATGCTCTCGGCCCGGGGACAGATCGTGGTCGCGCGGAATTTTTCCATCGGGGGTGACGGCCGGTTTGTTTTCGGCCAAGCTCAGCCCGTGGCCGCCGCCGGTGCGGCCGACTACGCGCCCCGGCTCTTCACGGGAGAAATAAGGGCCACGATCGCCCAAGGTGTGCTGACCGGGCAAATCGGCGGCACGGACTTGGTGTTGGACGGCCGGCGCAACGATGCCCCGCCGGTGACGGGCGCGCGGGCTGGATTCTACGAGGCGGTCCCGCTGGCCAGCGGCCTCGGCCAGCTTGCGGCGATCGTCGGCGCGGACGGCACGATGCTGCTGGTCGCGGCCGATGCCGCTGGCGTGCGCGGCGGCCTCGGCCGGCTCGGCACCGACGGCGCCTTCACGGCCCAGCAACCGGGTTTCCAGTTTAGTGGCAGCGTCGACGGCGGAAATCTTCAAGGCACCTTTGTGCCCGCGACCGGCGCGCCGGTTTCGTTTGGTGCGCCCGCGCCCGCAACCGGCACCGAGCGATTGATCAATGTTGCCACGCGGGGGGTCACGGGCCCCGGCGCGCGTGTGCTGACGGCGGGCTTCGTGGTGAGCGGCGCTGCGCCCAAGGACGTGCTCGTCCGCGCCATCGGGCCGGGCCTGACGCAATTTGGCGTGGCTGGCACGCTCGGCAATCCCCGCCTTCGGCTCTTCCGCGGCAGCACGCCCATGATCGACAACGACGACTGGAGCCTGGGCGGATTTGCGAGTCAGATTGCCGAGGCTTCGGCGCGGCTCGGGGCGTTCACCCTCGCTCCCGGCAGTTTGGACGCCGCGATCATCGCGCGCCTTGAGCCTGGATCCTACACCGCCCAAGTCACGGTGGAGGGAACTGCCAGCGGTGTGGCGCTGGTGGAGGTTTACGACAATGGCTCGCCCTCCTCGGGCAGTCCCAAGCTCGTCAATCTGTCCACGCGGGGCGAGGTCGGCACGGGGGGCGATATCCTGATCGTCGGGATCGTGGTCAACGGAACCGCGGCCAAGAAACTGCTCATTCGCGGCATTGGCCCGGCCCTCGGCGCATTCGGCGTTTCCGGCGCCCTGAATGATCCCCGGCTGCAACTCTATCAAGGATCCACGTTGATTCGCGAAAACGACAACTGGGCCGAAAGCACGGACAATGCCGCGATCGCCGCTACCGGCGTGGGAGTCGGCGCGTTTGCATTGGAGACAGGAAGCAAGGATTCCGCCCTCCTGCTGTATCTCGCGCCCGGCAGTTACACAGCGCAGGTGAGCGGCGTGGGTGGCACCACCGGTGTCGCGCTCGTGGAGATCTATGAGGTGCCATGACGCCGCGAGCGGCGCCGCTGGAAGTTGGTCATGAATGTTCGCATTTCCGCCACCGCGATGGATCCCGCCGCCCTCCGGCACACGCTTGCCGCTCCGCGTGCCGGCGCCTGCGTGACGTTCGAAGGCCGGGTGCGGAATCGCACCCAGGACCAGCCCGTGCGCTCGTCTTGTTCGTAGTGCCGGCTTCAGCCGTCCGCGCCTTGCCGGATTCCGCCTGAAGGCGGGACTACGCACGACGAGTCCGGGCCAATTTCCGTCGCCGCGGATTCGGACTCGAAACCCGCGCCCACCGCGCCATTGTCGTCCCCATGAACTTCCTTGCCGCTGCCGCTCCTGCCGCCGAGCCGGGCATCCTCGATCGCCTGCGCGAGGTGCCGCTCGAGCTTTGGATCAAGGTGGGCGTCGGCCTGCTCGCCCTCATCGCGGCCATCCTCCTCATTCGCACCCTCGCCAAGTTCAACAAGTTCATCCTCGGCTTCGTCATCCTCCTCGCCCTCACGTTTGTCGGCTTCAACTGGATCTACGAGCGCAACGAGCCCGCGTGGGCCACGCCCTTCGTCGCCTGGTGCGCGGAGTTTCTCCCCACCAAGGGCCGCAAGTGATGGCCCGTCCGGCGCGCGCCGGCGGTTTTTATGACGCGGGCGGAGAATCAGTTTGGTTTTCGTCCCCGTTCGGCTAGTCCTCCCCACCCTTTTCCTCTCCATGGCTAAAACGCATTCCGACATCGGACTCATCGGCCTCGCCGTCATGGGTCAGAACCTCGCCCTCAACATCGCCGATCACGGCTTCCGCATCTCGGTTTACAACCGCACCACGGAAAAGACCGACAAGTTCGTCGCCGAAAACCCCTCCACGCCCGGCGGCCTCTTCGGCGCCAAGACCCTGCAGGAGTTCGTGGCCTCGCTCGCGAAGCCCCGCAAGATGATCATCCTCGTGCAGGCCGGCAAAGCCACCGATGCCGTCATCGACAGCCTCGTGCCGCTGCTCGACAAGAACGACATCGTGATCGACGGCGGCAACGCCCTCTGGACCGACACCATCCGCCGCGAGAAGGCGCTCAAGGAAAAGGGCCTCCGCTTCATCGGCTCCGGCGTCTCCGGCGGCGAGGAAGGCGCGCGCTTCGGCCCGGCCCTCATGCCCGGCGGCGATCCCGCGGCCTACAAGGAACTCGCCCCGATCTGGAACGCCGTCGCCGCCAAGGTCGACGCCAAGACCGGCCAGCCCCTCACCGGCGCCGCCCCCGGCAAGCCCATCGTCGGCGGCGTCCCGTGCGCCACCTACATCGGCGAAAACGGCGCGGGCCACTACGTGAAGATGGTCCACAACGGGATCGAGTATGGCGACATGCAGATGATCTGTGAGGCCTACGCACTCATGCAGGGCCTGCTCAAGATGAAGGCGCCCGAGATGGGCGCCGTCTTCTCCGAGTGGAACGCCGGCATGTTGGGCTCCTTCCTCATCGAAATCACCGCCGACATCTTGAAGCAGAAGGATCCGATGACGAAGAAGCCCTTCGTCGACATCGTCCTCGACACCGCCGGCCAGAAAGGCACCGGCAAATGGACCTCGGTCAACGCCCTCGACATGGGCGTGCCCGCGCCGACGATCGCCGAGTCCGTCTTCGCCCGCTGCATCAGCGCGATCAAGGAAGAGCGCGTCGCCGCCTCGAAGATCCTCAAGGGCCCGAAGAAAAAATACCGCGGCTCCAAGGGGGCGCTCATCGCAGCGATCCACGATGCGCTCTACTGCTCCAAGATTTGCTCCTACGCGCAGGGCTTTCAGCTCATGCGGGAGGCGCAGAAGGAATACAAGTGGACGCTCAACTTCGGCGAGATCGCCCAGATCTGGCGGGGCGGCTGCATCATCCGCGCGGTCTTTCTCCAGAAGATCACCGAGGCCTACGCGCGCAACCCGCACCTCGCGAACCTGCTCCTCGATCCGTATTTCAACAAGACCGTGCAGAAGGCGCAGGAGAACTGGCGCAAGGTCGTCGCCCTCGCCAGCGAGTGCGGCGTGCCGATCCCGACGTTCAGCTCGGCGCTCTCCTACTACGACAGCTACCGTTCGGCCCGTCTGCCGGCGAACCTGCTGCAGGGTCAGCGCGACTTCTTCGGCGCGCACACCTACGAGCGCACCGACAAGCCGCGCGGCCAGTTCTACCACATCGACTGGCCCGAGGCCGGCCGCCCGCAGCTCGAGATCAAGTAATCTCATCGGTCGGATCAGCGGGCGCGACCCATTCGCCCATCAACCCAATGCAAGGCCCGCGATCGCGGGCCTTTTTCTTGTAGGGCCGCCGCTCGTCGGCGTGCCGCGGGCTATGACATGCGCCGCTTGGCGGCCTGGCGGCCAGCGCCCGCCCTATTCTGCCGTAGCCCGGCTCGGGAGAGCCGGGACCGGAACGGGCCGCTCGCTCAACCCCAGCATCCGCCGCGCGCCGCCGATCACGCGGTCCCAATCGAAGGCCGGGCCGGGATCGGTCTTGTTCGTCTGCACGTGGAAATGGCCGAGCAC
>JANOCA010000532.1:0-8428 GCA_031411915.1 Opitutaceae bacterium
AAAACGAACTCCGCCCCATTCGCGGATCAGGTGCGTCAGCACGAAGCCAGCTCCGGCCGCCTGGGCGCGCAGTCCGACGCCCACGGGACGCCGATTTCTCCCGCGCACGAAACGATCCCGCCTCCCTCCTCCGGGCTCTCTACGGAAGCCACGGCGTCCAGGCACGCCGCCTAGGTTCCCCCGCGATCGGCAGAAAAAGTTTCCCGCGTCCGCCATCTAATTAAACCGATGAACAATGTCCTATCACTCGTCGACGCCGCCCGCGCTTCCGGCGGTGCGGATTCCAAGCTCAGTTCCCCATCCATGCTGACCGCGTTGGTGGCTCTGCACGATGACATGATTGAGCAGCTTCGCCTCGAGCGGCTCGGCACCGTTGGCAACGCCTCCCTCCTGACCGACTTGATCGACCAGCACGAAAACATCGCCGGGCTCCTGCGGGAGAAACTCGGCCTGCAAAAAAAACCCGGGCACGCTGCGGCTGGACCCAGCAACCCTAGCCCGAACCTTACGATGCCTTCCAAATACCACAAACGGCCGGCCAGCCCGATCATGGTCGCTGTCATCAAGCCCCTCGTGCTGCACGACGTCACTCCTCGTGCGACGATGACGGGGAACGTCGCATCGCAACGTCACATCCTGGCCGCGCAGAACGCCCCGGGGACGCCGGGATTGGCCCACTACCCCTTCGCCGCGCGCTCGCGGGCGTGAGCATACGCGAAGCATGAATACGAACATCGGGCTAAGCGACGAGGCCCGCCTCCAAGTCGGCCACCTCCTCAATTTCATCCTCGCGGACGAGCACGTGCTCCACACCACGACGCGCGATTACCATTGGAACGTGACCGGCCCGGAATTCCGGAGCCTGCACGCGCAATTCGGGGAGCAGGCCGGACAAATCGCGGAATGGATCGACGACGTCGCCGAACGCGCCCGCGCCATCGGCGTGGCGGCGCGCGGCAACGCGTCTGACCTCGCCAAGAACGCCCGCACCTCCGCCGATTCCGGCGCCGACTTGCCGCCCACGCACATGCTCGCCTCGCTCCTCGCGCTGCACGAGGAGATGGTGGTGCAGCTTCGCACCGACCAGGAGGCGTGCGCGGTGCGCCACAGGGATGCAGGCACGGCCGATTTTCTCACCGGGCTCATGCGGCAGCATGAAAAAATCGCCTGGACGCTCCGCGCCCAGCTTGAGAACCAACGGGTCGGAAACATTGTGATGCCAATCTGGTCCACCAACCGCAACCACCGCTCATGAACAAACCCGTCTCCCTCGCCCTGCTCGTCGTCGGCATTGTCCTCCTGATTTACGGCGTGAGCGCCGCCGATTCAATCGGCTCGACGTTCTCCCGTCTCTTCACGGGCGCGCCCACGGACAAGACCATCTGGTTCCTCGTCGGCGGCGGCATCGCCGCCGCTGTGGGCCTCGCCGGCCTGCTGCGCGGCTCGAGGCCCTAGCGGCCGCGCCCGCTCCGCATGCTGCAATATGCCCTCCTGTTTTTGATCATCGCGATCATCACGGGAGCACTGGGGTTTCGGGCCACATCCGGCGTCGCCGCCACCATCGGCAAGATTCTGGCCGTGGTTTTTCTTGTCTTGTTTGTCTTCTCGCTTTTTCGCCTGAGGTGATCCGCGCGACCGGCATTTTTCCGCTCCTGGCTGTTTCGCTCAGGACCACGTGTCCGGAAAAGCATTTCGGAGCTGCCACGCTGAAAATCTGCGGGCCACCATGGAACCCCCAGTCAATAGTCCCGTCTAAAGCCGTCCGCTCGGCGGCGTCATCTTCCTTATTCTGGGCGCGAGCGCAGCGGTGAGGAGACTCCCCGCTATTTCCCAAAATCAAAAACCATAAAACCCGGCCCTCCTCCTCCCATGCTACACTACGCTGTCATCTTCCTCATCATCGCCATTCTCGCCGGCATCCTCGGCTTCGGCGTCGTCGCCGGCACCGCCGCCTCCATCGCCAAGGTGCTCTTCGTCATTTTTCTCGTGCTTTTCATCGTCGCGATGTTTCGTCGCGCCAAGACCTGATCGGCCCGCCTGTTTTCCCCGTTCCAACCTCATTCCATTCCCATGAAAAATAAATCCGACTCCGCTTCGCCCACTCCCGCAGACCTCTTGGAAGATCTCCGCACCCTCGTCTCCGAGGCCGAACAGATGATGGGCGACAGCCTGACCGAACACTCCGCGGACGCCATCAGCGCGTTGCGCGCACGTTTCGAGACCGCGCAGGCCCGCCTCGGCGAACTCTACACCGGTGCCCGCCAGAAGGTCGTCGCCGGTGCGAAATGCACCGACGAGGCCATCCGGGCCAATCCCTACCAAGCTCTCGCCATCGCCCTTGGCGCCGGCCTGCTCCTCGGCGTGCTGTTGGGCCGCCGCAGCGGCAAATAAGAAGCGGCTTGCCGCTTCCGGTCCACCGCTCCGCAATCTCAGGCACTGCCATGGAAGCATCCGACACCCCGGCGCCGAATCCCAAGGTCGAGGCCGTCATCGCCAACATCAGCCAGCTCATGGCCGAGGCTGAGCTGATGTTGAACGAGTCGACCAGCCAGCACGCCGAGGATCAGATCCATCTCCTGCGCGATCGTTGCGAAAACCTGCGCACCCACCTCGCCGCCTGCTGCACCAGCGCCGGGCGGGCGCTCGCGGAGGGCGCGCATCAGACAGACCGGGTCATCCGGGCTCATCCCTACCACGCGCTGGGCTTGGGACTCGGCGCCGGCCTCGCGCTCGGGCTGCTGCTTGTCCGCCGTCCCCGTTAAAGGTCATTTTATGGAAAACACCAACCGCGCCGGCGACGGCTTGCTTGGCTCGGCCCGCAAGCTGGGCGACGGGCTGCTGGCGCTGGTCCAAGATCGCCTCTCGCTGCTCTCCGTCGAGCTGCAGGAGGAAAAATTCCGCCTGATTCAGATATTCATCTGGATCAGCGCGGCCGTCTTCACCGCCCTGATGGCGATCATGTTCGCCAGTCTCACGCTCGTGTATCTCTTCTGGGAAAGCGCGCGGCTCGCTGTGCTCGGGGGCCTCACCCTGCTTTATGCGGGCGCCCTCATCGCGCTCATCGTCGCATTTCGCCGCTGGATCGCGCGCCAGCCCAAGCCCTTTGCCGCCACGCTGCAGGAAATCACGGAGGATCGCGCGTGTATCCGCAAGACGAGCTGACGCGGCTAGCCCTTCACAAGGCCGCGCTGCGGCGCAACATCGCCGTGCATCGCGCGCAATGTGCCGCGGCCGCGGGCCGTCTGGCGCAGCCCTTGGAATGGGTGGACCGGGCGCTGGCAACGTGGCGCCGGATCGCGCCTCTCGCGCGCCTGGCCGCCGTCCCCCTGACGTTTCTGCTTACCCGCACCCTGTTTTCCCGCCTGAAATTCATCGGCCCGCTCGTGCGCTGGGCTCCGATTGCGTTCAGTGCCGCGCGCGGCCTCGGCACGGTGTTGAAAAGCCAGGTCCGTTCCGCCCCACGCTGAGGGGGCGATAAACTCCATTCCCCGGATACCCGCGTCCTTTGCTCCCGTCGCTGGCGCCCCCGCCGGTGGGACATGACAGCGAACCCCCGCGCTTCCCGTGCCATCCCCTGATCCCACCGCACGGTTCACGTCGTTCATCATGTTCGCGACCGTGGTCATGGTCGTCGCCATCTTGTATTTCGCGCGCGAGGTGCTGATGCCAATCGCGTTTGCGGTCCTGCTGGTTTTTCTCCTGGCGCCTTCGGTCGTGCGCCTCACCCGCTGGGGACTGCCCAAGGCCGTCGCCATCATTGTGACCGTGAGCCTCGCCTTTGCCGTGATCGGCGCCATCGGCTGGCTGGTGAGCGATCAAGCCATCCGCGTCGGCAAGGAGCTGCCCCGCTACGAGCAGAATCTCCGCGATAAAATCGCCAAGCTGCGGGACCCTGGCACCCCCACGCCTCTCGCCGATCTGGCGACGATGGTGGGCAACCTCGGCAAGCAAATCACCGCGCCCCCCGCCGAGGATGCCGCAAAGCCGGCCGACCCCGCCGCCGAGCCCAAGCCCGTGCCGGTCGAGGTGCGCACGACCAACTATTCGCCGCTCACGGTGGCCCGCGACGTCATCGCCCCGATTCTGCCCCCGCTCGCCACCGCGGGCATCATCATCGTGTTCGTGGTCGCGATGCTGTTTCAGCGCGAGGATCTGCGGGACCGTTTCATCAAGCTCGTCAGCGCCGGGCACATCAACCTCGCCACCGAAGCGGCGGACGAAGCCTCGGATCGCGTCTCGCGCTACCTCTGGATGCAGCTCGTGGTCAATGTCACCTACGGGATTCCCATCGGGGTCGGGCTTTACTTCATCGGCGTGCCCAACGCGCTGCTCTGGGGAGTCCTGGCGGCCCTCCTCCGCTTCATCCCCTACATCGGCCCGTGGATCGCGGCCGCCTTTCCCGTCCTGCTCACCGTCGCCATCGATCCCGGCTGGACGAAGCTGATGTATGTGCTCGCCCTGTTCCTTGTGATGGAGCTGGTGAGCAACAACATCATCGAGGTCATCCTCTACGGCGCCAGCACGGGAATCTCAGGCATCGCGATCCTCGTCGCCGCCGTTTTCTGGACGTGGCTCTGGGGCATCGGCGGCCTCGTCCTCTCGACGCCACTGACGGTGTGCCTGCTCGTGATGGGAAAGCATGTGCCCGGCCTGCGCGGCCTCGGCATGATGCTCGGCAGCGAACCGGCGCTGGAACCCTCGGCGCAGCTTTATCAGCGGATGCTCTCGATGGAATCGGACGACATGGTCGATCTCGCGTCAAAGCATGTCGCGGAGCACTCGCTCGAGGAATTCTACGAGTCGGTCTTCATCCCCGCGCTGCTCCTATCCGAGGACGATCGCCATCGCGGCGATCTCGCCGAGAGCAGGCAGGCTTTTATCTTTCAGGCCAGCCGCGATCTGGTCGAGGAACTGGAGCGGCGCGAGGAAACCGCCGGCGCCAAGGAAGACAAAGCCGCCGGCACTGAGCCGCCGGCGCCAGACCTGCCGGCCGTGCCGCTGGTGGTGGGCATCCCGGCCCGCGACACCGCGGACGAAATCGTGGCGCTGATGCTGGGCCATCTCCTCCGGCGCCGCCGCCGGCCCGTGGCGATTTTTTCGTTCGGTTCCGATTCCGAAAACGCCGTGGCGTGCATCGAGCGCTACAAGATCAAGGTCGCCTTCATCTCGGCGCTGCCGCCTTCCGCGTTGGTGGCGGCCCGCCTGATGAGCCGGCGCATCAAGGCTCGTTATCCCAATCTGGCGCTGGTCGTCGGCATCTGGAGCCCCCGGGCCAATGTGGTCGAGCTCAGGGAGCGACTCGCGCTCGCCGCGCCGGCGGAAGTCGTGACGACGCTCGCCGCCGCCCTGGCCCAAATCGAAAAGCAGCTCCCCGCGGATACGGCCCCTGCGCGCTCGTCAGCCACCGAACCGCAGTCCGCCTAACGGGCGACGCGCGGAGAAGCGGCGATGCGGCGGGCGGAGGGGCAGCTCCCCGCCGGTTCCCGCAGTCAAGGGCCGCGCTCAGCTATCAACCGCGAAGCCCACCTTGATGGTCACCTGCCACTGCTGCACCTTGCCCCGGTCGATGCTGCCACGCGTTTCGATCACTTGGAACCATCGCAGGCCCTTCACGGTTTTGTGCGCGCGCTTGATCGCGCGGGCCACGGCATCCTCGATCGAGTTCGCCGAAGTGCCCGTGAGTTCGATTTGTTTGTAGACGTTGTCTTTCATGGTCGTTCCTGTTCCTTCACCGCCGCGCTCCCCGGGCCGGAACGCACGAGGTGATTTTCGGCGGTCCGCTGGATGTCGGCCTTGGTGACATTGACGAAAACCTTGGAATCCGGGTAGCTGATGCTCGTCACCTTGCCCGGCGTTATCAGGACCTCCTTGCCCGCATACCAGTGGCCGGTCTCAACGACGATTTCGCGGATCGCCCATGTCTTGTCGTCCACCATGAACCCGCTCACCGTGCCGATCGCGCCATCGATGGCCTCGAGGTGATGGCCAACCACCGATTTGGCGCTGCGAAGATGGACGTCGTCCCGCAGCTCCCGTTCCTGGGCCACCGCGACCACCGGGGCATCCGCCACGCCCAGCGCCACGCCGGCCTCCCAGTAGACCGGCCAGCCATAGTGGCCGTAATATTGCTCCTCGTATTGGCGCGAGACCGGCCGGTGCGACTCGATCGGCGGGCTGTCCTCGATCTGCTGGCGCGTCAGAAACACCAGGAGTTTCTTGCCCAGGAGCTCGAGATCTCCGAACGCGCGGGGCGCGAGCAGCACCTGGCGTCCGCTCAGCCAGTTGCCGGTGTCCGCCACCACGTAGCGCACCGACCAGCTCAGGTCGTCGAAGAAAAAATCCTTGATGTGACCGATGTCTCCATCCGTGGCGGCGAGTTGGCAGCCGGTGAGTTCATTGGTGTTTTGGAGCATCGCCGGAGGATGCGCGTGAACCCGGCGCCGCGCCATGGGGTGTAACCCACCGTCCGCGGATTCTCGGCCGATATTTTCCTGCAATTCTCTGCCCCACCATCGCGCCGGCACCCGATCTTAGCCGGAACGTTGCGGTCAGAATTCCTCTACCTCTGCGAGTGACCTGCTGGGAGGTGGGGCCGCTTCTCCGCAAGCGGCCTGAGTTGCAGCGTGCGCATCGCCCTGAAACTCAGGCCGGCTCGGAGAGCCAGCCCCACCACCGCAGATTTTCAACTGCATCGTTCCGTCTCAGGTAGCGCGCCCCGCCGTCGGCTTCCCGCCGCGGAGCGCCGTCTGGATCATCAGGAATTCGCCGAGGTTTTCCGCCGTGACGATGCCCACCAGCCGGCCTTGGCGCACCACGGGCAACGTCGGGCACTTCGACTCCTGCAGGCGCGCCAGCCCGCCATCGGCCAGCTCCAGCGGATCGACCGTTGCAAACTCGCGCTGCATCACCTCGCCCACGGCCGTCGCCGCCCCGCGCGCCGCCAGCGCGCCGATCAAGTCCGCGCGCGTCAGGACGCCGACGATCCGGCCGTCGGCCTCCACGACCGGGAAATCCTGCTGGAAGCCCGCGAGCACGTAGTCCACCGCGCGCGCCAGCGGATCGGACGGCGCCAGCGTGCGAAACTCCGTCATCATCACGCGCTGCATCGGCAACCCTCCGAGCGCGGACTTCATCCGCACCATGCCGGACTCCTCCTGCGCGCCGATCCACACGAAGAACGCGATGAAGACCAGGAACGGATTCACGAACAGCCCGACAAAGCCGAATACGATCGCCATGAACTGCCCCAGCCGCGCGGCGATATTGGTCGCGCGCGCATAGTCCATGCGGGTGGCGAGCAATGCGCGGAGGACCCGGCCACCATCCATGGGAAACGCAGGCAGCAGGTTGAAGAGCACGAGCATGACATTGACGGCTGCCAGCCGCGCCAGAAACGAGCCGCCGGTCATGCTCAATTGTCCGGCGGGCTCGAGCCCCGAGGTCGCCGCCAGATAGGCATAGATCGCGCCGGCGATGACCACGTTCACCGCGGGTCCGGCCAAGGCCACCCAGAGTTCCTCCATCGGTTTCTCCGGCATGCGCTCCAGCCGCGCCAGGCCGCCGATGGGCAGCAGCGTGATGTCGCGAGTCGTGATGCCGAACCGGCGCGCCGTCAGCGCATGGCCGAACTCGTGCAGGAGCACGCAGGCAAAGAGCGCGGCGAAAAATCCCACGCCGGCCAGCGCCGCGCCCGACTCGCGCGCCGGCAGCCAGTGGCTGAGCCCGATGAAGCCGAGCAGAAGGAGGAACGTGACGTGCACAAACACATCGATGCCGAAAAGTTTTCCGAGGCGAAATGACCAGGACATGGGCGGAGGAAAGGTGGCGAGGACGGGACGAGAGGGACCACGAAACCGGCCGGCGGTTGCGGGCACCCGGCCCGGATTACAGAAATACCCCCGCCGCGATCTTGCCGAGTTTTCCCGGGCCGGCCACCCCGACCGTCCTCGCGTGGAGATTGAATCCAACGAGGGCGCTCAACGGGAGATTCTGTTCGCGTTCATGCGGCCTTCGTCGGATCGAGCCCGGCCCGCTTGGCGCGATTCCGCCCGAACCGGATCCACTTTTCGATTTCAACCGCGACAAAAGCCACCGCCGCGACCCCCAGCACGCGGAGCCAGGAGCCACCGGAGATCGGCGCGGTGTGAAAGAGGCGGTTCATCACCGGCGCGTAGGTCATGAGGAGTTGCGCGCCCACCATCGCGAGCGAGCCGGCGATGACCCAGCGGTTGGCGAAGAAACCGATGGCAAATGCGGTCCGTTCGATGGACCGGCAATTGAAGAGATAAAGGATCTGAATCAGCACGATCACGTTCACCGCGACGGTGCGCGCGACGGCGAGTCCGGCCTCCTCCACGCGCAATTCCCAGAGGAACAACCCAAGGCCGCCCCCCACCATGATGGACGACACCAGCGCGGCCCGCAGGAC
>JANOCA010000533.1:0-3239 GCA_031411915.1 Opitutaceae bacterium
TCCCGCGCTGGGTGCGCGGCCTCGACTCGGATTTCGCCGTGCGCTACATCGCCTCGCGCCTCGAGGCCGAGGCCAACGTGGCGCCCACGTTTGCCCTCAAGGCGCAGTTCGCCGGCGGCCTCGCGTTTCGCGGCAGCGTGAGCACCTCCAGCCGCTACCCCACGCCGCAACTCAGCCGTGTGACCATCGGGGGGCCCAGTTCGCGGCCCACCACCGCCGGCATCGATTTTCGCTCAGCCTACGATCCGGCTCAGAAACAGACCGTCACCGTGCAGGAGCAGGACTTTATCAACCCCGACCTCCGACCCGAGGACGCGCTGACGCAGACCGCCGGCCTCCTTTGGCGCGGCGGCAGCGACCATCGCTTTCGCGTCGCGCTCGATTTCGTGGAGACCCGCAAGGTCAACGAACTCGTGACGCTCGACGTCCAGACGATCCTCAACCTCGAGCACCTCTTCCCCGATCGCGTGTTTCGCCGCACCGCGGCCGATGCGGGCGGCGCAGTCGGCACCGTGAAATCGGTCGTGACCGGCGCGATCAACTCCGCGTGGCGCCGCTCGCACAACTGGAACACCTCGGTCGACTACGCGTGGACCAAATTTTTCGGCGGCACGCTCGAGGCCTACGGCCGCCTGCTCTATTTCACCCGCTACGATCACCTGCTGGTCCCCGGCGCGCAGCCGATCGACGAATTGTCGCGCCCCGAGGGCGCCGCCACGAACCTCCTGCGCTACCGCGCGAAATTCGGCGCCGGCTGGTCGGGCAAGGCGTGGGGCTTCGGGCTCGACGGTCATTATTTCCACTCCCGCGTGCTCCCGCGTTCGCAATGGGAAGACCAAGGCCGCGACCGGATCCGCCCCTACTGGCAGTGCGACGCCTTTGTGCAGGGCTCGCTCTCCGGCCTCGCGCCGTGGCTCCCTCACGGCCTGCGCGCGCAGCTGCGCGTGAACAATGTCTTCGGGGAAAACTTTCCCACCTACGCCCACGATCCGTCGGGCGCCGGCGTGCAGACCTACGGCGTCTGGCGCCGCCGCGCGTATTCGCTGTCGTTGACGACGGCGTTTTGAGGCGATCGATCGCCTCTGTTTTGTAGGGCCTCAGCTTGCTGAGGCCAGGCTGCGCAACCGGAGGCCTGAGCAAGCTCAGGCCCTACCAAATCATCCGCGCTCTACCGCCGGAATTTTTTTCCACGCCGATGGCGGGTTTGCCCGTGGCGCTTGTCATGCTGGGCAAACCCACCGTGAACACCGCTTCCACCCCCACGCCCCAGGATGATCCCGTGCTGCGCGATTCGCTCAAGCGCTGC
This sequence comes from Opitutaceae bacterium, assembly GCA_031411915.1. Classification (GTDB taxonomy): domain Bacteria; phylum Verrucomicrobiota; class Verrucomicrobiia; order Opitutales; family Opitutaceae; genus ER46. The sequence continues at coordinate 1,307 of JANOCA010000533.1, forward strand.
TCACCCGCCACTTACTACGCCGCGTGCAAGTTCCGCCAGACCGCCAGCGCCGAGGACCTCCGCCTGCTGGTCAGCGGCGTGATCGAGCGCTTCGTGGAGCGGGCCAATCGCCCGGCTTTCACCGCAGGCGGCGATGCGCTGCGCCTGCGCGAGGACCTCGGCCTCGATTCGCTGACGATGATGGAGATTGTGATGCTCGCCGAGGAAGTCTTACCACTCACCGTCGCCAACGAGGAACTCACCCAGCTCCGCACGCTCGGCGATGTCCAGGTCTTCATCGCGCGCAAGGTCGCCGCCGCGCGCGCCACGCCGCGCCCCGCCCCCGCGCCGGCCACCAACGACTGGGACCTCACCGTCGTCGGCGATCATATCCGCCAGCTCGAGGCCAACGCCGCCACGCAAGCGCTCAACCGCGGGGCGCACTGAACAAAGATGGGGAATAGCCCGCACTCCGCTCATGCCGATTGGGGAAGCAGCCGCAGCCGTCCGCGCCGCGCGCGTGGGTGCCAAAACGTATTTCTCCTCTGGGGCGGAGGGAAAAACGCGCAAGCCGAAGCTTGGCACAACGTCTGCAAAACACGCGCGACCTACCATGCAGACCCTGCCCCCCCAAAATTTCAGCCCCGCCACCCTCTTCAGCCGCGAACGTCGCAAGCAGCGCATGCTGCAGTTTCTCGAGACGTTCGAGCTCCGCTCCTGGCCCGTGGTCGGCGACACCGGTTTCCTGGTGCCCGTCTCACGCGCCGATCGGCGCGAGCCGGCCGCCGCGGATCGCACGGCCCGGCGCCGCTAAGCGCTGGACCTTTCGCCAGAGGATTTCTCCCAAGGTGGAGCGCGCTGACCCCAACGCGCTGGTTCTTGCCCAGACATCGTTGGTCACGGGTTCGGCGCGCTAAACGCCTAATTGCACCGAACCGGTGTCGAACGAGGGCTCGGCCAGCACAGCGCGTTGAGGTCAGCGCGCTCCACTTTCCGTCGTGGCGGGGTAGTGGCATGGTTTGTCATTGAGAGGAGCCGCGCCCTGCGCAGCGACGAAGCAATCCAGCTGGATCGCGCCGAGTGCATCGCCTCGGCGGCCACGGCGCGCTTCGCGCACCTCGCGATGACAAGGCAAAGCATACCGCTACCCGTGGGGGAGGCCTCTCGCCTCGGGTAGCGGAAGCCGTAAGGCTTTCGTCTCTGCGTCTCGCGTCGCCCTACGAAACGCTCACGCGTTCCGCTACGACGGAGAATCGAACTCCACCTTTTATCGGCGTCCCCTCGGCCGTTTTTCCCACGACCCGCAAGACGAGACGCCTCGTCCACGACTCAATCCTCAAACCCTCCCACGCTCACGGATTGCCCGTTCTGCTTCGGGCCGAGCTTCAGAATGAAGGGCGCGGCAGCCTTCGCCCATTGCGCGGCCTTTGGGAAGCTCGCCGCGCCGTCGGCCCAGCACGATCGCAGCATGTCCGTGTCGATCACACCGGGGTTCAGCGGCACGGCGGCCATGCCCGCAGGGAGCTCGGCCGCGAGCGCCTTGGTCAGCCCCTCGATCGCCCACTTCGACATGCAGTAGGGCCCGACCTCGGGCGCCACGCTGCGGCCCCAGCCCGAGCTGAAGTTCACAATCACGCCGCGCTTTTTCGCCACCATCGCGGGCACAAAATGCCGCAGCACGTTCTGTGTGCCGCGGATGTTGGCATCGACGAGCCGCGTAAACTCACGGTCGTCCTGCTCCCACACGGGCGAGAGCCGGTTCATGATCGCCGCGTTGTTGATCAGCAGGTCCGGCGGGCTGTCGTTCTCCAACACCTTCGCCGCCCAGATCGCGACCTTGCTGTCGAGCGCGACATCGAGGACGGAAAAATCATGCGGCGCGAGATGCGTCATCCGCAAATCGAAGATCGCATCACCGCTCCGCCCGCATCCGATGACCGTGTGCCCGCCGCGC
>JANOCA010000534.1:0-7011 GCA_031411915.1 Opitutaceae bacterium
CTGAGGAACCCAGCGCAGAGGAGGAGACATTTACGCCGCATGGTTTGTCGACGTGGACATCGTCCGATGCGCGAGCGGATGTCCCGACACGGCCATGGGATCTCAAGCGCGTGCCGACGGTTGCGGGAGACTCACAAGCGACGTCTGCGATCGAGCCGCCTCGCAGTGAACCGTCGCGCGTGATTGCAATTTCTGCGGATGAAAGAACGGCAGCGCCCGCGCAAGGCTCGGTCACGACCGAGGAGCAGCCTCGGCGGGAGTGGGAAAAAAATGCCGCCCCGTCTCTTCGAAGTCTCGCGGCGCAGCCGGAGCAGGATAACGCCTCAGAGAAAAATTTTGTAACGCATGAAGAGGAGATGGTTACGCCGCGTCGCCGATGGGCTGGCACCGAAGTTGCAAAACCAGAGCCCATCATGCCCGCGTCCACTTCCTCCTCCCCGTCCCAGCAGCTGAAGCACGATGCTGCGCCGGCGATGGTTACGGCGACCAGCGGGCTCGCTGAGCGGGTCGAGTCGCACAATGTGCTCGCGCTTGCGCTCGACGGGGTGAGTTCCGCGCACGAAGCGGTCGAAGTGGTGCTGCGCACCGCTGATCGCCTCTCGTCGCTGGTGCATAAATCCGTCCGCCTCGAATTTGCGGTCGGCGGCGAGAAGCTGGATGTGCGCGTCGAGCTGCGCGCCAACGAAGTCCGCACCACTTTCCACACCGATTCCGCCGAGCTCCGGGGCGCACTGGCCTCGGAGTGGCAAAGCGTCGCGGCGTCCGCCGGCCAGGGCGACCGCACGTTACGCATCCTGCCCGCGCAGTTCGGCGCCTCGGATCAGAATGCGGCGAACGCCTTCTCCGGCGACGCCTCCTCGCGCCAGCGCGAGCCGCAGCACCAGGCGCAGTCGGACGCCTCCCAGGTTTTTGGCCTCGGCGGGCGCGGTCGTCTCGGTCGCGGTTCTCCGGCGGCCGTGGAGGCTCCCGCGCTCGACCTGTCGTTTGCCGCCCCCGGCACCGCGCTCCACCTGCACACGCTCGCCTGATTATCCCCATGCCCTCCATTTCCTCAATTACTTCGGGCTCTCCGAGCGGCGCGGTCGCGGATAGCACCGCATCCCGGGTGCCGCAGAAGGCGCTTGGCCAGAATGATTTTCTCAAACTCCTCGCCACTCAGTTTCAAGCCCAGGACCCGATGAAGCCGATGGAAGACACGGCGTTCATCGCGCAGATGGCGCAGTTCTCCGCCCTCGAGCAATCGAGCACGATGGCCAAGGAACTCGCTGAAATCCGCACTGAGCAGCAGCGCTCCACCGCAAACTCCTACCTCGGCCACCGCGTGACCGTCGATGCCGGCAAGGCAGGCACCCTCTCGGGCGATGTCACGGCGATTGATGTCTCCGGCACCGAGCCCCGCCTCGTCGTGGGCGACAAGACCTTTTCCCTGTCCGCCGTGCTCCGGGTGGAGCCCCGCGTTGTCACCGCACCCCCTGCCAACCCCCCCACACCCGCGCCCAGCGTCGGGCAAAGTTAATCCTCAACCAGCATACCAACCAAGTCACACAACGGCACAATGGGCAGCGGCGTCAGCGCCCTGCGGACCTTCATGAAGGGTCTCGAAGTAATCGGCAACAATATCGCCAACGTGAATACCACGGGCTTCAAGGCCTCGGAGGCGCGTTACGCTGACAGCTTCAGCAACGTGCTCCAGCGTTCCGCCCCCTCCGGCACCACGACCCCCAGCACCCCCTCGATGTCCATCGGCACGGGCGTCGCGCTCGCGGGCGTCACCACGAATTTCGGCCAGGGCTCGATCTCGACGACGGGCCGCGACACGGACCTCGGCATCTCGGGCAACGGCTTCTTCCAGGTGAAGAACTCCGTCGATAACACCATCTACGCGACGCGCGCCGGTGATTTCCGCTGGTCCGACCAAGGCTTCCTCATCAACCAGCAGGGCCTGCGCGTGCAGGGCCTCACCGGCGCGGGCCTCACCACCGTCGACGATGTCGAGCTCGGCACGCCTCCCGTCGGCACTCAGCGCCAGTCCGTCGCCATCGATCGCGCCGGCAATGTCGTCGAATATTATTCGGACGGCACCTCGGCCACGACCAACCGCATCCTGCTTCAGAACTACGCCGATCCCTCCGGCCTGACCAAGGAGGCCAACAATCTCTACTCGAGTCTCCTTGCCGCCGCTCCCATCGGGGCCGCCACAGGGACGATTGACCTCCAGGCTGTAGTCAATGAGCCCGGCTCCAACGGCCTCGGCAACATCCAGTCCGGCACGCTCGAACTCTCGAACGTCGACCTCACTGACCAGTTTGCCAACCTCATCACCACCCAGCGCAGCTTTCAGGCGGGTTCCCGGCTTGTGACGGTCTCCGACACGCTCCTCGAGGACATCGTTAACCTGAAGCGCTAATCCGTGAGGTTGAGGGACGTATCCACGCCCCGCCCCCGACCAAAACCACACCACCCACCACGGTCCAATGGCCACACCAGCAAAAGCCGAGACACCCGCCGCAGCCGCCAAGCCCGGCGCAAAACCCGATGGCGCACCCGCGGCCGACGGCGCGGCTCCGGCCGCGTCGGGCGGCGGGGCGAAGTCCCTGTTGCCTGTCATCCTGGCAGTCGTGCTCGCGCCCGCGGTCACGTGGGCGACGGTGGAGTTTGTGCTCCTCCCGCGCCTGCAGAAAAAAATGGCGGCGGCTGCTCCGAATGCCGCTGCTCCGGCGGGCGAACACGGTGCGCCAGCTCCTTCCCCCGCCACGCCTGCCCCGGCGGGCAAGCCGGACAAGGGTGGCAAGGAAACCAAGGGAGGCAGTGCGGCCGGCTACGAGTTCCAGAATGTTGTCGTCAACCTCGCCGGCACCATGGGCACGCGTTACCTCAAGACCTCGTTCCTCATCACCGGCTCCGATCCCGCGCTCAAGTCCACCTTCGAGGGCAACAAGCCCAAGCTCACCGACGTCACGCTCAACGTCCTCTCGTCGCTCACCCTCGCCGATCTCGAGGAGGCCGGCGCGAAGAACATCCTGCGCGAGAAGCTCGTGAACGCCTATAATCAGGCCCTCGGCCGCAAGGTCGCCGAGCAGGTCTATTTCTCGGATTTCGTCATTCAATAATCCGGCAACGCCGCATTCTCATGGCCGACGAGACACCACAGCCCGCGAGCGAGTCGTTCGACCAGAAAGAGGTCGAGCAGATGATCGCGCCGGCACCTCCCGAGGTGGCGCAGGGTGGGGTGATCGCCGCCACTAATCCTGTGGCGCAGCGCGTCGTGCAGCCGATCGATTTCCGCAACCCTGTCTTCCTCTCCGAGGGCGAGCTGCGCCGGCTCCGGCAGAGCCATGACGATTTCGTGCGCTACCTCGGCGCCCGTCTCTCCCTCTTTCTCCGCATGGAGGTCGGCCTGCGCGTCGCGAACCTCGCGACCACCACGTATGCGAAGTTCACCGACAGCCTGCCCGGCCCGACGCATGTCGGTCTCTTCAAGATCGAGCCCATCGTGGGCGTCGGCATCCTCGAGCTCAGCCCGCGCCTGGCGCTTTCGTTCACCGATCGCCTCCTCGGCGGCCGCGGCCTCGAGATCAACGGCGACCGCCCCCTCACCGAGATCGAGGTCGCCCTCGTCGAGGACGTGCTCGTCATCATGCTCGAGGAATGGTGCGGCCAGTGGAAATATGAGAACCCGCTGAAGCCGGTCATCATCGGCAGCGAGAACAGCGGCCGCTTCCTCCAGACTTCCCCGCGCGATGCCATCGTGCTCAGCCTCACGCTCGAATGCGTGTTCGGCGATTGCACGGAGCAGATTCGCATCGGCCTGCCTTACTACACCGCCGAGCCGCTCGTAAAGAAGATGCTTGTCCGCCGCCAGAAGGAAGCCGCCGTCGTCGCCGCGCCCAAGCGCGCCGAGTGGCAGACCTCCTACGATCGCATCACGGTGCCTGTGCGCGCCGAGTGGGATGCGCTCGACCTCACTCTCCGCGAGATCAGCTGCCTGCGCGTGGGCGATGTGCTCGAGCTTCCGCCCACGCTTTGCGCCGAGACCCGCGTGCTCATGAACGGCGCGCCGAAATTTGTCGGCACCGTGGGCCTCGACACCGATCGCGTGGCCGTGCAGCTCACCCGCAAACTTCCCCCAGAGGAATCCTCCCATGCCCAACCTGACGGACGAAAAATCACTTGATATCCTGCTCGACGTGAAGGTGAGGGTGACCGTGCAGCTCGGCTCGGTCATGCTCCCGATGCGCGACGTGCTCGAACTCTCCCCCGGCTCCGTCGTGCAGCTCACGCAGCGCGCCAGCGATCCCGTCGGGCTCTTTGTCAACGACAAGCTCGTCGCCTACGGCGAGGTCGTCGTCGTCGAGGACAACCTCGGCATCAAGATCACCGAACTCGTCGGCAGCGCGAAGCAATGATCCGCCTCCGCGCCAGCTTCGTCGTGTTGGCCTTGGTCTGCGCCGCCCGCGCCTTCGCGGCCGACGACGAAAAGGTCATCTTCCCCGGCTCGACCCGCACCGAGGCTCCGGCCAAGGCCGCGGGCGGCGGCTTGAATTCGATCACGCTCGTCCTCGGCCTCGCGCTCGCGGGTGTCGGCGGGTGGCTCGTGTGGCGCAACCGCCGTGGCGTGCCGATTGGCCGCGACAACCGTCTGCTCGCCGTCGACGAGACGCGCTCGCTCGGCAACCGTCAGTATCTCGTGGTCGCGTCGTATGAGAACCGCAGGTTCCTCATCGGCGTCTGCCCGGGCCGCATCGATCTGCTCTCTCCGCTCGACGGAACCATGGCGCGGGAGAAAGCCCGCGAATGAGACGCCTGCTCGTCATCGCGCTCTTTGCGCTGACTGCCACGCTCGCGCTGGCGCAGACGGCGCCGGTTCAGCCCGCTGCCACGCCTGCTCCGGCCACGACCGCCGCGGCAGGGTCGCCCTTCAAGCTCAACATCGGCCTCGAGGGCGCCGGCACGCCCGGCGGCGAGGTGAGCGTCGCGCTGCAGATCGTGATGATCATGACGCTGCTCTCCGTGGCGCCTTCGATCGTGCTGCTGATGACGAGCTTCACGCGCATCGTGATCGTGCTGGGTTTTGTGCGCACGGCGCTGGGTGCGCCCAGCGCGCCCTCGAACCAGATTGTCGTGGGGCTTTCCCTCTTCCTTTCGTTTTTCCTGATGGGCCCGGTGATCGACCGCGTGAACAACGAGGCCATCCGCCCGTATCTCGACGGCAAGATCACCTCGGTCGAGGCGATCGACAAGGCGTCGGTGCCGCTGAAGCAATTCATGCTGAAACAGACGCGCACCCGCGATCTGGAGTATTTCCTCGAGCTCGGCGGCTTCGGCCCCACCGCCGTCAAGGATCTGCCGATGCGCGTCGTCATCCCCGCCTACGTCATCAGCGAGCTGCAGACGGCGTTTCAGATGGGGTTTCTGCTGTTCCTGCCGTTCCTCGTGATCGATTTCCTCGTGTCTTCGGTGCTGATGGCGCTCGGCATGATGATGATGCCGCCCGTCACGGTGGCGCTGCCGCTCAAGCTCCTGCTCTTCGTGCTCGTCGACGGGTGGCACCTGGTGGTGCGCTCGCTCGTGCAGAGCTTCGGTTGAACCCAATTATCCTCCCGCCATGAATCCCGACCTCGCGATCGATCTCTTCAAGTCCACTGTGGTGTTTGCCCTCTACGTGGTGGCGCCGTTCCTCGGTGTCACGCTGGTGGTCGGCCTCGCGGCCAGCCTCATCCAGTCGGTCACGAGCATGCAGGAACAGACGCTCACGTTCATTCCCAAGCTCCTCGCGCTCGCGGGCCTGGTCCTCGCGATTACGCCGTGGCTGCTGCGCTCGCTCACGGAGTTCGCCGTCGCGATCTTCACGCGCATGGGCGGGCTGGGGCACTGAGGGGAGAGGAAAAGTTGAGAGTCAGGAGCTGAGAGTTGAGAGACCAAACCAAGCAACCGGCCTCCGTCTTCGGCATTCCTTTCTCTCAACTCTCAACCCTCAACTTCCTCCGTGTCCCTCGACTACGGTTTCTGCTGGATGATGGTGCTGCTGCGCTCCATCGGCCTGATCATCCAGTTGCCGGTGATCGCGGGACGCCCGATCCCGGTGCCGGTCCGCGTGGCGCTGGGCGGTTGTCTCGCCACGCTGCTCACCGGCCTCGTGCCCGCGGCCCCGATCCCGAAGGAGATGTGGGCGCTCGCGAGCGCGGCGATGATGGAGGTCATTCTTGGCTTGGCGCTGGGGTTTGTGGCGCGCATGGCGTTTGCCGCCGTCGAAATGGCCGGCCGGCTCATCTCCGGTGAAATCGGCCTGATGGCCAGCCCGGGCCTCGGTGTGCCGGAGCCGGCCAATGAGCCGCTGGCCGCGCTGCTGTCGTCGTTCGCGGTGGTGCTTTTCTTCCTGTTCGGCGCGCACCACACGGTGATCGCGGCGTTCAGTCGGAGTTTTAATTTGGCGGCGGCAGGGCAGGGGGCGTTCGACGGGCGGGTGGCCGAGTCGCTGATTATTGCGACCGCCCATGTGCTCGAACTCGGGCTCAGGATTGCGGCGCCGTTCATCGCGATGAACTTCCTGATCACGCTCGCGTTTTCCGCGCTGGGGCGGGCCGTGCCGAAGATGAACGTCTTTATCGTGAGCTTTTCCGCGCGCGCGTTGGTGGGGCTTGGCCTGCTGAGCGGCGCCGGCGCGTTGATCGCGCGGTATCTCTTCGTGGAGTTTGGCGAGACTCCGCTGCGAATGTTGCAGCTGCTGCCGGCGCGTTGAGGGTGCGCGGCAGTTTTTGCCGCAGATTTATCGAAGCGGGATTTCGGGTGGATTTTGCGATTACTTGCAAAATCGGAAATAGCGCAAAGCGCTGTCATGCAGGTTTCAATGTCAGTCTGAAAATCCTTGGCACCGGCGTTGCTAAAGTTCGCGCACGACTGCATGGCCGACCAAGACCAAGACCAAAAAACCGAGCAGGCTTCCGAGAAAAAACTCTCCGAGGCGATGGAGCGCGGCCAGTTCGCGAAGTCGCATGAGGTCACGGTGCTCTT
>JANOCA010000535.1:0-2175 GCA_031411915.1 Opitutaceae bacterium
CAACGACCGCGAGGGCAACGCCAAGGCGATCATGGAGCAGAAGAACTCCATGAACATCACCAACACCGTCGCGTCCGATGTTTTCGGCGACGTGGCCGAGGGCAACGTGGGCGAGTTCCTCAAGCACATGCCCGGCATCGAACTCGACCTCGTGCAGGGCGAGGTGCGCACCATCCGCCTCCGCGGCCTCGATTCGGAATACACGCAGGTCACGCTCGACGGCGTCTCGCTGGCCAGCGCCGACGCCAATGCCGGTGCGGCCGGCAATGCCCGCGCCTTCTCCTTTGAGCAGGTCTCGCTCTCCTCGATGGACTCGATCGAGGTCTCCAAGACGATCAGCGCCGACGTCGACGCCAACGCCCCCGCCGGCACGATCAACCTGCGGACGAAGCGCGCCTTCGACCTCTCGCGCCGCCGCGTCTCGGTGCAGGCCAACCTCACGGCCTTCTCCACGCGCTTCAATTTGGACAACTCCTACGGCCCCGACGATCGCCAATCGCGAAAGCTCCACCCCGGCGGCATCTTCGACTACTCGGACGTGTTCTTCAACAAGCGCCTTGGGATCAACTTCAATATCTCCGAATCGATGGCCTACTCGGCCAACGCGCGCACGACCGTCACCTACAACTACACGCCCACGGCCGCCACACCGACCGCGCCGGCCGACACCCGCCCCGCGGTAGTCACGGCGTTGAACTTCCTCCACGCGCCGCGCACCAACCGCCGCTCGACGGTGAACTTCACCACGGATTTTCGCGCGACGCCCAAGCTCGTCCTCTCGCTCACGCTGCTCTACAACTACGCTGATCTGAACAACCCGCAGCGGTCGCTCACGTTCAACACCGGCGCGCGCAACACCGTGGTCGGCACCGATCCGTTGCTGGCGTTCACCTCCAATAATGCCGCGGCTAATGTGAACTCCAATCCCGCCGCCATCGTGAAGCAGGGCCAGACGATGTCGGTCGTGCCGAAGTTCGAGTTCCGCCACGGGCCCCTCCTCGTCGAGGGCAAATTCTCCGGCTCCAACTCCGTCTCCTGGTATGATCCGCGCGGCCGTCGCGGCTCGCTGCGCGATGCCGGCGGCCCGGTGCTCACCGGCCTCACCTATTCCGTGGCGCGCTCCTCGCTCAAGAGCGCCGATTGGAAAGTCGTGCAGACCGCCGGGCCCGACATGGCCAACGGCGCCAACTTCACGCTCCCCGCCGCCAACGCCTTCAACATCGACGACGGCCGGTCCAACATCACCGACGTGTTCGGCGCCGACATCACCGCCACGCTGCGGACGACGAAATGGCTCCCGATCGTGTGGAAGGCCGGCGTCAAGCGCCGCTACGAGATCCGCGACTTCCGCCTCGACACCGAGTCGCTCCGCTACATCGACCCCGCCCGCACGCCCAGCTCGATCTTCGCGGACTACAAGTCGCCCTTCGATTTCGACATGGGCGCGACCAACACCGACTCCAGCATCCGTTCCGTCTCGGGCGGCACCGTCTGGATGCCCGACCTCGTGCGCCTCGGCGGCCTCTACCGCGACAACCAAAACCGCTTCGTGCAGGTGATCACGCCGGCGAATTTCTACAACGCCTTCATCGGCAACCGGCGCAACTACGAGGAGACGATCGACGGCGCCTTTCTCATGGGCACGACCACGATCGGCAAGGCCGTCGTCCGCGCGGGCCTCCGGCGCGAGAATACCTACACCGACGCGCTCGAGTTCGACCCGCGCTCCCCGCTCGAGCTGGCTCGCGCCGGCTTCGCCGAGACCAACGGCCGCGCGACCACCATCGACGGCCTGAAGTATCAGTTCTTCTCGAAGCCGAAGGTCCACCGCGAGGGCAGCTACGGCAACTGGTTCCCCAGCGCCTCGCTGAAATACCGCGTGAACCAAAACCTCGACGTCCAGCACGGCTACAGCACCACGATCCGCCGCCCCACGTTCCGCGATGTGGCCGGCGTCTGGGTGATCAACGACGAGGCGCTCACCGTCAACGCCCCCAATCCCTCCATCCGGCCCGAGCGCTCGCGCAACTACTCGGCGCGCGTGGCCTACTACTTCGAGCCCGTCGGCATCTTTGCCGTGAACGCGTTTCAGAACACGGTGCAGGGTCTCTTCATCACGGGCAACAAGACCGCCGCCGAGTTCGGCTACGACGGCGACATCGACCTCTCGAACTA
>JANOCA010000536.1:0-2844 GCA_031411915.1 Opitutaceae bacterium
ACGGGCGCGCGGAAATCCGCGCCGGCGGCGATGAGCGCTTCGATGACGGCGGCGTGGCCGTGGTGCGCGGCCCACATGAGCGCAGTCTGGCCGCCGGCGGGGAGCTTGTCGTCGGGGCGCGCGCCCTTGGCGAGGAGCGCCTGCACGGCGGCGAGGCGGCCGGTGCGCGCGGCGGTCATCAGCGGCGTTTCGCCGCCGCGGAGCGCGAGGTTGGCGTCGGCACCAGCGTCGAGGAGCGCGGTGACGAGGGCGGCGGAGCCGTTGGTGCAGGCGAGGGAGAGCGGGGTGACGCCGTAGCGGTTCTGGGCGTTGGGATTGGCCTTGGCGGCGAGGAGGGATTTCGCGGTCGCGAGATCCTCGTGGCGCGCGGCCCAGTGGAGCGCGGTCGTGCCGTCGGGCTGCGCGGAGTCGGCGACGGAGTCGGGCAGGAGGGCGCGGATGGCCGCGGAGTCGCGGCGCTCAACGGCATCCGCGAGCGGCGACGCGGCGGACGCCGCAGCGGCGGAGAACAAGCCGAGCAGAAGTGAACCACAGAGGCACAGAGGCACGGAGAAAGGCCGGGTGGGGTTGAGTCTGCTCTGTGTCTCTGTGCCTTTGTGGTTCATAATGGCTTTCTCAACGGGTTTGTGGGGCTCGCCTTTCCGTCCTTTCACACACGGCGAGCGAATGAAATTCTCTCCTCGAAGTCTTCATTTCTGAACGCTGCTTCACCACCTTACACCGTCAGCGGCATGAACAGGTCGTTCACCTTGCCCGTGCTGTCGGCGAAGGAGTCGATTTTCACTCCGGCTTTGTCGAGGAGCGTGAGGTGCAGGTTGGCGAGCGGGACGGGTTCCTTGTAGGTGACGTGGCGGTTGCCCTTTACGCCGAAGGCACGGCCGCCGGCGACGATCGTCGGGAGGTTCGTGTGGTCGTGGATGTTGGGGTTGCCGATTCCGGAGCCGAAGAGGAGCAGCGTGTGATCGAGGAGCGTGCCGTCGCCGTCGGGCGTGTTCTTCAGGCGGTCGAGGTAGTAGGAGAAGAGCGAGACGTGGAAGGCGTTGATCTTCGCCATGCGGGCGATTTTTTCCGGGTCGTTGCCGTGGTGGGAGAGCGGGTGGTGGGGATCGGCGACGCCGGTCTCGGCGGCGTAGGTGCGGTTGCTGGTCTCGCGCGCGAGCTGAAAGGTGATGACGCGCGTGATGTCGCCCTGGTAGGCGAGCACCTGGAGGTCGAGCATGAGCTTGGCGTGATCGGTGTAGGCGGCCGGGACGCCGAGCGGGCGATCGAGGTCGGCGGGGAGGTTGTTCTTGGCGACGTCCGACTCCGCTTTCTGGATGCGGCGCTCGACCTCGCGGACGGTGTCGAGGTATTCGCCGACCTTGGCCTGATCGGCGGGGCCGAGGCGGCGCTTGAGGCTGGCGATATCCTCGGTGACCCAATCGAGGAGGCTGGCGCGCTTGCGGAGCGCGGCGCGGCGCTCGGCGACGCTGCCGCCCTCGCCGAAGAGCCGCTCAAACACCACGCGCGGGTGCGCCTCGTAGGGGAGCGGCGTGGTGGGCGAGGACCACGAGAGGTTGTTCTGGTAGACGCACGCGTAGCCGTTGTCGCACTGGCCGGTGGTCTGGAGCATGTCCATCGCGAGCTCGAGCGAAGGGAGCTGCGTCTCCTGCCCGATCTGCTGGGCGGCGAGCTGGTCGGCGGTGGTGCCGAGGTAGTAGTCGTTGCTCTCGGTGTGCTTGGCCTTGGCGGCGCTGAGGAAGGAGGAGTTGGAGGTGGCGTGCGAGCCGGGGTAGGCGTTGCGCAGCTCCATGTTTGAGAGGACGGTGAGGTGGTCGCGGTGCGGCGCGAGCGAGTCGAGGATGGGCGAGAGATTCGAGAGCGTGCCATCCTTGGCAGTGGGGTCCCAACGCGACTGGTCGCAGCCCATCGGCATGAAGACGTAGCCGAGCCGGCGGACCGGCTTGGCGGCGGTGCGGGTGGCGGCGGTGGCGGCCGGCACCATGGCGTCGAGCAGCGGGAGCGAGAGGGCGGCGCCCATGCCGCGGAGGAAAGTGCGGCGGGGCAGGGCTTGGCGGGTGAGGAATGTGCTCATGGTGGGATGGGATTTGGGTTGGCCGCTAAGAGATTTTCAGGGAGCGAGTGGGAGAGGGCGGGAGTTTTTTCAAACAGGATGGCCACAAAAAGCACAAAAAATCGGAGGGCGATTGAGGCTCGAAAGGCGCCTATAGGCGCTCGGGTAAGATGCGTCCGCAGGACAGAGCCCTTTGTGTTTCTTGTGGCAAAATCTGTTTGGGTTCATGGGGCTTTCGGGGCGCTGCGCATTTGAAACGGCACGCTGTTCACGATGCCGAGTATGACGGATGAAAAACGAAAATCGTCCGCACGCGCGCGGCGCACGACCTCGCGCAGGGCGGGGCCGTCGAACGACTCGACGCCCCGGCCGAGCGCGAAGGTGAGGAGCTTCTCGGCCATCGTCTCGGTGAACAGCTCGGGCCGCGCCATCAGCGCGCGCTCCAGGCCGGCCACGCCCTCGAAGGTGCTGCCATCGGCCAGGCCGCCGCTCGCATCGACGGGCCGGTGCTCCTCCTCGGTGCGCCAGCGGCCGACGGCGTCGAAGTTCTCAAGGGCGAAGCCGACGGGATCCATCACGTTGTGGCAGCTTGCGCAGGCGGGGTTTTCGCGGTGCTTGGCGAGGCGCGCGCGAATCGGAAGCGTGGCGGAGACGTGGTTGTCGTCGAGGGCGGGGACATTCGGCGGCGGCGGGGGCGGCGGCGCACCGACGAGATTCTCGAGAATCCAATGGCCGCGGATGACGGGCGAGGTGCGCGTCGCGTAGGAAGTGACCGTGAGGATGCTCGCGTG
>JANOCA010000537.1:0-10482 GCA_031411915.1 Opitutaceae bacterium
GTGGTATTTCCAGACCTTGCCCGCGGGATTTTTCCGATCCTCGAAGGCCATGCGCGCGAGGCACACGCCCTGCGTCGCGGCGGCGCCGGCATAGTTGTCGAAGAAGAAATAGAAATACTGGCGCTGCCGATCGTGGATGACCGAGAAATCGCCGTGGCCGCCGGCGAAGTAGCCGTTTTTTGCCGCCGGATCGATTGGATCGCCCGAGGCCAGCACGACGCCGAGATCGCGCAGGGTGGCGCCGTCGTCGGTCGAGATGACCGCCCCGATGTTGGGGGCCGTGAGCGTGGTGCCGGGCACGAGCCCGATGGGCTCGGCGTGATACCAGCCCCAGAGGATGTTGTCGTCGTCCGACCAGACCGATTCCAACCAGTGCGGCTGATCGACGGCGGCGATCATTCGCGTGGGTTTGGCCTCCCACGGCCCGAATTGATCGGGGCCAGCATGCAAATATGGGCCGCCGTTGGAGCTGAACCAGAACAACCGCCCCTCGCGCCAGAAGGCGGGGCTGTTGCTGTCGACGGCCTTGGGCATCGAGACCTCGGGGGCGCGCCGCACGATGGCCTCCTGGGCGGCAAGGCCGCAACCGAGGCATGCAACAAGGACGCCGGCCGCAGCGAGCCGGAGGGGACTGAGGGCCATGTCCCTCATCAGACGCCGGGGCGGGACGCTCGTTTCATTGTTTCCTGTGGCGGCGATGAGATGTCACGCTGCGTGCCAGACACGCAACTGGGGTGGAGGCCCTAAGGCTGGCTTGGGCATCATGTCTCTGACTGTGCCGCGGGACGGACCAATCTGGCGCGGGCTGCTCCCGGCGGCGTGATTTGTCAGAGGAGAGAGGGGGAACTCGCGCTGGCGCGGGGGATGCGTAGGGTTTCATCATGGATTTCGCCAAGCTCACCCAGATGTCGCGTCAGGCCGTCACCGATGCGCAGAACACCGCGCGCCGCCTTAACCACAACGAGGTCGACACGTGGCACCTGCTCTCCGCGCTGGTCGCGCAGGAAAACGGCATCGTGCCCGGCCTCCTCGACAAACTCAGCATCGCCCCCGGGGCGGTGCAGTTGGCGGTCGAGCGCGAGCTGGAGCGGTTGCCCAAGGTCACCGGCGCAGTCGATACCTCGAAGATTTACGTGACCCAAGCGGTCAACGACGTGCTCACGCGCGCCGAAGAGGAGGCGAAGTCGCTCAAGGACGACTACGTTTCCGTCGAGCACCTGTTGCTCGGCCTGCTCGACGTCGCGAAGCCCGACGCGCTCAAAAAACTTTTCAAAAGCTTCGGCCTCGATCGCACCAAGGTCCTGGGCGTCCTGAAGGACATGCGCGGCGCGCAGCGCGTGACCACCGACAACCCCGAGGCCACTTACGCGGCGCTCGAGAAATACGGCGTCGATCTGGTCGCGCAGGCGCGGAAGGGGAAAATGGATCCCGTCATCGGCCGCGATGAGGAGATCCGCCGCACGATCCGCATCCTTTCGCGCAAGACGAAGAACAACCCCGTGCTCATCGGCGAGCCGGGCGTCGGCAAGACCGCGATCGTCGAAGGCCTCGCGCAGCGCATTCTGCGCGGCGACGTCCCAGAGGGGTTGAAGGACAAAACGATTTTCTCCCTCGATATGGGGGCGCTCGTCGCCGGCGCGAAATACCGCGGCGAGTTCGAGGAGCGCCTCAAGGCCGTGCTCAACGAGGTGAAGCAGGCCGATGGCCGCATCATTCTCTTCATCGACGAGCTCCACACGATTGTTGGCGCCGGCAAGAGCGAGGGCGCGATGGACGCGGGTAATTTGCTCAAGCCCATGCTCGCGCGCGGCGAGTTGCACTGCATCGGCGCGACCACGCTCGACGAGTATCGCCAGCACATCGAGAAAGACGCCGCGCTCGAACGGCGTTTCCAACCGGTCGTGGTCGACCAACCGAGCGTCGAGGATGCGCTTTCGATTCTCCGCGGCATCAAGGAGCGCTTTGAGCTGCACCACGGCGTGCGCATCCAGGACAACGCGCTCGTCGCGGCCGTCACGCTTTCCAACCGCTACATCACGGATCGTTTCCTGCCCGACAAGGCGATCGATCTCATGGACGAGGCGTGCGCGATGATCCGCACCGAGATGGACTCGATGCCGCAGGAGCTCGACGAGCTCACGCGCAAGGTGCTGCGCCTCGAGATCGAGGAGACGGCGCTCGCGAAGGAAAAGGACGACGCCAGCAAGCGCCGGCTCGACACGCTGCGCCTGGAACTGGCCGAGGCGCGCGAGCAGGCCAAGGGCATCAAGCTCCACTGGGAAAAGGAAAACGCCTCCGTGCAGAAAACCCGCAAGCTGCGCGAGGAGATCGAGGCCGCGCGCCTCGAGATGGAAAAGGCCGAGCGGGCCTACGACCTAAACAAGGTCGCCGAGCTGCGCCACGGGAAGATCCCGCAGATGGAGGAGGAGCTGAAGCGCCTCGAAAAGAAAGGCCGTGAGCAGACGACCCTGTTCAAGGAGGAAGTTTCCGAGGAGGAAATCGCCGAGATCGTCTCGAAGTGGAGCGGCGTGCCCGTCACGCGGCTCGTCGAGGGCGAGAAGGACAAGCTCCTCCGCCTGGAGGACGTGCTGCACGAACGCGTCGTCGGCCAGCACGAGGCCGTCACGCTCGTGACCGAGGCGATCCTGCGCGCGCGCAGCGGCATCAAGGACCCGCGCCGGCCCGTGGGCAGCTTCCTGTTCCTCGGCCCGACGGGCGTCGGCAAGACCGAGCTGGCGAAGACGCTCGCCGAGACGCTCTTCGACACCGAGGCCGCGATGGTGCGGATCGACATGTCCGAATACATGGAGAAGCACAGCGTCGCGCGGATGATCGGCGCGCCGCCCGGCTACGTCGGCTACGACGAGGGCGGCCAGCTCACCGAGGCCGTGCGCCGCAAGCCCTACGCCGTGATCCTCTTCGACGAGATCGAGAAGGCCCACCCGGACGTGTTCAACGTGCTGCTGCAGGTCCTCGACGACGGCCGCATCACGGATTCGCAGGGCCGCACGGTGGATTTCAAGAACACCGTGATCATCATGACCTCGAACCTCGGCTCGCGCCACCTGCTCGAAGGCGTGACCGGCGACACGATCCCCGAGAGCGTGCGCGAGAGCGTGATGATGGAGCTGCGCAAGGCGTTCCGCCCGGAGTTCCTCAACCGCATCGACGAGACCATTCTCTTTAAGCCGCTCACGCTCGAGGAAATCACGATCATCGTGGATCTGCTGCTGGCCGACCTGAACAAGCGCCTCGCCGATCGTCGCGTGACCGTGACGCTCGACAAGAAAGCGAAGGAGTGGACCGCCGAGAAAGGCTACGACCCGGTCTTCGGCGCGCGCCCCCTGAAGCGCTTCCTGCAGCGCAACGTCGAAACCAAACTGGCCCGTGCTCTCATTTCGGGAGAGATCGAGGAGGGCTCGGAGCTGACGTTTACCATTCGCAAGGACGAGCTCGTGTTCGAGTGACAGCCGACGGTGAGAGTTGTCTCTGGCTAAGGCTCGTTGTCCACGTAAGGTTTTCGCCGATGACGAATCGGCGAAACTTCGCGCGCATCGGGGTTTTCACGCTGGCGCTGTGGGTGCCGGTGCTGGGGCTCGCGGCCGAAGATGCCGGGCTGAAGCTCCGCGATACGTTTGCGCAGGACTTCATGATTGGGGTTGCGCTCGCTACGGCCCAGGTGGACGGGCGCGAGCGTCGGGCGGGTGAGATAGCGGCGGCGCAGTTTTCGGCGGTCACGCCCGAGAACGCGATGAAGTGGCAGTCACTGCACCCCCAGCCGGATCGTTACGACTTCAAAGCCGCCGACGCCTATGTCGAGTTCGCCCGCAATCAAGGCATGTCGCTGATTGGGCATGCCCTGGTGTGGCACAGCCAAGCTCCGTCGTGGGTGTTCGAAGGCCCCGATGGAAAGCCGGCGACGCGGGACGCGATGTTGAAGCGGATAAGGGAGCACATTCATGCGGTGGTAGGTCGCTATCGAGGCAAGGTGAAGGGATGGGATGTCGTGAACGAAGCGCTCTCTGACAGCGGCGCCGACATCCTGCGCGACTCTCCGTGGCGCCGGCTGATCGGGGATGACTACCTCGATCACGCTTTCCGGTTTGCCCGGGAGGCCGACCCGGAGGCGGAGCTTTACTACAATGACTACAGTTTGGAGGACGCGAGGAAGCGGGCGAATTGCGTCAGGCTACTGCGTGGCATGCTCGATCGCGGGGTGCCCGTCACCGGCGTCGGCACCCAATCTCATTTTCAACTGGATTTCCCCTCCCTCGCCGCGGTGGACCACACCCTCGCGGCGCTCGCCAGCCTTGGGCTCCAGGTGATGGTCACCGAACTCGACGTGGATGTGCTGCCCTACTGCCAGAGTCCCGGAATCGCTGACATCAGCCGACGCCAGACGGGAGACAAGACGATGGATCCTTATACCTCCGGACTCCCGGAGGAGATTCAGGCCAAGCTGGCGAACCGCTATCGGGACCTGTTTGCCCTCTATCTTCGGCATCGCGAAGCGATCACGCGCGTCACGTTCTGGGGCTTGGACGATGGGCAGAGTTGGCTGAACGACTTTCCGATCGCTGGTCGCACCAACCATCCGCTGTTGTTCGACCGCGCACTGATGCCCAAGCCGGCCTTCTTCGCGGTGTTTCCAAAAGGAAGAGCGACCGCGGGAGGAGCGACGAAATGACGAGGCCGTGCGATGGGAACCAGCTCAGCGTTTTATGGCAAAAAGGAGTGGGCCGCCGAGAAGGGCGACGACCTGGTCTTGGGCGCGCGCCCGCTGAAGCGTTTCTTTCTCGTGTCACGTCGAGACCAAGCTTGCCCGCGCGTTGATCGCCGGCGAAGTGGGCGAGGGGAGCGACCCCTCCGAGATTGGAGCCCCGTCTTGCCATCGCGTCGCCAGCTACCGGAGAGTGGGGAGGTGAATTTAGGCGAGCAACTCTGCGGGGCGTGCGGGCTGTGCTGCGACGGCACGCTCTTCGACCTCGTCAAACTTGAGGCGAGCGACGATGCCGCGAAGCTGAAAGCGCTGGGGCTGCCGGTGACGGTTTCGCGCGGAAAGGTGCCCGTCACCCGCTTTCCGCAGCCGTGCGCTGCCTTGTGCGAGGATCGCACATGCCGGCTCTACGCGGACCGGCCGTGGCAATGCCGGGTTTTCGAGTGTGGTGTGTTCAAGGACGCGAAGGCCGGCCGGATCACCTACACTGTCGCGCAGCGGCTGGTGAAACAGGCCCGGCGCCGCGCGGACAATGCGCGCCGGTTGTTGCGCGAGCTGGGCGACACGGAGGAACACCGGGCGTTGGGCGAACGGTTCCACCGCATGTCGGACCGCTTGGAATTTGGGCAGGCCGACGCCGCCGCAAAGGCCAAGTTCGCCGATCTGAGCTTGGTGATGCACCACCTCAAGCTGCAGGCGCTCGATAGATTCTATACCAAGACCGACGCCAAGGATTGAGGCGCGGGCGTTGCGTCGATTCGGCGCGCGGACATGGGGGCGAGTGTGATGCGAGCGATTCGGTTGGAGCCGCGGCGCCCCCGCCGCGATGGCGGACGGAAGAGCGGATTTTTCCTCGCCCCCCGCCGAGTCCGCGCTTGAACTCTTCCTGTCACCATCCGACGCCCCGACGGACCTCCCGCTTTCACGAGCATCGGCCGACCGTTTCCTGCGTCATGCGGTGCAACGCCCGTCCCTTACCCTGAAAAATCCCATGAGCATGAACCCCATGAACCGCCGCCGTTTCATCCTTAAGTCCCTCGGGGCGACCCTGGCCCTGCCTGCGCTCCCGTCGCTCATGGCCGCCGCCGTGGGCGTGGGCCGCAATTCCGCCGTGCAGGCCGCCAAGGGCGCCGGCGCCGGGGCGCGGCGCTTCGTCGCGGTCGGCAATCTGCTCGGCTATCAGGTAAAGAGTTTTTTCCCCGAGACCACCGGCACGGCCTACGAGCAGACGACGTTGCTCAAGCCGCTGTGGGACGTGCGCCAGCACATGACCGTCTATCGCGGGCTCGATCACGGCATCAAGGGCGGGCACTTCGCGGTGCATTCGTTTCTCACCGGCGTGCTCAACTCGGAGGCGCAGAACCGGCCGCTCAGCAATATCTCCATCGATCAGTTCATGGCCGACGCGATCGGCCACCAGACGCGCTTCCCCTCGCTGACGGTCGGCTCCGAGAGCGGCATCCACGGCGGCTGCCAGATCGCGTGGACCAAGGCCGGCGTGCGCGTGCCGCCCATCACGGGGCCGGCGGAGCTGTTCGACCGGCTCTTCACCGATGATTCCGCCGAGCGCCAGGCCCGCCGCCATCAGGACAACCGCCTCCAGGGCTCCATCCTCGACTCCGGGCTCGAGGACGCGAACCGCCTCTCCAAGCGCGTCAACCGCGAGGACAAGGACAAGCTCGACGAATACTTCACCTCGATCCGCGACGTGGAGAAGCGCCTTGAACTCCGCCAGCGCTGGGCCGCCCAGCCCAAGCCGAAGCCGCCCTTCGAGCGGCCGGCCAACCGCAGCCGGGTCCGCGACCTGCCGATGCTCTACGAGCTGATCGCGCTGGCGCTGCAGACGGACTCGACGCGCATCGCGACGCTCGAGATCGGCGGCGACTTCCTCCCGCAGGACCTCGGCATCGACAAGTCCCACCACAGCATGTCGCACCACGGCAACGACGAGGCGGTGATCAAGGACCTGGTCACGCTTGAGACCTACCAGGTCGACGAGTTTGGAAAATTCGTCGCGCGCCTCGCGAAGATGGCGGACGGCGACCGCACGCTGCTCGACTCGACGACGCTGCTCTTCGGCAGCGGCATCGGCGACGCCAACACGCACAAGAACTCGGATCTCCCGATCGTCCTCGCCGGCGGCGGCTACCGGCACGGCGAGTTCAAAAAGCTCCCGGCCGCGGGCGCGAACAAGATCCCGCTCTGCAATCTTTTCGTCGACATCGCCCAGCGCATGGGCGTCGAGACGGAGTCGTTCGGCAACAGCACCGGGCGGTTCGGGATCTCGTGAGGTGGCGTCAACCGGAGCATCACGCCACGGCCGCAATGCTCGCAACGGATGATTTTTTCTTGGCGTCCGTCGCGTCCTTTGCGTGAGGCATGTTTGCGGACCCTCACATGACAAAACGCGCCACCCTTCTTGCCTTCGTTCTCTTCGCCGCCGCGCCAGCCGCGGACTCTCCGGCGCATAAATCCGTTTCCCAGTTCGTCGGGAAATACTGCCTCAAGTGCCACGACAAGGAGACGGAGAAGGGCGACCGCGAGTTCGAGACCTTCAGGCTCCCGCTCGCCAAGGAGGCGGACCTCATCGTCGCCAAGGACATCATCGATCAGCTCACGCTGCGCGAGATGCCGCCGAAGAAGGCCGAGGCCCATCCCAGCGACGACGAGCGGCTCGCCATCATCCGCTTCCTGCGCGAGGGCATCGCGTCCGCGCGCGGCAAGATCGAGAGCACCGCCGCCCGCACGGCGCTGCGGCGCCTCTCGAACCGCGAATACGAGAACACGCTCGCGACGCTCTTCGGCCGGCGCGTGGACACGCTTGGGCTCACGGCGGATTTTCCGAAGGAGAAGGCGAGCGAGCACATCGACACGATTGGGAAGTCGCTCGTGACGTCTGGCTTCCTGCTCGATCAATATTTCCAGTCCGCCAACCGCCTCGTCGAGCTGCGCCTCGGCCGGTCGTCGCAAGCAGAGAAGACACCACAACACCAGAGATCAACGCGGGCATCCCACGCCTCGGATGACCGGCCGGAGCTGGCGCCGCAGAGCTGGCACTTCACCGGCAACTTCCGCCAATACGAGGAGCTGTCGGGCCCGCACAAGGCGGCCTTCGACTACAAGTTTCTCTGCCTCTACGAGCAGCCGAACACCGACACACGCCAGGGCGGCTACGGCCATATCGAGGATTTCCTGAAGGGTGTGCCCGTCTCCGGGCTCTACGACATCGAGGTCCATGCGCAGGCGATGCACCGCGACACGCACTACGACCCCACGATCTTCGGCATCGATTTCTCCGAGCCCTTCATCCTCGGCGTCGTGCCCGGCGACGCCACCAAGAACCACATCCACTACCCGCAGCTCATCGAGCCGCTGCTCGCGCACGCCGTGGTGCCCGACGCCCAGCCCGAGTGGATCAAGTTCCGCGTCTGGCTGGAGGCCGGGCAGACGCCGCGCTTCATCTTCCCGAACGGCCCCTACGAGTCGCGCGCCTCCGTCATCACGATCAACAAGCGCTACGCGGACGACTTCCAGGGCAAGTTCGCCAAGGCGGGCGTCAGCCGCACGCACCTCCTGCGCGAGGGCAAGCTCCCGCACATCCGCATCGGCGAAATCAAAATCGCGGGCCCCATGCCCGAGCCCGGTGGCAGCGCGGAGGAGATCGCGGTGTTTGGCCCGGGTGGCTTCCAGCCCAAGCGCGCGCTCGATCAGCTCCATGCCTTCGCCACGCGCGCTTATCGGCGTCCGCTCACGAGCGCCGACCGCTCGGCGATTAAAAAGATCTACGACACTCGCGTCCGTGAAAACGCCCCGCCGCGCGCCGCCGCGCTCGACGCATTGAAGATGATTCTCTGCTCGCCGTCGTTCCTCTACTTCAGCGAGGTCACCGCCGAGAAGGAGCCCAAGCTCGGCCCCTACGATCTCGCGACGCGGCTCTCCTACGCGCTCTGGGCCGCGCCGCCCGACGCCGAGCTGCTGGCCGCCGCGGCCGCGGGGAAACTCACCGCGCCCGCCGAGATCAGGAAGCATAGCGCGCGGCTGCTCGCGGACGAGCGCGTGGGCGGATTCGTGAGCGCCTTCCTCGAGGCGTGGCTGCGCCTGCGTGATCTCGGCTCCATGCCGCCGCCGCGCGAGACCATGCGCGTCTTTTACGCCGAGAACCTGCCCGAGGCCATGAAGACGGAGCCGCGCCTCTTCTTCCGCCACCTGCTCCGCGAAAACGGTTCCGTGCGTCAGTTTCTCGACGCCGACTATACGTTTGCCGACAAGCGCCTCGCCAAGCTTTACGAATTGCCCGAGGCGAAGACCCTCCGCATCGCCGACGGCTTCCAGCGCGTGAGCCTCGCCGGCAGCCGCCAGCGCGGCGGCCTGCTCGGCATGGCTGGGGTGCTCACGGTCAGCGCCAACGGCGTCGAGACCTCGCCCGTCACGCGCGGCGTGTGGGTCATGGAGAACATCCTCGGCATCAAGCCCGCGCCGCCGCCCGACGTCGTGCCCGCGATCGAGCCCGATGTGACCGGCATCACGACGATCCGCGAGCGGCTCGCGAAGCACCGCACCGATCCGGCCTGCAACGAGTGCCACCGCAAGATCGACCCGCTCGGCTTCAGCCTCGAGAACTTCGATCCCATCGGCCGCTGGCGCACGACGTATCCAAAGCCAAAGGGCAACGCGCCCGCGCCGCCGGTGGACTCCAGCGGCGAGTTCAACTCCGGCGAGACCTACGAGGATTTCCACGGGTTCAAGCGCATCCTCGTCTCCGGCCGGCAGGACATTTTCACGCGGCACCTCATCAGGCAGTTCCTCAGCTACGCCACGGGCCGCCACATGGAAGCCGCCGACGACTACGTGATCGAGGAGATCTTCGAGGCGGTGAAGAAGGACGGCTACGGCCTGCGCACCCTGGTGCTTGAGTGCCTCGCGAGCGAGATCTTCCGGTCGAGGTGATCTGCAAACAACTTTCGGTCGCTTCTGGTTGGAGGGCCGCCGCTGGCCGGCGAGCCGCTGCATGCGCTAGGGGCGCATCCTAGGTTCTTGCAGCTGTGGGGCGGGGTTTATCCCCGCCAAGTCACGGCGGGGATAAACCCCGCCCCACAAAAGCCCGCCGCATCGGCGGCAATCTTGCTCACTGAGTCGGCAAGAAACTGAGATGCCCTATGCGCCAGGGACTCGGAAAAAGCGCGTTGAGGTCGGCCCATCGCACCGCACAGTGCCGCCATGCCTGCCGAGCCCATCCGCTATTTCGACCGCCACGCCCGAGTCGTGAAGACCGAGCACATCTACGGCGAGCGCTGGATGCGGCTGGCCTACGAAAATCCCATCGGGCGGATGTTCGTCTGGGGCCTCATCCGCCGGGCGTTTTTCTCGCAGTGGTATGGCCACAAGATGCGCAAGCCCGAGAGCGCGCTGCGGATCCTGCCGTTCGTCGCGAAATACGACGTCGACGTGGATGAGTTCGCGAAGTCGCCCTTCGACTACAAGACGTTCAACGAGTTTTTCTACCGCGCGCTGAAGCCCGGCGCGCGCCCGATCACGGAGGGCGAGAAGGTCGCGGTGTTTCCGGCCGACGGGCGGCATCTCGCGTTTCAGGATGTGGACGCGGCGCCGGGGTTCTACGTTAAGGGCGCGAAGTTCACGTTGGCCGAGCTGTTCCGCGACACCGCGCTCGCGGAGAAATTCGCCGGCGGCGCGATGCTCATCTCCCGGCTCTGCCCGGTGGACTACCACCGGTTTCATTTTCCCGTGGCCGGCACGCCGGGTGAGCC
>JANOCA010000538.1:0-2605 GCA_031411915.1 Opitutaceae bacterium
CGCTACCGCTGCCATCATCACGACTGCCCCGTGCGCGCCCAGTGCACCCGCGATCCGAAAGGCCGGCAAATCGAAGTGCATCCCCACACCCCCGTGGTGCAGGCGATGCGGGCGCGCCTGCGCACGCCGGCGGGCCAGGCCCGCTACCGCCGCCGCGCCGGGCTCGCGGAGCCCTGCTTCGCCCGGATCAAGCAGCACGACGGGTTCCGCCGCTTCACCGTCTGGGGGCTGGAGGCGGTGCGCACGCAATGGTCGCTCCTCTGCGCCGCCGCGAACCTGCGCGTGCTCTATCAATCCTGGCGCGCGAGCGCGAGCGCGCCGCGCGGGCCGGATGGGGCGGCCGCCGCCGTGCTCGCGGCCGCGTAAGCGGCGCTTTTGCCGCCCGCGCCCGAACCGCGCGAAAAATCCTTCGCTCCGCTCCTCCACCTTCACTGTTGCCAGCGGACCCTTTTGAGACGGTCTCCTCTGACTCGCCCTACTTCCAACGGCCGTCGCCGGCTTGCGCATCACGCCCGCGCCTGTTTCCGTCGCGCCCCCGCACCCATGAAAACCTTGTCCTTCACCCGTGCCGCGATCTCCGGTCTGGCGCTGGCCGCGTCGGCCTTCGCGCAGAACCGCACCTTCACCAACCAGTATTCGTTTGGCGACAGCCTGAGTGACAGCGGCAATATTTTCGCCGTCACCAGCGCCCTCGGCGCGGCGAACCCGCCTGCGCCCTATTTCCAAGGCCGCTTCTCCAACGGCCGGGTCTTCACCGAGCTGCTGGGCAACAACCTCGCACTCGCCGCCGCGACGCCGCTCGCGGTGCGCAGCAGCCTCAACTTCGCTTTCGGCGGCGCCAATGCCGGCGGCGCCAACGCCCTGCCGCCGTCACTCGGCCTGCAGGTCGGCCTGTTCCAGCAACGCGGCATAACGCCAGCGCGCACTGACCTTTTCACAGTTCTGGCCGGGCCGAACGATCTCATCCCCGTGCTCACTGCGCCGACGACGCCGACGAATCCGGCGGCACTCGACGCCGCGGGTTTCAACGTCGCACAAGCCGTCGCCGCCAACGTGCAGGCCCTGATCGGGCTCGGCGCGAAGAACCTCGTGGTGGCCGGCATGCCGAACCTCGGCGCGACGCCGCGCTCGCTGGCTTCCGGCGGAGCGGGCGGTGCCGGTGCGTCTTTCGGCCTGCGCGCGACCAATGCCTTCAACGGCCAGCTCCGCACGCGCCTCGCCGGCCTCGCCGCGGCGGCGGCGGACGTGAACCTCGTCTATGTCGACCTCCAGGGCATCCTCGATCGGGTGGCGCTCGATTTCCGGGCGCTGGGCTACGCCAACGCCACGTCCTCGTTTCTTTCGCCCGCCGCGCAGGGCGGCGGCCAGGGGGATCCTAACAGCTACGTTTTCTGGGACGATATTCACCCGACGGCCAAGACCCACGCCCTCCTCGCCAGCGTCATCACGGAGCAGCTCAACCCGGAGATTCCGCTCGGCTTCGCCGCGACGCAGGGCAGCGCGGCGCTCGCGTTGCGCGGGCTTGCGACGAGCGCCGCGGACGCGCGCGCCAGCCAGCTCGCGGTTTCGAACCGCCCGGCGAAGCGCCTGGATGCCTACGCTGCTTTCAACTACGGCGACGGCAATCGCGCCAAGGACGGCTGGCGTCAGAAATTCAACTACACCGCGCAGGTCATCACGGCGGGCGTGGACGCGCGGGTGAGCGACGGCTTTTTCCTCGGTGGCGCGCTCGATGTCGGCCGGCTCAACACCAAGGTCACGGTGGGGCAGGGCGACTACACGATCGAGGATGCGGCGGGCCGGCTCTACGGCGTCTGGCGCGGCGGTCCGGTGTCGCTGCTGATCGATGCGAGCTACGGTTCGCTCACGCTGAAGGGCATCCACCGCGGGACGGCGTTCGGCGGTTTCCGCACCAACGGCAAATCCGGCGGCGATCACTGGGGCGCGGGGATCAAGGCCGCGTGGGCGGCGGATCTCGGCGGCAACAACAGCCTGCGCCCGTGGTTCGGCCTGCGCACCGAGCGCGTGAAACTCGATCCTTACTCGGAGAAGGATGTGCCGGCGCTCGCGTTCGAGTTTGCCGAGCAGGAGGCCAAGAGCTCGCGCGCCGCCGTGGGTGTGGATTTCGCGAGCACCTGCATGCTCGCCGGCCGCACGGCACGGCTTGATTTGCGCGCCGCGTGGCACGGCGAGGTGGGTTCCTCGGATCGCACCGTGGCCGGGCGCTTGGCGGAC
This sequence comes from Opitutaceae bacterium, assembly GCA_031411915.1. GTDB lineage: Bacteria > Verrucomicrobiota > Verrucomicrobiia > Opitutales > Opitutaceae > ER46. The sequence continues at coordinate 2,236 of JANOCA010000538.1, forward strand.
AATTTCACGCGCCCGACAGCCATCGCGGTCAAGGATGGCGACGGCCGTGGCCTCGAGCTGGGCGGCGCGCTCACCATGTCGCTGACCAAGACGTGGAGCGGCACCCTCGGCTACGCCGCGGACATCCGCAACCGCGACAAGGTCGCGCACCGCGGCTCGTTCTCGGTGCAGACGGGCTTCTGAGTAGCAACGGTGTCAGCCGGCTAGGACAAAGTTTGGATTTTTGAGGAGGAGGTTGAGCAGCTCGATGAGGCGGCGGGCGACGGCGACGAGGGCGACCTTGGCGGGTTTGCCGCGGGCGCGCAGGCGCTGGTAGAACGGCTTGAGCACGGGGTTGTGCTGGCTGGCGGCCACCGCGGCCATGTAGAGC
>JANOCA010000539.1:0-21461 GCA_031411915.1 Opitutaceae bacterium
CGGGCTGGGCGTCAGGGTGAGCCATCGCGCGCACTCCACGCCGGCCCAGCCGTTCGTCCAATTCAACCTCTGGGGCGGCACGGCCGAGGGCTATTTCTGTCCCGAGCCCTTCATCGGTCTGCACAACTCGCTCAACAGCCACACCGGCCAAATCAATCTCGCGCCGGGAAAAACTTGGACCTGGCTGATCCGCGTCGAGCCGGAGCGGACCGCGGGCAAGTGACCTCCGCTCCCGGCGGGCGGGGCATTCCGCGCCGCGAGATTCGCCGGCGTGCTTGCGCCTGCGGGGCGCGTCTGGATGCTCGGCGCCACCATGTCGACTTGGTCCCGCTTCAAAGCCCAACTCTACCACCACGCCGACCTCGGCGTCTCGCTCGATCTCTCGCGGCTGCCGATGCCCGACGGCTGGCTCGCCTCCATGGAGCCGCGCATGCAGGACGCGTTTGCCGCGATGAAACACCTCGAGGGCGGCGCCATCGCCAACCCCGACGAGAAGCGCATGGTCGGCCACTACTGGCTGCGCAAACCCGAGCTCGCACCGGCCCTCGATCTGTCGAACGAGATCGTCTCGACGCTCGCAGCGATCAAGGACTTCACCGCCAAGGTCCACGCCGGGACGGTCGCTGGGCCCAAGGGGAAATTCAAAAACCTCCTCGTGATCGGCATCGGCGGCTCCGCCCTCGGGCCACAGCTTGTCGCGCACGCGCTCGGCAATCCGCGCAAGGACAAGCTCGACGTCGCGTTTTTCGACAACACCGATCCCGATGGCATCGACTACGTGCTCGGCGGCCTGCGCGGCCAGCTCGCAAAGACGCTTGTCGTCGTCATCTCCAAGTCCGGCGGCACCGCCGAGACGCGTAACGGCATGCTCGAGGCGATCGCCGTCTTCAAGGCCGCGGGCCTCGATCACGCGAGGCACTTCGTCGCTGTCACCGGCGTCGACTCAAAGCTCGACCACGTCGCCAAAGCCGAGGGCTGGATCGCGCGTTTCCCGATGTGGGACTGGGTCGGCGGACGCACGAGCGAACTCTGCGCCGTGGGCCTGCTACCCGCCGCGCTCCAAGGCCTCGACATCCAGGCGATGCTCGACGGCGCCGCCGCGATGGACGAGGTCACGCGCGGCACCGTCACTGCGAAAAATCCCGCCGCGCTGCTCGCGCTCGCGTGGCATTTCGCGACCGACGGCCGGGGCGCCAAGGACATGGTCGTCCTGCCCTACAAGGATCGGCTGCTGCTCTTTTCGCGCTACCTCCAGCAGCTCGTGATGGAGTCGCTCGGCAAGGAATTCGATCTTGATGGCAAGGTCGTGAACCAAGGCATCGCCGTCTACGGCAACAAAGGCTCGACCGATCAGCACGCCTACGTGCAGCAGCTCCGCGAGGGCGTGAACAATTTCTTCGTGACCTTCATCGAAGTGCTCAAGGATCGCGACGCCAAGACCTCGCTCGAGGTCGAGCCGGGCGTCACGGCGGGCGACTACCTCCAAGGCTTCCTTCTCGGCACGCGTGACGCCCTCAGCGAAAAGGACCGCCACTCGATCACGCTCACGCTGCCCGACATCTCGCCGCGCTCGCTCGGCATGTTGATCGCGCTCTACGAGCGCGTGACCGGCCTCTACGCCTCGCTCGTCGGCATCAACGCCTACCACCAGCCCGGCGTCGAGGCGGGCAAGAAGGCCGCCGGCGGCGTCATCGCGCTGAAGCTCAAGCTCGTCGCCGCGCTCAAGGCCGCGCCCGGCGAACCGTTCACCGCCGAGCAGCTCGCCGCCAAGGCCGGCGCGCCCGACCACGCCGAGCTGGCCTTCAAGATCCTCGAGCACCTCGCCGCCAACAAAAGCAGCCGCGTGAAGAAGCGCGCCAAGGCCGATGTGACCGCCTCGACCTATCGACTGACCGTGTAGGTCGGGCTTTAGGCCCGACACATGTCGGGGATAAACCCCGACCTACTCCCACCCCCATGCACCGCCTGCCGATTATCCTTTGCGTCATCGCGGTGCTGGGCTCGGGCGTGTCGGCGGCGCTGTTTTTCCGCATCAGCAATTCCAAGCAGATCCTCGAACAGCGCCTCAGCGACGCCCACACCCGCGCCACCAAGCTCGACACGGATCTGGCCGCGGCCCATGAGCAGACCGGTTCGCTCAAGGCGCGCACCGGCCAGCTCGACGCCGAGCTGGCCGCGATTCGCTCCAGTGTGGAAGCGACCCGCGTCCAGCTCACCGCCGCCGACACCCGCGCCCGCGAACTCGATCGCGATCTCGGTCAGACCAAGGACGTGCTCGCCTTCTACGAAGCCACCGCCCGCGGCCTCTCCGACGAAGTGACCGCGCTGAAACGCGATCTCGACGACAGCCGCGCCGCCCAAGTCTCGCCCGAGACCGTCGCGGGCTACAAAGCCGCCATCGCCGAGCTCGAGCGCCAGCTCGCCACCGCGCGCGAAGGTGCCGCTGCCCCCGCGACCGTCGGCGCCTCGACGGCGGTGTTTGCCAGCCGCGCCGGGCGCGCCACGGTCCTGACGGTAGGGCCCGACAATGCGTTTGTGGTCCTCAACTTCGGCACCCTCCGGGGCGCCCAGCTCGGCCATCAGCTGAGCGTCAGCCACGGATCCACGGCCGTCGCGACGGTCCAAATCAGCGATGTCCGCGCCAATTTTTCCGTCGCCCAAGTCGTGCCGGATACTTTGCGTGGCGCCTTGCAGAAAGGCGATTCCGCCGTTTTGATCCGTCCGCAATGAACTCTCTCCGACGCCCCCTCCTTGCGGTGCTGCTTCTTTCGATTGGCGCCATCCTCGCCGGCTGCAGCACCAACTCGCCCAAGCAGACCTCGATTCCGTGGAGTCGCCCCGCAGGCTGGGAAGGCCAGATCCCCGGCATGGGCCAGCCCACGGGGCGTTGAGCTGATGCCGCCATTGGCGGCTGGAGAAAGGTGAAAGGAGAAGGGAGCAGGAACGACCGCCGGGTTTTTCCTTCTCCCTTCTCCTTTATTCTTTCTCCCTGTCCGCGTGCCCGACAACGCCTCCCTCACCCCTCAGCCCGGCCACCTCTACGTCGTGGCCACGCCCATCGGCAACCTCGCCGACCTCACGGACCGCGCGCGCGCCATCCTCGGCGGCGTCGATCTCGTGGCGTGCGAAGACACGCGGACGACCGGCGGCCTGCTGACACGCCTCGGCCTGCGAAAGGATCTCACCGCCTATCACGATCATAACGAGATCGAGGCCGCTGAAAAACTCGCCGACCTCGTAGCCGCGGGAAAGTCCGTCGCCGTCGTCAGCGACGCCGGCACCCCTGCGCTGAGCGATCCGGGTTTCCGCGTCGTGCGCGCGTGCCGCCGCCGCGGGCTGCCTGTCGTGCCCGTGCCCGGCCCGAGCGCGCTCACGGCGGTGCTCAGTGCGAGCGGGCTGCCGAGCAACGGCTTTCTCTACGTCGGTTTTCTCCCGCCCAAGAGCGCGGCGCGCATCGCGTTTCTCGAGAAGCACCGCGACTTCGCCTACACGCTCGCGCTCTTCGAAAGCTGCCACCGCATCGACAAGGCCGTCGACGAAATCGTCGCCACCCTCGGCCCCGCGCGCGTGATCTGCGTGGCCAAGGAAGTGACCAAGCTGCACGAGACCTTCTGGGTCGGAGCCGCCGCCGACGTGCAGGCGCTCCTCGCCAAAGCCAGCCTCAAGGGCGAATTTGTCCTCCTGATCGCGCCGGTGGATTTTGTTTTGTGAACCACAGAGGCACGGGCGCATCTCGGTTTTCCGGTCGGGAGTCTTCAGCCCGAAGGGCTGGAAGAAATTAGCCGGGGGTTGAGGTTGGGCGAAACCCCCGGTTGCGTGTCGATAGCCCTGCACCCCGATAGGGGTGCAAGAAGCGCGTCAACTCCCATTCGCGCGCGGGACGGTTCCCGCTCTGGCACCCCTGCCGGGGTGCGGGTGAAAACCACACCTACCCGGTGGTCTCGCCGACTCGACCCCCGGCTACTTTCTGGCAGCCCGCCGGGCTGCAAAAAACTGAGATGCGCCCCAAAGAAACGGGGGATTTCTTGAAGCCCCGGCTTTCTCTGTGTCCTCTGTGTCTTGTGGCTAGTTCCCCTTCCCTCGCCGTCATCGATATCGGCAGCAACTCGATCAAGGTGCTCGTCGCCGTGCGCGGCACCGATGGCACGATCATCCCGCTGCATGTGCACTCGCTCGATGCGCGCATCAGCGCGGGCATCAGCCAGGCTGAGCCGCGTTTGACCGAGGACGGCATGGCGCGCGGGCTCGAATCCATCCGCACGCTGCTCGCCGACGCCGACCGCTTCTCCGCCGGCAAAATTCTCCTCGTCGCCACGAGCGCCGTGCGCGACGCGCGGAACGGCGCCGATTTCCGCGCGCGCGTGCAAGCCGCCACCGGCCATGCGATCCGCATCCTGACCGGCGACGAGGAAGCCAACCTCATCGGCCGCGGCCTCACCTGCGATCCCGCACTGCGCGGCCTGCGCGACTTTTATGTCTTCGATCTCGGCGGCGGCAGCCTCGAGTGCCTCGCGTTTCGCGACCGGCGCATCACCCAGGCCGTGAGCCTCCAGCTCGGCTGCGTGCGCTTGACGGAAAGATTTGTCGCCGATCCTGCCGCACCGCTTTCAGCCGAGGCTCGCGAGAAAATCTCCGCGCACGTGCGCACGGAGTTTTCCCGAGCCGGATTTCCGCTCGATCCCTCCGCCGAGGCGATCGGAACCGGCGGCACGGTGGCCACCGCCCGCGCCATCCTCGGCGCGCGCCGCGGCCAGTCGTTCGATCAAACCGATCCGGTCCTGACCCTCGCGCAGATGCGGGAGCTGCTCGACTGGCTCGCCACCCTGCCCCTCGCCGAGCGCCAGCGCATCCCCGGCCTGCCCGCTGCCCGCGCCGACGTATTCCCCACCGCCCTCGTCACCCTCATCGCCGTCGCCGAACTCGGGCGTTTTTCCAGCTTCCGCAATTCTCTCTACAATCTCCGCTACGGCTTGGCGGATGAAGCCCTGTAGGTCGGGCTTCATGCCCGACATTCGGAAAATGTCGGGCGTAAAGGCCGACCCACAAGACACCGGCCATCGCCTACCGCTACACCCGCAGCCCGCGATTCGCGACCAAGTCTTCATCCGGCCGCTTGGGCTTCGGCGCGGGTTTCACGACAGGCTTTGCCGCCTTCTTCAGCTGCTTGATCATCGCCTTGAAATCAGCCGGGAGCGGGGCGCGCAGGTCGAGTTCCTTGCCGCTGATCGGGTGCGTGAGGATGAGGTGCTCGGCGTGCAACATCACTCGTGCGGGCTGGACCGGGAGACGCGCGTCGGGTTTCCAGCCGTAGAGCGGATCACCCATGATCGGGTGGCCGAGCGATTTCAGGTGGACCCGGATCTGGTGCGTGCGGCCCGTGAAAATCTGGCAGCGCACGAGCGCCGCGATGTCGCCGAAGCCCTCGGCGCGCTCCCAATCCGTGCGCGCCGGGCGGCCGCCCTCTCCGATCGTCATGCGGTGCCGGTGCGTCGGGTGCCGCGAGATCGCGCTGTCGATTTTGCCGCTGAGGAGCTGCGGCACGCCGGCGACGAGCGCGACGTAGAATTTCTTCAGGCTGCGCGTGGCAAATTGATCCGCGAGCGCGCGGTGGGCCTTGTCGGTCTTCGCGACGACGATCACGCCGGTCGTCTCCTTGTCGAGACGGTGGACGATGCCGGGGCGTTCCACGCCGCCGATGCCGCTCAGCGAATCCGCGCAGTGCCCGAGCAGCGCATGCACGAGCGTGTCCTCGCCCGTCGCCGCGCCCGGATGCACGACCATGCCCGAGGCCTTGTTGATCGCGAGCATGTGCTTGTCCTCGAAAATCACATCCAGCGCGATGTCCGCCGCCTTGATCTCCATCGGCACGGTGTCGGGAAACGAAAACTCAAGCGTGGCGCCGCCCGCCACCGTCACATCGCGCTTGATCGCGGCGCCGCGGAGCGTGACGTGCCCGGCGTCGAACGCCCGCTGCAGCGCCGTGCGGCTGTGCTCGGGAAATGCGAGCGCGAGCGCCTTGTCGGCCCGCAGGGCGCGGACGCCCTCGGGGACGGTGTAGGTGTGATTCATGGTGGTCAGGGATCATCCCCGACGCGTTACGATTTTGCGAGCCGATCAATCGTCGCGATCATCGCGGCGCGCGTGGCGCCGGGCACGCTGGCGACTTCCCAGCCGTTGCGGGCCACTTGGGCCAGCTCGGCTCGCGTGAAGCCGGCCTCGGCGGCAAGCGCGGTGTATTCCTCGGTGATCGAGTTGGCGAAGCTCAGCGGGTCGTCGGTGCTCACCGTGCAGCGCACGCCCGCCTGCATCAGGCGACGAATCGGATGTGCGGCCACCGACGGCACCACGCGCAGGCCGACGTTGCTGAGCGGGCACACGTCGAAGGTCGTGCCCGTGTCGGCGGCGAGCTTCACCACCGCCGGATCCTCGATCGCGCGCACGCCGTGCTGGATGCGGCGCACGCCGAGCACCTCGATGGCCTCGCGCACGCGCGCCGAGCCATCGAACTCGCCCGCGTGGCATTTCGTGACCTTGCCCGCCGCCCGCACGCGCGCCCACACGGCCGCAGTCTCCGCCGGCGTCGGCATCGTCTCGTGTCCGTGCAAATCGATGCCCGCGAGATCCGCCCACGTGTGCACTTGGTCGATCACGAGCCGCAGCGCGCCTACGATGTCGGAACGCAGCATCCCGGCAAACACGCGCACCTCGAGCCCCGCCGGTGCCGCCGATCGGATCGCCGCAATGATCTCCGGGCCGGGGACGTTGATGAAGCCCGTCACCGGCAAATGAAAACTCGTCTCAACGTAGCGCACGTTTTGCGCGACGTGTTTTGCGAAGATTGCCTTGGCTGCCTCATGGTAGCGCTCGGCGTTCGTGAACCACGGCAGCGCGTGGTCGAGGAGGATTTGCTCAAAATCGGGAAACGTCGCGTAGCGATAGCTGCGCGCGCGGAACGCCGGGTCGGCTGGCCAGCGCAGCGGGTCCCACGCGCACAGCAGCTCGTAGGGCAGCGCGCCCTCGATGTGGAGGTGCGTCTCGGTCTTCGGGAGCGCCTGGATGAAGTCTTTGAACATGGCTTCGCAAATCGGTAGGGCGCGGACTCCGTTCCGCGCCTCGGCGGCCAGCGGAGTGGCCGCCCTACCTGCCAAGCAAGTAGTCCGGGTTCAGCTTGTGCAGCGCCTTGGGGACGAAGAGGCCGTCCTTGCGGATGAGTTTGCCGTCGAACCAGATTTCGCCGCCGCCGTAGTCCGGACGCTGGATGCAGACCATGTCCCAGTGGACCTGCGACTTGTTGCCGTTGCCCACGCCGTCGTAGGCCTGCCCCGGCGTGAAGTGGAAGGAGCCCGCGATCTTCTCGTCGAAGAGGATGTCGCGCATCGGCTGCAAAATGTGCGGGTTGAACCCGATCGCGAACTCGCCGATGTAGCGCGCGCCGTCGTCGCTATCGAGGATTTCGTTCAGGCGTTTCGTATTGCTCGAGGTGGCGTTGACGATTTTGCCGCGCTTGAACTCGAGGCGGATGTTGTCGAACGAGGCGCCGAGATAGACGGTGGGCGCGTTGTATTGGATGAAGCCCTCGACGCTGTCCTTCACCGGGCAGGAGAAGACCTCGCCGTCGGGGATGTTGCGCAAGCCGCCGCAGGGCTGGGCGCCGATGCCCTTGATCGAGAAACGCAGGTCGGTGCCGGGGCCAAGGAGGTGGACGCGATCCGTTTTCTTCATCAGATCGGCGAGCACCTTCATGCCGGGAATCATGCGCGCGTAGTCGAGCGTGCAGACGTTGAAATAGAAGTCCTCGAACGCCTCGGTGCTCATGCTCGCCTGCTGCGCCATCGCCGAGGTGGGCCAGCGGAGCACGACCCACTTGGTCTTGCCCACGCGGTGGTCGAGCACGGGCTTCATGAGGCGCGAGACGAGCTGCACGCGATCGGACGGCACATCGGACGCCTCGAAGATGTTGTCGGAGCCGCGGAGCGCGATGTAGGCGTCCATCTTCTGCATGCGCGCGAGCTCGATCTCGGCGTGCGGCGCGAACTGCGCCTCCTCGGCGCCGAGCGACATCTCGCGCGTCACGCGCGCGCGGTGGATCTGCACGTAGGGATGAGCCCCGCGGGCGCGCGTGGCGCGGATGAGGGCAATGACCATCGCCTCGGGCACGTCGAACGCGTCGATGAGCACGCGCTCGCCGGCCTCAAGCGCCGTGGAGAATCCGGTGAGGCCCTCGGCCAGCTGCATGAAGCGCGGATCAATAATCATGGGAGCGAGAACTAACAGCGCGGCCTAGCAGTGCCGCAAGGGGAAAGGCGGTCGAGCGAGGTGAAGCTGAGAGTTTAGAGCTGAGAGTCAGAAAGACAGACGCGTTTCGCAGGGTTCTGCTGTTAGCTCTAGACTCTCAGCTCTCAGCTCGTCCCCATCCCGCCCGGCTCCCCTTTTGCGGAAAGCAGATCCGCCCCACCGCCTCGTCGAAATCCGCCGCGCCGCGCAGGATCTCGATCTCGAGGCGCAGATAGTAGAGCGGCAGCGGGCAGCCGAAATCGGCGGCGATGCGCACCGCGTCCTTCTCCGTCGTCACCAGGCACTCCGCGCGCTCGCGTTGCGCCAGCTCGAAGAGCCCCGCGAGGTCCTCGTGGTCGAAGCGGTAGTGATCGAGGAAGCGCTCGCGGCCGACGAGCAGCGCGCCGTAGTCGCGCAGGAATTTTTCAAAACTTTCCGGCGTGGCGATGCCGCTGAACGCAAAGACCCGCCGCCCTTTCAGGAACGCCAGGTCCTCGCGCGCGCCGGGCATGCCTTCCGCGACGCCGAAGCGCCGCAGGAACTGCGGTCGGTGCGCGCACTCGATGATGTCGGCCGCGGGATTGTGCGTCGCAATCAGGTTTTCCAGCTCGGGATCGCGCTGGCCGTTGGACTTGGTGAGGAACACATAGCTCGCGCGCTTCAGGTGCTTGATGGGCTCGCGGAGGATGCCGCGCGGGAGCAGGTGGCCGTTGCCGAAGGGATTGGTCTTGTCCACGAGCAGGAGGTTGAGGCTGCCCTTGAGCGGCAGGTATTGGAAGCCGTCGTCGAGCACGAGCGTGTCGCAGCCGAATTCCTTGATCGCATACTCGCCGGCCTTCACGCGGTTCTTGTCCACGAGCACGATCACGCCGGGGAGATTTTTCGCGAGCATGTAGGGCTCGTCGCCCGCCTGCTCGCTGTCGAGCAGCACGGTTTTCCCATCGCTCACGATGCGCGGCGGCGGCTCCTCAGTGTGCGTGAACCGATACCAGAGTTTTTTCCAGAGCGGCTGGGACTTGCTCTTGTAGCCGCGGCTGAGGATGGCGACGCGCCGGCCGCGGTCGCGCAGCGCCCGCGCGAATTTCTCCACCACTGGGGTCTTGCCCGTGCCGCCGACGGTGAGGTTGCCCACCACCACCACGAGGCAGCCCAGCGGCTGATCGTGGAAGATGCGGTGGTGGTAGAGCCAGAGGCGCGACTGCGCGATGCCGCTGAACAGCCAGGAGAGCGCCTGCAGGAACGCGCCATAGACCGCCGCGGCCGCGCCCGCGCGCCGCCCGTAGATGAGATCGATCGTGTAGAGTTCGAGGGCGTTGACCTTCTTCTTCAGCCAGGGCTGCGACATGCTTAAACATGAATCAAGGTTGACGCGTTCATCCGCACAAACACTTTTCGGGCGCCTACGCGCATCCCTCATGAGCTATAAACTTTTCATTCCCGGTCCCATCGCCGTCTCGGAGAAAACCCTCCGCGCCATGTCGCAGCCCATGATCGGGCACCGCAGCACGGACTTCGTCGCGCTCTACAACTCCATGCAGCCGGAGCTGCAGGCGCTCTGCTACACCAAGGACCCCGTCTACCTCTCGACCAGCAGCGCGTGGGGCGTGATGGAAGGCTCGATCCGCAACGTCGTGAAAAAGAAGGTGCTCAACTGCATGAACGGCGCCTTCTCGGACAAGTGGTATGATGTCGCGCTCCGCTGCGGCAAGCAGGCCACCGCGCTCAAGTTCGAATGGGGCCAGCCCGTCGATCCCGAGGCCGTGCGCAAGGAACTCGCCACCGGCGCCTACGACGCCCTCACCCTCATCCACAACGAGACCTCATGCGGCTGCATGAGCGACCTCGCCGCGATCATGAAGGTCGTGCGCGAGTTCCCCGATGTCATCGCGATCGTGGACACCGTCAGCTCGCTCAGCGCGCTGCCGATCAAAAAGGACGAACTCGGCATCGATGTCCTCATCAGCGGCTCGCAAAAGGCCTTCGCGCTGCCGCCCGGCCTTTCCTTCCTTTCGGTCTCGAAGAAGGCGCTCGATCGCGCCGCGACGATGACTGACCGCGGCTACTATTTCGACTTCGTCGAATTCCAGAAGAACCACGAGGCCGGCATGACGCCGAGCACCCCGGTCGTCTCGCTCTTCTACGCGCTCCGCTCGAAGCTCGACGACATCAAGGCCGAGGGTCTCGAGGCCCGCTACGCCCGCCACGCGCGCCTGAACAAGACCGTGCGCGACTTCGTGTTCGCGAAAGGCTTCAAGCTCTTCCCGAAGGAAGGCTACGGCTCGGTCACGCTGAACTGCTTTGCGAACACCCTGAACCTCGACCTCGCCGCGCTGAACAAGACGCTCAAGTCGAAGCACAAGCTCGTCATCGATGGCGGCTACGGGAAGCTCAAGGGAAAGACCTTCCGCATCTCGAACATGGGCGACGAGACCGACGAGACGATCGCCGCGATGCTGAAGTCACTCGACGCGGCGATGGCGGAAACGCCGAAGATCGCGGCGGCCTGAGTTTCCGCGGAGAATTCCCGGGCCACCTGCGCCCGGTGGCATCACGCCCCGCGCCGGGGAGCGGCCAGGCCCGAAAGCCTCGGGGCTCGCGGTGCTGGCGACTTGATGATATCGGCGGAGTGAGAGGCGACCGCATGACGCCCGCTGGAGAAAGGATCCACCCGTCCGAAAAGAAGACCAGCGCGTGGAGGTCGTCCAGCGGCGCGACCTGATCCACAGGGGTGTGGTCGATGGGGCGTGCCGGCCGGCGCAAGACAACCCGCGGGCAATACGACTTAAAGGAATAGTCGCGCCCGGCACCAATGTCGGTTTGACGCCGCCGTCAGCGTCGCCCTACCTCCTCGTTCTCCCCCGCGCCATCTTTACCGACGGCGTTTCAGTCCACCCCTTCCCCACCCCCGTCCGCTGCAGCCCCTCAGCGTTTTGCGCCCCGATTCCCCTCCTCGCCACGCGGACGGTTTCACGGCGTATCCTGTTGGCGGGTTCCGGAGACGTGGCGCCGTCCCTCGGTTTCCTGCCCCTTCCTCACCCCAAAAAACATGACCACCCCCAACCCGCCGCCGGCGGTCCTCACCCGCGTTGTCCTTGTGTTGGCTATGCTCGCCGCTGCCCGGCTTCCCGGGCAGACCAGTTCGACTGCCCCCGACTCTTCCACGCTCGTCAAATACGACCGGAACAAGAACGGCCGGCTGGACCCGGACGAGGCCCGCCTGAAGGAGGCCGACGAGGCGAAAGCGGGCGGTGTGGTCGCGCTCACCCCCTTTGAAGTGAGCACGAACAAAGACGTGGGCTACGCCGCGGGCAACACGCTCTCGGGCGGCCGCGTCGACACGCCCCTCGCGATCACGCCCGGCTCGATTTCCGTCATGACGAAGGAGTTCATGGACGACTTCAACATCACGAACATGAACGAGGCCGGCAGCTGGACCATCGGCTTCGACCTGGGCACGTCGGTGCCCAACTCCGATCCCTCGTCGATCAGCGTTTACCAGAACATCGTCCGGGGCGCGCCCTCGACCGATAACTTCCCCACCCGCAACGGCTCGATCAACTTTGGCGCCGCCGACAGCTACAACACGGAGCGCTACGAGTTCCAGCGCGGGCCCGATACCTCGATGTTCGGCGACGGCGGCCCCGGCGGGCGCCAGGGCAGCAGCAGCAAACGCGCGCGCTTCAACGCCACCGCGACCAGCATGAGCGGTCAGTTCGACAACTGGAATGGCTACCGCGGCACCCTCGACTACAGCAAGGGCTGGGACCGCTTCGGGCTGCGGCTCAACGCGCTGACGCAGAACGCCCCGGGCTTCCAGAGCGGCATGAACAAGCTGAAGAATGCATTCACGATCAACGCCGTCGCGAAGCTGACAAAAAACACCCTCGTCATCGCGGAATTCGAGCGGACCGCCGAATGGAACAACCTCTGGTCGATCACCAGCGGCGACGCGCAGAACCTGTGGGACAGCGTCACGATCAACAACGACAACTCGGCCCTGCTCGCCAACAGCAACGCCAACCTCAACGCCGTCGGCCTCGAGCGCATGACCGTGGGGGCCAACGGCAGCGCGGCCAATTTTTTCGTGTATAACCATATCACGGGCGACATGCAGGACTACGGCGGCAACCAATACCGCACCCGCGGGATCAACGGCGCCGCGATCCGCATCCCCTACGTTGGCAACGAATACCTGCTGGCGGTCCCCGCGCGCCGCGCGGCCATCCCGGGCATCGACAAGAAGTTCACCCAGGCGGCGAAGGACAACTTTGCGGACCGCGACGCCAGCACCGCCTCCCTCAATGTGGAGCACCGCATCGGCAACCTTTTCATGCGCGTCGGTTTTGTGAAAAACGATTTCGACAACAACACCATCTGGTCCAACGGCAGCCCCAATGTTTACCTCATCGACGTGAACCGGCTGCGGCCCAACGGGCAGCCCAACCCCGGGTTTCTCCGGACTTATTCCGATGTCGAGCAGAACAACATCTACAGCCAGGACGCCATCCGGGAGTATTTTGGCCAGGCGAGCTATCGCCTCTTCGTGCCGAAGTGGTGGGACTACAAGCAGCTCCTGAGCCTCAACGTGCGCGACCGCGAAACGAATTCCGAGTCGCGCACCAGTGCGTGGCGCCGGACGGACAATCCCACGTCGGCCGATCCGTTCAACAACACGAACCGGTTCTTTTACCGCGTGTATTGGGATGCGCCTCGGGTCGACCACGCGCCGCTTCTCACCAACCCCAACGGCAAGGTTCCGGGCACCTGGGCTTATGTCGACACCGCGGGCAACATCACGAAACGCGGGGTCCGGAGCGCGTCGATGACCTCGCAAAGCGCGTTCTTCAACGAATCGATCGCCATTACCGCCAGCTACAGTCGCGACGTGGTCGACGTCGCCAATCTGCCCCGCTTGAACGCCACCATCACCGGTTCCACGGGCGCGGCGGGCGGTTTCAAGAACCTCCTCGGTTTCCAGACGGCCGGCAACGCCTTCAAGCGCGAAGAAACCGTGAGCTCCCTCGCCTACGGTGCGGTCGCCTACCCCTTCCGGCTCGCCGCGGAGCGGGCGGGCCAGGCGGGGTTGTTCAGAAAGTGGCTCGCGCCGCTGGGTTTCGTGGTGAACATCGCCGAGAATAACCAGCCGCCGTCGAGCGGCGTGCAAAATCCGCTGCTCGACGGCACGCTCCCGCCGCTGACCCACTCCGAGACCACGGACTTCGGCCTGCGCTACGCGATTCCCGGCGGCAAGGCCTACCTGACCGTCTCGACCTACAAGACGACGCAGGAGGACAACCCCGCCGGCTTCGGCAGCGCGGGCGATATCGCGAACATCTGGACCAACCTGGGCTACACCGATCCGGCGCTGACCACGACGACCGCTGGGTCAGGTTTCGCGTATTCGGATCCCAATTCCCGCCGCCTGGAAGGCTGGGAAGTCGAGCTGGTCGCGAACCCGACGCGCAACATCACGCTGTCGATGAACTATTCCCACCCGGTCTCCTACATCATCAAGGAAAGCGAGGATCGGAAAGCGTATGTCGCCGCCAACCGCGCCCAGTGGGAGGCGGGAGCGCGGGCCACGCAGGGCCAGGTGCTGAATGGCCGGACGATTCTCGACCCGACGCTGATTCAAACCGCGTTGAACAACATCGACAACAACCTCACCGGGCTCACCACCGGCGCGCTGGAAAACAACCAGGTGCGCCACCGCATCAACGTCACGGGCGCCTACAGCTTCCGCGAAGGCCTTCTGCGCGGCCTGCGCATGAACGCGGGCATGCAATATCGCGGCCACGGCAAGAACGGCAACCGCGATGCCCAGATCAAGTTCAACACGACCACGCCGACGACCCTGCAGACCACCCAGGCGGCCTTCGACTACCTCTGGACGCCGCCGGCCTGGAAAAACTCCATCGTGGCGGGAGCCAGCTACACCCGCCGGATCGGAAAGTATCAGACCCGGTTCCAGCTCAACGTCACCAACCTCCTGAACCATCTCGATCCGATCTGGGGCCGCAGCGGGCCAGTGGGCAACTTCGGGTCCGCCTACACCACGCTCACGGCCAACCAGTTGTTCGCCGGCAACCCCCGGATGCAGATTCTGACGAGCTTTGTGAACCCTGACCCGCGGAGAATCACGTTCACGACGACGGTGAGCTTCTAAATTCCGTGCCTGCGTTCGACGTCTTCGGCGCCCGCCGCATCCGGATTTCCGGATCGCGACGGCTGCTCGCGGTGCTGTGGGGGTGCGCCGCGACGGCCTTCGCCGCTCCGGATCCGAACTTCCATGTTTTCCTGTGCTTCGGGCAGTCGAACATGGAAGGCGGTGGCCGCATCGAGGAGCGTGATCGCACCGTCGACAAACGGTTTCAGGTTTTGGCCGATTTCGATACGCCCGCCCGTGACCGGAAAATGGGGCAGTGGTATGACGCCGTGCCTCCGCTCACCCGCCGCACCCGTGGCATTTCGCTCGTGGATTACTTCGGCCGCACGATGGTGGCCAACCTGCCTGAAAAATACCGGGTCGGCGTTGTGAAGGTCGGGGTCGCCGGCACCAGGATCGAGCTTTGGGACAAGGACACTTTTCGCACCTACCTTGCCAACCTTCCGCCAGCGGACGCATGGAAGCCGAGAATCGCCAACGAATACGACGGGAATCCCTACGAGTATCTGGTGAAGCTCGCAAAAATCGCGCAGCGCGACGGCGTGATCAAAGGTATCCTCGTGCATCAGGGAGAATCCAACTTCGAAGATCAGGACTGGCCCAGGAAGGTGAAGAAAATCTATGGCGACTTGATCAACGATCTCAACCTGACGCCGGCCGAGGTGCCGCTGCTCGCCGGCGAAGTCGTCAACGCGGATCACCGGGGCGAGAAAGCCAACGCCAACGTGATCATGAAGCTCCTCCCCGGCACCCTGCCCAATTCCTTCGTGATTTCCTCGGCGGGCCTGCCGTGCAATCCGGACCGCCTGCATTTTACGGCGGACGGTTATCGCCAGTTTGGCCGGCGCTACGCGGAAAAAATGCTCGCCCTGATGGGCTATAAGGCCAGCGAACCGAAGGAGCCCTACGTTCAAGCCTCGCTCGGCGCGGCACCTTCCGGCCCGCCACCGAAGCCCTGATTCACGACGTTATGGCTCAAGCTATAGTATCGATTATGCCTTATGGTTCCTTCACGTTTTCCACCATTGCGTGGCAGAACTATGCCATCATTTCCCACCGTGCCCTGGCGATCTCTTAGCTTTTCTTTGCGTTCCCAACCGACCCGGGCCTGCTGCCTCGCGGCACTTCTGCTCGGGGCGGCCATCCCGCGGCTGCCCGCGGCCGTCGCTGCGCGCGACCAACGGGCGCTGGCTGAATTCAAAAACATCGTCTCCCCCATCCTGGAGAAGACCTGCTACGAGTGCCACGGCGGAGGTGCCAAGAAGGGCGGCGTTGCCTTCGACGCACTGACGACAGCGGACCAGCTCGTCCACAATCCGGATCTCTGGCTGAAAGTCCTCCGCAACACCCGCTCGCACATCATGCCGCCGCCCGGCGAGACGGCACTGACCGCCGCGGAGCAGCGTTCGCTCGAGCAGTGGATTGTCACGGGCGCGTTTGGCCTCGATCCCGCGAAGCCCGATCCCGGCCGCGTGACGCTCCGTCGCCTGAATCGCGCCGAATACCGCAACACGCTGCGCGATCTGATCGGCGCCGACTTCGACGCGGAGGCGATGCTGCCGCCGGACGACGTCGGCTATGGCTTCGATAACATCGGTGACGTCATGAGCATCTCGCCGATGCGGATGGAGAAGTTCATCGAGGCGGCGATGCTGGCCGTGCATCAGGCCGTGCCGATGGACACGGTCGTGATGTCGACGAAGATGCTCGTCGGCGGCGATTTTGTCAGCGCGGACGGCACGCAGAACGCGGAGAAATACTCCTATTACCAAGCGCGCACGACGAGCCACACGTTCAAGATCAAGACCGCCGGCCAGTATCGGCTCATGCTCAACACCAAGCTCGACGGCGAAGCCTCGCCCGTCGATCCGCAGCGCTGCCGCGTGGTGTGGAAGGCCGACGGAAAGGTGATCATGGAAAAGGAACACGGCTGGGCCGATATGGACTATTTCACCGACACGTTCACCTTCAACTGGGAGCCGGGCGATCATGTCGTCAGTTGCGAGCTCACTCCCGTGTTTCCCGAACTGAAGCCGCTCCGCACAAAGATGGAGTATCGCGTGCTCTTCGCGGTCTTCGACGGGCCGCTCGAAAAAGAGAAGTGGGCGCACCACCCGAACTATGGCCGGTTCTACACGCGGGAGAAGCCGCCGGAGGACCGGACGGAACGCCGCGTTTACGCACGCGAGGTGCTCGCGCGTTTCGCGAGCAAGGCCTACCGTCGCCCGGTCGCGGCCAACAGCCCGACCGTCGACCAGCTGGTCGAGATCGCCGAGAAAAGCTACTCGTTGCCAGGAACGACCTTCGAGAAAGGCTTGGCGCAGGCCATCGTCGCGGTGCTCGCGTCGCCCTATTTCCTCTTCCACCGCGAGCAAACGGAGGCGCCCGTCGCAGGCCAACCGTTCGCGCGCCTCGATGAATATAGCCTCGCGGCCCGACTCTCCTATGCGCTGTGGTCCTCGCTGCCCGACGACGAGCTGACGCAGCTCGCGGCGCGCGGTGAGCTGCGAAAGAATTTCACCGCGCAGGTGAAACGCCTGCTGGCCGATCCGAAGGCGAAGGCCTTTGCGGAGAACTTTGCCGGACAGTGGCTGCAGTCGCGCGGCGTGGTCGACATCTCGATCAACTCGGCCGTCGTGATGGCTGCCGAAGCGCCGCCCGCGCCCGCCGGTGAGACGGTCGCCGCGATCGCCCCGCCCCCGCTGCCGCCACCGCCGGCGACCGCTCTCGCCGGCGCACCGCCTGCCGGCGGACCGCCGCGTGGGAACTTCCCCGGCCGCGGCTTCGGCCGCCGTCCGCGCCCTGCGCCGGGCACGGAACTCACGACCGACATTCGCCTCGCGATGAAGCAGGAGGCCGAGGCGTATTTCCATCACGTGCTGCGCGAGGATCGCAGCGTGCTCGAACTGCTCCAGAGCAACTACGCCTTCGTCAACGAAACGCTCGCGCCCGTCTACGGCCTGGCGGACGTCAAGGGCCCCGAGATGCGCCGCGTCGAGCTGCCGGCCGACTCCGTGCGCGGCGGCGTGCTCACGATGGGCAGCGTGCTGACGGTCACCTCGAATCCGACGCGCACCTCGCCGGTGAAACGCGGCAAGTGGATCCTCGAAAACATTCTCGGGGCGCCGCCCGCTCCGCCGCCACCGGACATCCCTTCGCTCGAGGACGCCAAACCAAAGGGGCAGGAAAAGTCTCTCACGCAGCGCGAGCTGCTCGCGCTACACCGCGAGGATCCCAAGTGCGCCTCGTGCCACGAGCGGATGGATCCGCTCGGCCTCGCGATGGAGGGTTTCAACGCCTTCGGCCGCGCGCGCACGCTCGACGCCGGCCAGCCCATCGATCCTTCGGGCGAAATGGCCACGGGCGAGAAATTCAACGGGGTGCGCGATCTCAAGCAGGCCCTCGTGGAAAAGCACCGTGTCGAATTCTACCGCACGTTGACCGAGAAGGTCCTCACCTACGTGCTCGGCCGCGGCGTCGAATACTACGACGTCCCGACGGTCGACGCGATCGTCGACCGGCTCGACCGCGATAACAGCCGCATCTCCACCTTGCTCCTGGGCGCGCTCGAGTCCGCGCCGTTTCAACAGCGCCGCCTCGCGCCGCACGCCGGGTCGGCGAGCGAGACTGTCAAAACCGTCACCTCCCTTTCTGTCCCATGAATTCCCCACTGAACCGCCGCCGCTTCCTCCGCAACCTCGGCCTCGGCGTCTCGCTCCCCGCGCTGGAATCGTTCTCGTCCCGCGTGCTCGCGGCCGCCGCCGGCCCTGCCCGGCAAGTCGCGACGACCGCCACCGGCGCGCCGCTGCGCACCGCGTTCCTCTACTTTCCCAACGGCGCGATCCCGTCGGCATTTTGGCCGGCGGAAACAGGCGCGAACTTCGCGCTCAACCGCACGCTCGCGCCGCTCGCCAATGTCCGGCAGCACCTTCAGGTGCTCGGCGGGCTCACGTGCCTCTCGGCCAACGCGGGCCCCGACGGCGGCGGAGATCATGCGCGCGCCAACGGCACGTTTCTCACCGGCGTGCGGATCAAAAAGACCAACGGCGCCGACTTCCGCGCCGGTGTCTCCGCCGACCAGGTGATGGCGCAGCAAATCGGCCTGCTCACGCCCTTCCGTTCGCTCGAGCTTTCCTGCGACACGATCCTCAACGTCGGCACGTGCGACACCGACTACGCCTGCGTTTACCAGCATAACCTCGCGTGGAGTTCGCCCACCATGCCGCTTACGCCCGAGGTGAACCCGCGGTTGTTGTTCGAGCGGATGTTCGGTGCCGGCACGCCCAAGGAGCGCGCGGAAAATCTCGTCATCCGCCAGCAGCAGAAGCGCTCCGTGCTCGATTTTATCCAGAACGACGTGCGCCGTTTGGTCGCCGAGGTGTCCGGGCGCGATCGCGACAAGGTCGACGAATACCTCACCGGCGTGCGTGACATCGAGCAACGCATCCAGGCCGCCGAGCAGTCCCGCGCCGCGCGGCCGCAACCCGACGTCGACGCACCCGACGCCGGCATTCCCGCGAGTTACACGGACTACGTGCGGCTGATGTTCGACATGCTGCACCTCGCGTTCCAGACGGACAACACGCGCGTCGCGTCCTTCATGATCGCCGGCGATGGCAACAACCGCGATTTCGCCGAGATTGGCGTCAACGACGGCCACCACAACCTCTCCCACCACGGCGGCAAACAGGACTGGATCGATAAGGTGGAGAAGATCGACCTGTGGTATGTCCAGCAGCTCGCCTATTTCCTCGACAAGATGGAGGCCACGAAAGACGTCGACGGGAACTCGCTCCTGCACAACTCGCAGATCGTCTACGGCAGCGGCAACTCCGACGGCAACCGCCACACGCACACGAACCTTCCCATCATCCTGGCGGGACGCGCGGGCGGCACGCTGACACCCGGCAGCTACACCAAGTTCAACGACGAGCCGGTCACAAATCTCTATCTGAGCATGATGGATCGCGTGGGTGGCGCGCAACGCCTCGAGCGGTTCGGCGACTCGACTGGCCGGCTCGCAAACGTCTAGCGCGTCTTCAGCCTGCCATGCGCCGTCCGCTCCTTGCCGTCGTCTTCACGGCATTCGCCCTGTGGACCTCGGTGTCGGCGCAAAACGACGCCCAGGCCGCCTCGCCCGGCGCGCCGCGGGGAGGCCGGGGCGGACGCGGTGGCCCCCTGACTCCCGAAGATCAAGCCGCGCTCGCCCGGCTCGCCGCTCTGCCACCATGGAAACCCGGCGCGGGTGTCGGCGACTACTCGCTCGCTCCGCCCTATGCGCCCGCCCCGGAAAATGCGCCGCGCGAAGGCGTGCCGAAGGGCCGCATCGAAACGTTTCAACTGCCGCTCGCGGGCAACAGATTCTTCCCGCCCGCGGCCGGCCGCGATGGCAAGGTGAACTCCGACGCCACGCGCGAGGTCAGCGTCTACATCCCGGCGCAATATGTCCCCGGCACGCCCGCGCCGCTGCTCTTCTGCCACGACGCGATGGGCCTGCACGACCAAAAGCCCGCCCCTTACCTGCCCGCGATCCTCGACAACATGATCGCCGACCGGCGGCTGCCCGTGATGGTCGCGGTCATGGTCATGCCGAGCAATCAGCGCAGCGTCGAATACGACACTGTGTCCGGGAAATTCGCCGAGTTCATCGAGGAGGAAGTGCTGCCGCGCGTCGCCAAGGATTACGGCGTGACCTTCACGAAGGATCCCAACGCCCGCGCCACGCTCGGCGGCAGCTCCGGCGGCGCGGCCGCGCTTTCGATGGCGTGGTTTCACCCCGAGCTCTACCGCCGCGTGCTCGTGTTCTCCGGCACGTTCGTAAATCTGCGCAACGGTCCCGAAGCGCCGCACGGCGCGTGGGAATACCACGAGAATTTCATCCCGAAAACCACGCCGAACAAACCGCTCCGCCTCTGGCTGCAGGTGGGTGAGCGTGACAACGGCGCCAACTCCGGCAGTGCCGGCATGGGCAACTGGGTGATCGCCAACCAACGCATGGCCGAGGTGCTCAAGGCGAAGGGCTATCCCTACCAGTTCGTCTATTGCAAGGAAGCCGGCCACGTGGATCGCCCGGCCCGCGCGCAGACCCTGGCGCCGGCGCTCGAGTGGCTCTGGCAGGACTACAAGCCCGCGACGAAGTGAAGCGCGAGCGATCGCGCGTCAGGCATCCCCATCAATCCCCATGAATCGCATCCCTCGTTCACTGTCGGCGGCGGCGCTCACCGCTTTCGCCGTCGTTTCTGTCCAGGCCCAAATCAACAACAATCCCCCCGGCGGCAGCGGGCCCGGTCGCGGCGGCCGCGGACCCGGGGTTGAGGCCAGCGTCGTCACGGCCGCTCGCTCGCCCGAGGTCAACGCCAACGGCACGATCACCTTCCGCCTCCAGGCCCCGAACGCCAAGACGGTGCGGATTTTCACCGACTTTCCCAAGCTCGGCGAGGTCCCCGTCAACGGCGCCGCCGGCTTCGACATGACCAAGGCCGACAACGGCGTCTGGTCCTACACTTCCCCGAAGCTCGCGCCGAGCTACTACCAATACTGGTTTGTTGTGGACGGCTTCTCGACACCCGATCCGCAGAACACCTTCGTCCGCCCAGCTTCCGGTGTCTACAAGAGTGTGGTCGCTCTTCCCGGCAAAGAAGCCGAGTGGATGATGTTTCGCGATGTGCCGCACGGCAACCTGACCGAGCACCACTACCTCAATCAGGAAAACAAAACCGCGCGCCGCGTGGTCGTCTACACGCCGCCGGGCTACAGCACGAGCGGCCGGAGCTATCCCGTGATCTACCTTCTGCACGGCGCCAACGATTACGAGCGCGGCTGGACGCAGACCGGCATGGCCAACACGATCATGGACAATCTCATCGCCGAGGGCAAAGCCGTCCCGGCGATCATCGTGATGCCCTTTGGCCACGACACGACGGGCTCGACCGGCAAGCTCCCCGAGGTCCGCGCGCTGCAAGCCTCGCTCGGCTATACGCCTCCCGCACGCGGCCCGGGCGGCGCGCCCGCCGCCGGTGCG